>DASTYI010000065.1:0-31707 GCA_035765045.1 Iamia sp. | reverse complement strand
GACCGTGCAGTGGCCCCAGTCCGACTTGGCCGTGAAGTCCTCGGGGGTGAACTGGGCGTCGTGGATCACCAGGTCGGCGCCGTCGCACAGGGCGAGGGCCCCCTCGGCGATGCGGTCGGTGCCGTCGACGGGCTGCTGGTGGTCGCTGATGTAGGCGATCACGACGTCGTCGACCTCGACCCGGTAGCCGTTGGTGGCGCCGACGTGGGGCACGGTGCGGGCGGTGACGCGGGCGCCGTCGACCTCGACCGTCTCGCCGTCGTCGAAGTCGACGAACTCGATGTGGCCGTGGAGCTGCTCGGCGGTGACCGGGAAGTACGGCGGCCGCAGGAACTGCCCGAACGCCGCCTCCAGGTCGAGGTCGTGCTGCGGGCGGGGGGCCCGCACGGTGAGGCGGGCGCCGGGGGCGAGGACGGGGACGAAGAAGGGCAGGCCCTGGACGTGGTCCCAGTGGATGTGGGTGACGAAGGCGTGCCCGCTGAAGGTGCCGTCGGCGGGCTGGGTCTGGCCGAAGAAGCGCAGCCCGGTGCCGAGGTCGAGCACGATCGGCTCGCGGCCCGGCCGCTCGATCGAGACGCAGGCGGTGTTGCCGCCGTAGCGCCGGTTCGCATCGCACGGACAGGGGGTCGACCCCCGGACCCCCCAGAACGTGATGTCGACCATGTGGATCCCCTTGGCACCGGCCCCAGGTGGCGGCGCACCGTAGTCGGGATGGACGGCCCCTGGACTCTGTGTGACAGGAATCTCAGATACGCCGGCAAGCGCACGGAGCCCTGGCGCGAGCGCTCGTGAACCTCGTCACGGGCCGGGCCGCGGGGAGTACGGTCCCGCGCCCATGGAACCCTCCGTCCCCGACGGGCTCGCCGTCGAGCGCACCGACCTCGGCGACCTCGACGTCGCCTGGCTGACCGACCCGGCCGCCGACCGCGACGCCCCGCTGGCGCTGCTCCTCCACGGCTTCCCGGACGCCGCGCCGACGTGGCGCCACCTGATCCCGGCCCTCACGGCCGCCGGGTTCCGACCGGTGGCGCCGTGGCTCCGGGGCTACGCCCCGACGTCGGTCCCGGCCGACGGGCTCTACCAGGTCGGCGCCCTGGCCCGCGACGCCAGCCGGCTCCACGAGGCGCTGGGGGGCGACGACCGGGCCGTGATCGTCGGCCACGACTGGGGCGCCATGGCGACCTACGCGGCGGTCGGCTGGGAGCCCGATCGCTGGCGCCGGGCCGTGGCCATGGCCGTGCCCCCGGCCGGCGCCATGTTCGGCGGGTTCACCTCCTACGACCAGCTCCGCCGCAGCTGGTACATGTTCTTCTTCCAGAGCCCGTTGGCCGACGGGGTGGTGGCGGCCGACGACCTCGCCTTCGTCGACCGGCTGTGGGCCGACTGGTCGCCGGGCTACGACGCCTCGGGCGACGTGCCCGCGGTGAAGGACGCTCTGCGTGACCCGGCGTCGCTGGCCGCGGCCCTCGGCTACTACCGGGCGACGCTCGGCGACGGGCCCAAGAGCCCCGACCTCGACGCCCCGCAGGCCGGGTGGATGACGCCGACGCCGATCCCGCTGCTCTACCTCCACGGCGCCACCGACGGCTGCCTCGGCGTCGAGCTCGTCACCGACGCCGCCGCCCACCTGCCCACCCCCGGCTCCCGGGCCGAGATCGTCGACGGGGTGGGCCACTTCCTCCACGTCGAGGCCCCCGACGTCGTCAACCCGCTGATCGTCGAGTTCCTGGAGGAGCCGTCGTGACCGTCACCCCCGAGGACCTGGTCGAGATCCACGCCATCGAGCGGCTCAAGTACGCCTACCTGCGCTGTCTCGACCAGAAGCGGTGGGACGAGCTCGAGGGCCTCCTCACCCCTGACGTCGAGGCCACGTACTCCGGTGGCGCCAACGCCCACTCGGGCCGCGAGGCGGTGATGGACTTCCTGCGCCGGACGATGGGCTCGGAGTCGTTCCACTCGTCGCACCACTGCCACCACCCCGAGATCGACCTCGACGGCCCCGACCGGGCCACCGGCACGTGGGCCCTGGAGGACACCGTCCACCTCCTCGACCTCGACCTCACCATCCGGGGGGCGGCGTTCTACGAGGACACCTACGTCAAGGTCGACGGGCGCTGGCTGATCGCCGCCACCGGCTACAAGCGGCTGTGGGAGGAGCTGTCGCCCCGGGCGTCGGTCGAGGGCCTCCAGCTCACCGCCAGCTGGTGGCGCACCGAGGGCCGCTCCTCGCTGACCGGCTGACCGTGCGACGGCCGGCCCGGGACGGGGTCGCCCCGTTCTGAGGCGTGACGGGATCGTCGGCGGGCCCCCTGCGCCTCAGAACCGCTGCGCCTCAGAACGGCTGCGCCTCGGAACCGCTGGCGCCGCTCAGGGGAGGCGCCAGGTGGCGCCGTGGCGGACGGCGAGGCCGTCGGCCAGCAGGGTGGCGGCCACCCGCTCGGCCCGCTCGACGTCGTCGGGCCAGCCCATCGCCGCCGGGACGTCGGCCTCGGCCACCGCCCCCCGGCGCAGGGCGTCGACCAGCCGGCCCCGCCCCTGGCGGTCGCTCCCCTCGAAGCGCGACTGCGGCCGGGCCCGCACCCAGGGGTCGGGCGCCCCCGATCCGATCCAGGCGCAGCGGCGCGCCACCGGGCAGGCGGCGCAGTCGGGGCGGGGCCGGCAGGCGGTGGCCCCCAGCTCCATCACCGCCTGGTTCCACGCCCACGCCCCGCCGGGGGCGTGCTCGTCGGCCGTCGCGGCCAGGCCATCGGCCGTGGCCTGGGCGATCGGGGCGCCGGTCAGCCGGGACAGCGCCCGGGCGACGTTGACGTCCATGCACGCCACCGGGCGCTCGTGGGCGAAGGCGAGCACGGCCCGGGCGGTGTAGGGCCCGACGCCGGGCAGCGCCAGGAGCCCCTCCAGCGTCACCGGCAGCGCGCCCCCGTGCTGCTCGACCACGGCCACCGCGGCCCGGTGGAGGTTGACCGCCCGCCGGTTGTAGCCGAGCCCCCGCCACTCCTCGACGACGTCACCGGCGGGGGCCGCGGCGCACGCCGCCGGGGTCGGGAAGCGGGCGAGGAAGGCGTGGAAGCGGGGCTCGACCCGGGCCACACCGGTCTGCTGGAGCATCAGCTCCGACACGAGGATCGCCCACGGGTCGCGGGTGCGCCGCCAGGGCAGGTCCCGCCCCTCCGCCCCGAACCACGCCGCCAGCTCGACGACGAGGCCGACGGGCCCGGCCGGGTCGCCGGCCGGCTCGTCTACGGCCGCTTCCGGCACCAGTAGACGACGGTCTGGTACGGGAGCTCGAAGGTCTCCCCCAGCGGGGCGACCAGCTGGCGCACGGCGGTGGCGATCCGCTCCCGCTCCTCGACCGGCTGCGAGGCGATGTACGACGTCGAGAGCACCCGGGCCACGAGGGTCTCGGGGTCCATGGGCTGGCGGTAGGTGGTGTCGTAGCGCTCGACCGGGCCGAAGGCGCTGTCGATCCCGTCGATCACCCCGGCCCAGTCGACCTCGGTGGTGTACGGCACGCGGTGCTCGCCCCGGTGGTCCCAGCGGATCAGCCGGCTCAGCTCGGCCACCCACGGCTCGCGGGTGTCGCGCTCGTTCCAGATCAGGCCCAGCCCGCCGCCCGGCTTGAGCACCCAGGCGATCTCCTTGAGCGCCACCTCGGGGTCGAACCAGTGGAAGGCCTGGGCCACGGTGACGGCGTCGACCGAGCGATCGGGCAGCGGGATCCGCTCGGCGGTGCCGTCGAGCACGTGGGCCAGCGGCGCCGCCTCCTTGAGCCGGCGCCGCATCTCCGCCACCGGCTCGACGGCGATCACCTCGGCCCCGGTGGGGACGAGGAGGCGGGTGAGCTTGCCGGTCCCGGCGGCCAGGTCGAGGACCCGGGCGCCGGGACCGATCGCCAGCTCCTGGCACAGCAGGGCGACGGCGTCGGCCGGGTACGACGGGCGGCCCCGCTCGTAGTCGTCAGCACCGGCCGCGAAGCCGTCGGCGGCGGCGCTGTGGATGCGGGGGCCGTCGGTCACGACGTCACCGAGGCGCTCAGGCCTCGTCGGTCCAGACGCCGTCGACGTCGTAGGGGCGGGGCCGCTTGGGGGCCGCCTCCTCGGTCCACACCATCACCTTGCGGCGGAAGTAGCAGACCTCCTCGCCCCGCTGGTTGATGCCCTTGGTCTCGACCGAGACGATGCCGCGGTCGCCCTTCGACGTGAGCTTCTTGTCGAGGACCCGGGTCTCGGCGTGGATCGTGTCGCCGTGGAAGGTCGGCTTGGAGTGCTTGAGCACCTCGACCTCCAGGTTGGCGACGGCCTGGCCCGACACGTCGGGGACGCTCATCCCGAGCACCAGCGAGTACACGAGGTTGCCGACCACCACGTTGCGGCCCTGGGGCGCCTGCTCCGCGTACCAGTCGTTGGTGTGGAGCGGGTGGTGGTTCATCGTGATCATGCAGAACAGGTGGTCGTCGTACTCGGTGATCGTCTTGCCCGGCCAGTGCCGGTACACGTCCCCGACCTCAAAGTCCTCGTAGGTCCGGCCGAAAGGGCGTTCGTGGACGGTCACCGTGCGTCTCCTCCTGAGGTCCGTGATGCGGGCGTCAGCGTAGGTCGCCGACCCCCCGCAACCCCCAGCCGGCCCGCCACCACCGAACGCCCTGTGCACCCGTGGACACACCCTCTGTGGTGGGGCAGGATGAGCGGCGTGGGACGGGGGACGATGGGGCGGGCCGTGCGGGCCATCGGGCGGGACGTCTCGCCCGAGCTCGAGCGCTGGACCCAGGACCGCTGGCACCAGCTCGTGCGGGTCCGCTACGTCGGCGCCACCGTCCTCGCCGTCGCCGCCAGCGTGCTGTTCCACTGGTGGCTCGGGCCCCCGGTGCTCGTCCTCGCCCTGGCCGCCAACGCCGCCAACCACCGGACCGTGCTCCGCCAGGGCCGCCCGGCCCGCTGGCTGCCCTTCTCCGACATGGTGCTCTGCCTCGCCGTGGCCGGCCTCGACCCCCGCGCCACCGTCCCCGCCATGCTGGTGATGGCCACGACCATCGCCTACTGGGCGGCGGCCGGCTCGACCCGCCCGGCGGCGGTGGCGACCGCCGTGGCCACCGCCGGGCTCCTCGCCCTCGACCTGGCCGACGTCATCCCCGGCCGGGGCGTGCCGGCGATCGCCTTCGGGCTGTCGGCGGCGCTGATCCTCGTCGGCGTGGGCAGCCTGGTCGACGGCGAGGAGCAGCTCCGGGCCCGGCTCACCGGGCTGATCGACGACCTCGACGCCGTCCTCTGGACCAAGGACCCGGTCTCCTACGCCATCACCTACGTCAACGGGCGGGCCACCGAGCTGCTCGGCATCGGACCCGAGGGGTGGCGGGCCGACGGCTTCTGGATGGGCCGCATCCACCCCCAGGACCGGCTGCGGGTCGTCGAGGACACGATCGACGCCATCGACGCCCGCCGCGACCACGAGATCGCCTACCGCATGGTCCACGCCGACGGCTCGATCGTGCACGTCCTCGACCGGGTCACCGTCGTGCTCGACGGCGCCGGGCGGGTCACCGAGCTCCACGGCGTCACCCTCGACGTCACCCAGCAGCGGTCGATCGAGGAGCAGTCGCAGCAGTACGCCGACATCGTCGAGCACATCGAGCTGGCCCTCGTCGTCGTCGACTGGGAGGACGGGGACCGGGGCGCCCCCGGCGGCTTCCGCATCCGCGCCGCCAACCCCGCCTCCGACGGCTTCCTCGCCGGGCCCTCGCACCGGGCCCACGGGCGGCTGCTCACCGACGAGCTGCCCACCCTCGCCCCCGCCGTCGTCGAGAAGCTGCGCGAGGTCCGCCGGACGGGCCGGCCGGTGCGGCTCGACGACCTGTCGATCTCCGACGGCGACACCCACCGCAGCGTCACCCTCCAGGGCTTCCGCCTCCCCGGCGACCAGATCGCCCTCTCGCTCCAGGACACGACCAAGGTCGCCCAGGCGGCCCGGGCCCTGCGCCGCCAGGCCCTCCACGACGCCCTGACCGGGCTGCCCAACCGGGCCTCGCTCGACGAGCACCTGCGGGCCGTCGTCGGCCAGGGCGAGCGCACCGCCCTGCTGCTGATGGACCTCGACCAGTTCAAGGAGGTCAACGACGCCCTCGGCCACGGGGTCGGCGACCGCCTGCTCGTCGCCCTCTCGCACCGGCTGGAGACGCTGCTGCGACCGATGTTCGTGGCGCGGCTCGGCGGCGACGAGTTCGCCATCGTCCTCAGCGGCCCCGACGTCGACGAGGTGGCGGCCCGGACGACGGCCGAGACGGTGACCACCGCGGTCAGCGCCCCGTTCACCATCGACGAGGTCCGGCTCCAGTCCAACGTCAGCATCGGCATCGCCCTGGTGCCCGACCACGCCACCGACGCCGACGAGCTGATCCGCCGGGCCGACGTCGCCATGTACGTCGCCAAGCGCTCCGGCAGCGGGCCCGCCGTCTACCGGGCCGACCAGGACCGCTCCAGCGTGGCCCGCCTCACCCTGATCGGCGACCTGCGCGAGGCGGTGCCGACCGGCCAGCTCGTCCTCCACTACCAGCCGGTCCTCGACCTGCACACCGGGGCCGTCACCCGCACCGAGGCCCTGGTCCGCTGGCAGCACCCCGACCACGGGCTGGTCATGCCCGACGACTTCATCCCCCTCGCCGCCCTCTCGGGCGCGACCCGCCCGATCACCCGCTTCGTCATCCGGGAGGCGGCCCGGGCCACCGCCGCCCTGCGGGCCACCGGCCACGACCTCAGCGTCGCCGTCAACCTGTCGGTCCGGAACCTGTTCGACCGCGACCTGCTGGGCGAGCTGGAGCGGGCCCTCGCCGACGCCGAGCTGGAGCCCGCCCACCTCGTGGTCGAGCTGACCGAGAGCGAGATCATGGACGACCCGTCGGTGGCGCTGGCCCAGTTCCGGGCCTTCCAGGCCCTCGGCATCGGCACCTCGGTCGACGACTTCGGCACCGGCTACTCGTCGCTCACCTACATCCGCGACCTGCCCCTCACCGAGCTCAAGATCGACCGCTCGTTCGTGGCCGACATGCACCACCGGGGCGGCGCCTACACGATCGTCCGCTCGATGATCGACCTCGGCCACAACCTCGGGCTGGAGGTCGTGGCCGAGGGGGTCGAGCGTCCCGACGACATGGCCACCCTCTCCCGCCTGGGCTGCGACCGGGCCCAGGGCTACGCCATCGCCCGCCCCATGCCCGAGGCCGACCTCGCCCACTGGCTCGACGCCCGCCGCCTCGTCCCCGCCCCCTGACCGCCTCGAGGTGCCTGGCACCTCGAGGCGGTCGCGGATGCGGGGCGATCCTGGCGGTGGCGGTACTTTTCCTGGCCGTATGAGCGACGTCACCACGCCTGCCACGCCCGATCTCGCCGCCGCCTCGGCCGCCCTCGACGCCGCCCAGGCCGTGATCGACGGGGCCGTCGCCGTCCTGGTCCGCGACGGCATCGACGCCCGCCAGGTCCTCGCCTACGAGGTGGCCCACGCCGCCGCCAGCGTCGCCACCGGTCGGGGCCTCCTCGACTACGGCGGCAAGGGCGACCTCGAGGCCCGCATCACCTGCGCCTTCATCGCCGACGCCGTCGGCGACCTGGGCGGCAAGATCTTCGGCCGCGAGGCCGAGTGGGGCGTCGAGGTCGGCGCCCTCGACGGCACCCGGGCCTTCCTGGCCTCGTTCCGGGACCCGGCCTTCCTCGCCTCGATCGACGAGCCCGGCCCCCGCCACCTCGACGACGACTTCGAGCTCGTCCAGGACACCTTCCGGCGCTTCGCCGAGAAGGAGCTGGCCCCGATCGCCGAGCACATCCACCGCACCAACGGCGACATCCCCGAGGAGATCATCACCGGCCTGGCCGAGCTCGGCGCCTTCGGCCTGTCGATCCCCACCGAGTACGGCGGCTACGGCGAGGGCGGCGAGGGCGAGTACATCGGCATGGTCGTGGCCACCGAGGAGCTGTCGCGGGGCAGCCTCGGCGCCGGCGGCTCGCTGATCACGCGGCCCGAGATCCTTGCCCGGGCCCTGATCGCCGGCGGCACCGAGGAGCAGAAGCAGCACTGGCTCCCCCAGCTGGCCTCGGCCGAGATCATGAACGCGGTCGCCGTCACCGAGCCCGACTACGGCTCCGACGTGGCCGGCGTGAAGGTCACCGCCACCCCGACCGAGGGCGGCTGGCTGATCAACGGCGTCAAGACCTGGTGCACCTTCGGCGCCCGGGCCGACGTCCTCCTCGTCCTGGCCCGCACCGACCCCGACCGCTCGAAGGGCCACCGTGGCCTGTCGATGTTCATCGTCCCCAAGGAGGGCAAGCTCGAGGGCCACGGCTTCGAGATCACCCAGGAGTCCGGCGGGAAGATGGAGGGCCGCCCGATCGACACGATCGGCTACCGCGGCATGCACTCCTACGAGATCGCCCTCGACAGCTGGTTCGTGCCGGCCGAGAACCTGATCGGCCTGGAGGGCGGCGAGGGCCGCGGCTTCTACTACCAGATGGCCGGCTTCGAGAACGGCCGCATCCAGACCGCGGCCCGGGCCCTCGGCGTCATGCAGGCCGCCTACGAGGCCGCCCGCCAGTACGCCCTCGACCGCAATGTCTTCGGCCAGCCCATCGCCGAGTACCAGCTCACCCAGGCCAAGCTCGGCCGGATGGCCACGATCATCCAGGCCAGCCGCCAGTTCGCCTACGTCGTGGCCCGGATGATGGCCAAGGGCGAGGGCGCCATGGAGGCCAGCCTGATCAAGGCCTACGTCTGCAAGGCCGCAGAGTGGGTCACCCGCGAGGCCATGCAGATCCACGGCGGCATGGGCTACGCCGAGGAGTACGACGTCAGCCGCTACTTCGTCGACGCCCGCGTGCTGTCGATCTTCGAGGGCGCCGACGAGACCCTCTGCATCAAGGTCATCGCCCGCAAGCTCGTCGCCGACGCCTCCGCCTAGCCCCCACCCCTCGGGGCCCCCCCGTTCTGTCCATCCCCGTGAACCCCTGCGGTTCACGGGGATGGACAGAACGGGGCTACATGGGGAGGAGCTCGAAGGTCATGGCGGGGCGGCCGCCGAAGCGGGGGGCGGCCTGGGCGAAGAGGGGACGGAGGAAGCCGGCAGGGTCGGCCATGGTGGTGTCTCCCAGGCCCTCGAGGTAGGCGGCGTGGGCCGCCAGCGAGGCGACGGCCCGGTCGATGTCGGCGTCGGAGACCGGCACGGCGTGGGTCGGCTCGGGGGCGTTGGCCACCAGGACGCAGCGGACCCCGCCCCACGGCTCCAGCCCCTCCTCCTCGGCCAGCGCCCGGAACACCCACCGGTTGGCGGCGTCGCGCACGGCGTCGATCACCGCCTGCCCGGTCACGACGTGGTCGGCCATGTTGAGCCCGCCGCCCGGGAAGGTCTCCCGGTGGTTGAGGGTGATCACCACGTCGGGGCGGACGGTGCGGATGGCCCGGGCGATGTCGGCCCGCAGCCGCAGCCCCGGCTCCAGCATCCCGTCGGGGTGGCCGAGGACCTGGAGGTCGGTGACCCCGACGGCCTCGCAGGCGGCGTACTGCTCGCGCACCCGGAGCGGGCCGCACTCCTCGGGCGCCAGGCCGTCGATCCCGGCCTCGCCCGCGGTGACCAGGGCGTAGGCGACCGTCTTGCCCTGGTCGGTCCAGCGGGCCACGGCGGCCGAGGCCCCGTACTCCATGTCGTCGGGGTGGGCGACGACGGCGAGCGCCGTCCCCCAGTCCTCCGGCACCGTCTGCAGCATCTCGTCGACCATCGGAGCAGTCTGGCCCGATCGGCGTCCGACCGGCTCCCCGCCGTATCCTTCGGGCGCCATGGACGCTCCCGCCCCCAGCCCGTTCTCCGCCGAGGTCGTGGCCGCCATCGCCCGCCACATGAACGACGACCACGCCGAGGACAACGTCACCATCTGCCGTGGCCTGGGCGGCCGGCCCGACACCACGGCGGCCACGATGACGGGGATGACGCCCGACGGGATCGTCTTCGCCGCCACCGTCGAGGGCGACGAGGGCACCGACCAGGTCGAGGTCGTCGTGCCGTGGTCGGAGCCGATCACCGAGCGGGCCCAGGTGCGGCTCGAGGTCGTCCGCATGCACACCGAGGCCAGCGCCGCCCTCGGGCTGCCGGCCCGAGAGCACTGAGGGGACCGTCGTGCCGCGGGTGATCGGGGGATCGCTGGAGAGCCACCGCGACCACACGCGGGAGCGCATCTTCGAGGCCCTGGCCCGGCTCATGTACGAGCGGGGCTACGACGCCATCAGCCTTGCCGACGTGGCTGCCGAGTGCGGCATGGCCCGCACGGCCATGTACAACTACTTCTCCGACAAGGAGTCGCTCCTCATCGGCTACGCCAGCCGGGAGACCGACCGCTACACCGCCGAGCTGCGGGAGGCGTTGAGCGAGGTCGAGGGCCCGGTGGCCCGGCTCCAGGTCTACATCCGCAGCCAGCTCACCTACTTCTCCGAGCACCACCTGCCACCCGGCCCGGCCCTGCGCCACATGGTCGACAACGAGGCCTACAGCAAGATCCTCGACCACGTCCGCTCGCTCGATGACGAGCTGCGGTCGATCCTCCAGGACGGCCAGGACGAGCGCTACATGATCCTCGACGACGTGGTCGACACCGGCGCCATGATCAACGCCTGCATCGCCCGGGGCAGCTCGCTGCGGCCCGGCGACGACCGTCTGGAGCACACGATCGAGCTGACCGAGGCCTTCGTGCTGCGAGCCCTCGGTGTGCGCCTCGACCGCGACGGCAACGCCCGCCGCCTCCCCCGCACCGCCCGCTGAGGCGAGGCCCTAGCGACGGGGCATGACCAGGGGGGCGCCGGTCCGGGGGTGGCGGAGGACCTCGATCGGGTGGTGGTAGACGTCGGAGAGCAGGTCCTCGTCGAGCACCTCGACCGGGGGCCCGTCGGCGACGACCCGCCCCTGCGAGAGGACGACGATGCGGTCGGCGTGGGCGGCGGCGAGGGCCAGGTCGTGGAGCACGACGACGACGGCGGCGCCCGCCTCGGCCCGGCTCTGGGCCAGGTTCAGGACCAGCTCCTGGTGGTGGAGGTCGAGGGCGGCGGTGGGCTCGTCGAGGTAGAGCACCGGCGCCTCCTGGGCCAGCACCCGGGCCAGGGCGACCCGGGCTCGCTCGCCCCCCGACAGCGTGGGCAGCTGGCGCTCGGCCATCCCGGCCACGTCGCACTCGGCCATCACCCGGTCGATCACCTCGCCGCCCTCGGGGTCGCCGTCGACGTGGACCCACGGAGCCCGTCCCATCTCGACCACCTCGCGCACCGAGAACGGGAAGGTGACGGTGACCTGCTGGGGCAGGACCGAGCGGCGCAGCGCCAGCTCGACCCCCGACCACTCCCCCAGCTCCCGCCCGCAGGTGGTCACCGAGCCGGCGGCGAGGTCGACGTCGCCGGTCAGGGCGGCGAGCAGGGTCGACTTGCCGGCGCCGTTGGGGCCGACGAGGGCGACGACCTCACCCGAGGCGACCTCCACCGAGACGTCGTCGAGGATCGTCCGCCCGCCGAGGGCCACGCCGACGTCGGTGGCCACGACGAGGACCTCGTCGAGCTCCGGCGACGGGGGCGCCTCGACCCGCCGGCCGGCCCGGCGGGCCACTACGCCCACCCGCCCTGCCGGGCCCGCATCCGGCGCAGCTGCCAGAAGAAGAACGGGCTGCCCACCAGGGCGGTCAGCACGCCGAGCGGGATCTCGGCCGGGGCCGCCATCGTGCGGGCGGCGAGGTCGGCGCCGACGAGGATGGTGGCGCCGGCCAGGGCCGAGGCGGGCACGAGGATGCGGTGCCCGGGCCCGGCGACCATCCGCACCAGGTGCGGGATGACCAGGCCGACGAACAGCACCTGGCCCGACACGGCCACGGCTGAGGCGGTGAGCACGGCGACCAGCAGCAGCACCAGCCGCCGGGTGACCTCGACGTCGACGCCGAGGTGGCGGGCGGGCCGGTCGCCCAGGGCCAGCAGGTCGAGCCGGCGGGAGAAGGTGGGCGCCAGCGCCATCCCGCCGATGGCCAGCGGCGCCACCACGGCCACCTTGGGCCACGTCGCCTGGGCCATCGAGCCGAGGCTCCAGAAGGTGATGCTCCGCAGCTGCGAGTCGTCGGAGAAGTAGGTGAGGAGGCCGAGCACGGCCCCGGTGAGGGCGTTGAGGGCGATGCCCGTCAGCACCATCGTGATCACCTCGGTGCGACCGTTCTGGCGGGACGCGGCGTAGACCACGAACACGGTCGTCACCCCGCCGACGAAGGCCGCCGCGGTGATGCTCCAGGTGCCGAACGGGGCCAGCCCGCTGACGATGATCAGCACGGCGCCGAGGGCGGCGCCCGAGGAGACGCCGATGATCCCCGGCTCGGCCAGGGGGTTGGAGAACGTGCCCTGCATCAGGGCCCCGGCGCAGCCGAGCGAGCCGCCGACCAGCACGGTCAGCGCCACCCGGGGGAAGCGGATCTCCCACAGCACGTCCTCGCCGAGGGCGTCGGGCGGGGTGCCCCAGTCGAGGCCGATGCGGTGGAGGATCGACGACAGGACCTCGCCCGGTGTCAGCGCGAACGCCCCCGACGCCCCCGCCGCCACCACGAGGACGGCGAGGGCGACGGCGAGGACGACGAGGAGGGCACCCGAGCGGGCCCAGTGGACGGGCGCGCGCTCGGGCGCCGACGGGCTCAAGGGAACCGGATCTTGGCCCGGTTCCCGTACTCGGGCGAGCTGGCCAGGTTGACGGCCAGGGCCAGATCGCCCTTCTTGACGACCTCACCGGCCCAGAAGGTCAGCCCGGCAGGCTCGGCGTTGCGGCCCAGGAGCGTCTGGTAGAGCCCCTTGACCCGGGTCCGGGCCGACTCGTTCGACTGGTAGATCTGGAGGGCGATCTTCGTCCGCCCGCGGGCGGCGACCTGCCCGGCCCACCACTGGTGGTCGGCGTTGCTGCCGGTGCGCAGGAGGACCTTCTGGTAGAGGTCCTTGATCCAGCTCAGGTTGGTGCCGCCGCCGATGCCGTCGTAGTACTCGGCCGAGGCGTAGAAGCTGGCGGCGGCGCTGGCCACCGAGAGGCCGCCCCGGATCCGGCCGGCCCAGTAGGCGATCTCGTTGGGACCGCCGTTGCGGCCGAGGGTGTCCTGGTAGAGCTTGTTGACCACGCCGGCGAGCCAGGCGTCGGAGGTCGACAGGTCCTTCAGGTAGCTGGACTTGCTCTGGCCCTGGTTGAGCCGGGCGGTGTCGGTGTTGAGCTCGGCCCGGGTCGGCCCCTCGCCGAGGAAGTCGGCGTGGGCCGCGCTCACGAACGACTCGACGGCGGTGCGGGCCCGGAAGCTGACGGCCTTGCTGCGCAGCCACTCGCCGGTGAGGTCGGGGACGCCGTGGGCCCGCATCGTCGAGATGTAGCCCCCGCCGCTCCGGAAGTCGTAGTCCTCGTCGTCCTCCCCGGTGTAGGTGGGGTCGACGCCCTCGAGCGTGATGGTGAAGGACCCGTCGGCGGCGATCGCCGAGGAGGGCACGAAGGCCTGGGCGCCGTACATGGTGGCGTCGAGGTTGTTCTGGGGCTGCGGGCCGAAGACCACGTAGAGCCCGGGGCCGGTGGTCGGGTAGCCGGTGCCGGTGACGACGACGTCCTGGGGCTCGTCGAACAGGCCGGCGGCGGGCGAGACCTGGAGGCGGGCGCCGGTCTGCGGGGCGGCGAACGACACGGGGACGCGGACGTCCTGGCTCCGGTCCGGGGTGGCCCGGTGGTCCATGCGGGTGAACACCTTGCAGGACTTGCCCACGGGCAGGTCGTTGCAGTCGGTGTTGGCGTCGGCGGCCGTGAGGGTCAGGGTCGTGGTGAACGAGCCGTCGGCGCCGACGCTGACCGCCGGCGTGCCCTGGTACGGGTTGTTGGTGACCCAGCGCGAGGCGCTGGTCTCGCCGCCGGTGTCGGCGCCGCCGATGCACGGGGTGGGCTGCTGGCCCGGGCCGTTGTCGACGCAGAGGGCGAGGTACATGCCCTCGGTGGCGATGTCGAAGCCGGCCGCCGCGGTGTAGCCGCTGCCGGTGACGGTGACGGTCTCGCCGTCGGGGTCGAGGCCGTCGACTTTGGACACGGTGAGCTGCTGGCCGGCCGAGCCGGTGCCGCTGCCCGGGGCGGCGCCAGCCGGGGTGGCGGGCGAGAGGGCGCCGACCACCCCCACGGCGAGGGCGAGGGTGGTGGCGGCGGCGATCAGGCGTCGCCGGCGGGTCGGTGTGGGGGAGGTCATCGGGGCTCCGGGGTCGGGGGGCGGTGGACGGGCGGCACCGGGCCGCCGGAAGAGGTCAGGGGTGCGGGACCGACGGGGTCGCCCCGCGCCGGGCGACCAGCACGAGGGCCGCGCCGGCGCCGAGCAGGACGACGCCGATCGGCACGAGGGCCCGGCCGGCGAAGCCGGTGGCAGCCAGCCCGCCGGTGACGACCGGGGTGGAGGTCGTCGACCCGGTGCCCGGGGTCGGGGGCAGCCGGTAGCCGGTGAACGGCGGGGTGCCGCCACCGGCGGGCGGGGTGGGGTCGATCGCCTCGGTGGCGCAGGCCGCCTCGCCGGCGAAGCAGACGGGGATCTTGACGTCCTGGCTGCGGTCGGCGGTGGCCCGGTGGTCGGTCCGCGAGACGATCACGCAGCGCTCGCCGGCAGGGAGGTCGAGGCAGTCGACGAACTCGTCGCGGGCCGAGACCGTGATGCGAGCGGTGAACGAGCCGTCGGCGGCGATCGGCGACACGGCCGAGGCGGGCACGCCCTCGTAGGGGTTGTTCGTGACCCACTTGGACGAGCCCGACTCGCCCTCCATGTCGACGCCGCCCACGCACGGGCTGGGCTGGACGCCGGCGCCCTTGTCGACGCAGAAGCTGACGTAGAGCCCGCCCTCGTCGAGGTCGAAGCCGGCGGCCTCGGTGAAGCCGGTGCCCGTGACCTCGACCTCGGTGCCCGACGGGGCGAGGTTGTCCACCGGCGTGGCCGTGAGCGTCTGGCCGTTGACGCCCCGGCCCGAGCGGGTGCCGCTGGGCGTGAGGTCGGGATCCGGGTCGGGATCGGGGTCCGGGTCGGGATCGGCGGCCGCGGTCACGGTGACGGCGACCGGGTCCGAGGTGCTGGCCTCGGCCGCCGCCGTCCCGGTGAAGGTGGCGGTCAGCGAGTGGGGGCCGGGGGCCGTGAAGGTGACGGTCCGGGTGGCCCGGCCGTCGATGCCGAGGGCGGCCGTGCCCAGGGGTGTCGACCCGTCGAAGAGCTCGACCTCGCCGGTGGTGACGGGGGCGGCGGTGTCGGTGACGACCGTGGCGGTGGCGACGACCGGCGTCCCGGCGGCGACGGTGGTCGGGGCGACGAGCAGCGACGTGGTGGTCGGGGCGGCCACGGCCTGGATGACGACCGGGCCCGGGGCGTCGGCCTCGGGGGTGGTCGGGGCGGGCGGGGCGGCCGGCGCCGGGGCGCCGCCGCCGAAGGTCACCGGGACCTCGACGTCCTGGCTGCGGTCGCCGCCGGCCCGGTGGTCGGCCCGCACGACGACCTTGCACTCCTCGCCCTCGGGCAGCGCCGCGCAGTCGACGAGGTCGTCGGCCCGCTGGACCACGATCGTCGTGGTGAACGAGCCGTCGGCGGCGATGGGCACGGCGGGCTCGTCGCCCTCGGGGGCGTTGGTGACCCACCGCGACGTCTCGGGCTCGCCGTCGCCCACGCAGGGGCCCGGGGCCTCGTCGTCGCCGGTGTCGACGCAGAAGGCGACGGTGAGCCCGTCGGTGGCGATGGCGAAGCCGGCGTCGGCGTCGAAGCCGGTGCCGGTCACGGTGACGGTCTCGCCGGCCGGGTCGAGGTCGTCGACCGGGGTGACCGTGATCGTCTGCCCCGCGGCGCCCGTCCCGGTGCCCTCGCCGGTGTCGGCGGCCACCAGGGTGGGCGCCGACACCGCCACCGTGCCGGCCACCACGAGGGCGGCGCCGACGGCGAGCAGCCGGCGGCGCCGGCGGACGGGGGCGGGGGTGCGGTCCATGGGGCTCCTAGTCGTTCGGGTAGATCTGCTCGATCATCAGCTCGAGGGCCCGGGCGGTGCGGCCGCCGAAGCTGTAGAGCAGGCCGTCCTCGACGGTGACGACCCGGCGGTCGCGCCCGGCCGGGGTCTGGGCGATCCCGGGGATCTCGACCAGGCCGTCGACACCGCCCACCGAGTCGAGCCCGGTGGTGGTCATCAGGATCACGTCGGGGGCGGCCTGGGTGAGCGCCTCGCTGGTGATCGGGGTGAAGGGGCGGTCGAGCCCGATGGCGGTGCCGGCGTCCTCGCCGCCGACGGCCTCGATCATCTCGTCGGCGCCCGAGCCGGGCCCGGCGATCAGGTACACGCCGGCCTGGCCCCGCATGTAGAGGAAGGCGATGCGGGGCGCCTCGGCGTCGTCGGGGACGGTGGCCGAGACCTCCTCGATCTCCGTCGCCGCCTCCTCGGCCAGCTGCTCGCCCCGCTCGGTGACACCGAGGGCGGTGGCGATCTGGACGATGCGGTCGCCGATGCCGGCGATGGTGGTGACCTCGTCGACGACCACCACGGGGACGCCGGCACCGCGGATCTGGTCGATGGCCTCGGGCGGGCCGATCGTCGGGTCGACCAGCACGACGGTGGGCCGGAGCGAGAGCACCGCCTCGGGCGAGACGTCGTGGGCCCGGGTGACGACGGGGACGTCCTCGGCCTCGGTGAAGGTCGAGGCCACGTCGCGGCCGACCACGTTGTCGCCCAGACCGAGGGCGAAGACGGTCTCGGTGATGTTCCCCCACAGCGACACGATCCGGCTGACGTCGTCGACGCGGATCGTGCGCCCGTCGGCCGAGGTGACCTCGGCGGGCAGCTCGGGGGCGGCCGGGCCGTCGGCGGGCTCGACCGACTGGTCCTCGGCCCGCTCGCCGGGGCCGGGTCCGGCCGAAGCGGCCTGCGGGCCGTCGGATCCGCCGCAGCCCGTGCCGACCAGCAGCGCCAGGGCGACCAGGGCGGCGATCCGACGGACGCGCATCACGGCGTGGCGCCCTTGCTCGTGCGCGAGCGCACGACGACGACGGCGGCCACGGCGGCGCCGGCCAGCAGCACGACGAGGCCGAGCACGATCGGCAGCGCCGAGCCACCGTCGTCGTCGCCCTCGGCCCGGACCGGGGCGGTGGCGACCTCCTCGTCCTCGGGCTCCTCGGCCCCGGTCGTGGTGGTGGTCGCGGGCGTCTCGGCGGCGAAGTCGACGGGGACGGCGATGTCGAGGGTGCGGTCGGCGGCGGCCGCCTCGGCGTCGGCATCGGTCAACCCGAAGTGGCGCACGGTCACGGCGCACTCGACCTCGCGGCAGTCGGTCTCGCCGTCGATCACGGCGGCGACCTCGAGCTCGACGGTGAAGGAGCCGTCGGCTCCGAAGGTGGTGAAGTCGCCGTCGGCGCCCTCGGGGGCCACGACCTGCGAGGCCTCGGGGGTCGAGCCGGCGAGGCAGGGGGCGGGGGCCTCGGTGGCCGACGCCGCCGCCTTGCACAGCGTCACCTGGACCGCCTTGGTGGTGTCGAAGCCGGCGCCCTCGACGGTGAGGACCTCGCCCTCGGGATCGAGGTCGGCGGCGGCCGACAGGGTGATGCTGCGGTCGCCGACCCGGCCGGTCAGCCCGTCCTCGCTGACCTCGGTCTCGGGGGCCGGCGCCGGGGCCGTGGTGGTCGGTGCCGGCGGCGGGGCCAGCGTGGTCGGCGGGGCCGTGGTGGTCGGCGTGGTGGCCGGGGGCGACGTCACCGGGGGCGGGGCCTCACCGGCCGAGAAGGTCACCGGGACGAAGATGTCCTGGGTGCGGTCGGCCGTCCGGGTGTGGTCGTTGCGGGTGACGATGGCGCACTGGATCTGGCGGCAGTCGAAGCCGTCGGCGATCACCGGGGCGACGGTGACGTTGACGCTGAAGGTGCCCCCCGGCCCGTAGGGGGTGGCGAGGCCGGCGCCGTAGGACGGCGGGTTGGACGAGACCCAGGCCGAGGCGCCGGTGGCCCCGGTCTGGTCGATGCCGCCCCCGCAGGGCGAGGGCGGCGAGTCAGGCGGGGTGACGACGCACAGGGCGACGTAGATGCCCTTGTCGACGTCGTAGCCGCTGCCGGCCACGCCGACCTGGCCGCCGCCGGCGGGCAGGCCCTGCGACTGGCTGACCCGCAGGGTCCGCTGGCCGTCGCTGGCCTGGAGCCCGTCGGCCGAGACGGGGGCGCTGGGACGCTGGCGGCCGAGCGGGGCGGCCGCGACCGAGGGCAGCGGGCTGGCGGCGGTCGCCACGAGGGTCAGGACCAGCCCGGCCAGGACCGCTCCCCCCAGGGTGCGCCGTTGCGGTGTTAGGCATGCTTCTCTGATTGTCCAAGGTTGGCGCGAGGCCTTGTGTTCAGGCAAGCCATGATCCATTGAACCTGGTCACAGCGATGCGCCGGGCGCAACCTCGGCCGGAGTTCACGACAGATCGTCTTCAAGAGACGACGGGACGTCGCGATCTGATGACAGATCGTCGTGAAAGGGTTGCGCCCGGTGCCATCCGGGGAGCAGACTCACGCTCGTGACCACCACCACCGACCCGGCGACCGTGCGCTTCTCCACCACTCTGCGCGAGCGCACCATGGTCGACCACGGGGACGCCGAGGGCTCGACCCTCATGCGTGACCTCGTGGCCGGCACCCTCGAGCGGGATCGGCTGGGCACCATGCTGGGCCAGCACCTCCTCGTCTACCGGGCGCTGGAGGCCACCGGCCGGGCGCTGGCCGACGACCCCGTCGTCGCCCCCTTCCTCCTCCCCGGCCTCGAGCGCACCGAGGCCCTGGAGGACGACGTCCGCCTGCTGCTCGGGCCCGACGCCGCCACCACGGTCACCGCCCTGCCCGGCACGGCCGAGTACGTCGCCCGGATCGAGGCCGTCGGAGCGTGGGCCGGCGGCTTCGTCGCCCACCACTACACCCGCTACCTCGGCGACCTCTCGGGCGGCCAGCACATCCGCCGCATCGTCGAGCGGGCCTACCCCGACCTGCCGATCCGCTTCTACACCTTCGAGGGCGTCGCCAGCCCCAAGGCGCTGAAGGACCGCTACCGCCAGCTGCTCGACGAGGCCCCGTGGTCGCCCGTCGAGCAGGACCGCGTCGTCGCCGAGGTCCGCGAGGCGTACCGCCTCAACCAGGCGATGTTCTCCTCCCTGGAGGCCTGACCCGCCGGTCAGCCGTTGACACCTGTGGCGGGTGTCGCTTAACCTCGACTATCAAGCGAGGTTAACAAGGGTCGAAGAGGCCGGGGCGCGATCGGTCGAATGATGACGCCCCGGCCGACCGAACGGCCTCGCCCTTCACGACGCGCGCCTCTCGGCGCGCGTCCCGTTGACGGGTGTGGCCGGACGGCTGCCCCCGACCCTAACCAAGGAGGGTCAGACATGACCACCACCGCGTCCCCCCGGCGCCGGGCCCGCACCCGCGCCATCGCCACCAGCCTGGGCCTCGCCCTGGCCCTGGTCCTCGCCACCGCCGGCGCCCCCGCCGGCGCCTCGGTGACCGTCTCCGCCCCGGCCGACGACCCGCCCCGCTACGAGCACGGCGAGCTGGTCGACGTGTCGGGCACGGAGCCGACCGCGGCCGCCGACCGCTACGCCATCGCCCAGTGCGTCGTGTTCGACTTCGCCACCGGGCCGGTCACGCCCGGGACCCGCTGCTCGACCTCGTCGGCCCTCCCGCTGGCCGCGCTGACCGGGGGCACGACCTACACCGTGAACGACTACGAGCTCGAGCAGAGCTGGACCCAGAGCAAGGACTACACCAACCCCACTTCGACTCCGTTCAGCGACGACGTCGACTGCGTCTTCGAGGACAACGACCCCAGCGTCGCCCACATCTGCGCCCTCGTCGTCTCGTACTACGACACGCCGAACTACCCGGCCCCGCCGTTCACGCCGGTGGGCTCGGACCAGTTCGTGCTGGCGTACTGATCACCACCCTCACGCCGTGACGTGAGCGCCCGGTGCCCGCGGCTCCCGCCGCGGGCACCGTGGCGGAGGGGGATCTTGCCGGTGTGCGCCATTACGACGTACTGTCGCAAGGTTGCTTTACAGGAGGGGTGATCCGCACATGACAACTGGTGTGCTCGACGGCCGTCGACGGTCGGTGCCGCAGGTCCTGGCGACCGTCGTGGTGGCGGTGGCCACCGTCGTGGCCGGGGCCGCCGCCCCGGCGGCGGCGCAGGAGCCCCCGCCCCCGGTGGCCATCACCGAGGCGCCCCCGCTCGACTGGGAGTTCAAGGCCTCGTGGCGTGACTACGCCGGTGCCCCCGAGGCCTCGGGGGGCGCCGAGGTCGTCACCACCCCCGACGGGCGCTACGACCTGGCCTGGGCCTTCGACAGCGGCACCTACGACGCCGCCACCGGCACCACCGTGGTGCAGTACCGGGGCACCGTGCACTGGACCAAGTACCCGCTGCGGGACTTCCCCTCCTTCGTCCCGCCCGGCTACACCGGCTCGCTCGACGTGCCCATCCTCGACGTCACCCTCACCGACCCGGTCGTCACCATCTCCCGCGACCGGGCCGACATCGTCGTCGACGCCATCGGCCGCGACCGGGACACCATGGCGCTGGAGACGTTCCCGGGCAGCGCCGTGGCGGACCTCGACGTGGCCACCGTCGTCCCCGACGTCACCGCCACCACGACGACGTGGACCGACATCGTCGCCACCAGCGGCCCCGGCGCCGACGACGCCTTCGACGGCACCTACCCCCGCGGCACGGTGATCGACGCCGTCTCGTTCTCCTACACCGGCCCCGGGGGCGCCCCCGACTTCTCCGACCTCTTCACCGAGCCCGGCACCATCACCCTCGAGGAGGTCGGGAACGAGATCCTCACCACCAACGGCAACGACGAGATGTTCCGGATGTGGTGGTACGACGAGACCCGCCGGATCGCCCACTGGCGTCACCAGGACGTCGAGACCGGCGCCCAGGTCTTCCGAGCCTTCAGCCTCGACGCCATGGCCTGGGTCGGCCAGCCATGGGTGCCGGCCAGCGGCGACCCGGCCACGCCGTCCACCGTGCGGTTCACCGACCCGGTCTCGGGGCGGGCCTACTTCGGCAGCGGCGCCAACATCCGGTGGGTCGGCTTCGACACCGCCACCGGCACCTACCAGGCCGGGACCCTCGCCCAGCCGTTCCCCAACGTGAGCAACAACTACTCGTGGGACCCGGTGGGCGACCGGGCCATGAGCATCCGGCGGGTCGTCCCCCCCGGCGTCGGGTCCAGCGACTTCGACGGCCACGTGTGGACGGTGGCCACGTTCACCGAGACGACGCCGGGCGTGTGGACCCGCCGGGACCACGCCCTCCCCCGCTTCCCCACCGGGCTCAACGCCGCCGGCTACGCCACCTCGTCGACCGGCAGCGAAGCCACCATGGCCGCCCTCCCCGACGGCTCGCTGGTCGTGCTCGGGGTCCGCCAGACCAGCTCGAACCCCGACGTGCCCGCACCGACCACCTACGCCGCGGCCCACCGGATCGTCCTCGACGGCCAGGGCGGTGGCACCACGCAGCCGATCGCCGGCACCGAGCTGGCGAGCGGCGACGCGCCCTACAGCCGGATCCTCTCCGGCCCCGACGGCCAGCTGACCCTCGTCATGGCGACGGGCGGGCGGGTGCGCACCCAAGGGCTCACGTGGGACGCCGGCACCGGCGCGGTGACCGCCGGCCCCGTCGTCGAGGTGGCCAACGTCGTCACCTCCCCCGGCCACGCCGCCATCGACCCCGTCGACGGCACCGTGTGGGTGGGCGACGAGCACGGCCGGCGCCTGGTGGGGATCGACGACGGCCGCATCGTGGCCGACCAGTACGTCCCGAACCGCCACCCTCGCGGCGGCTGGATCTTCGTGAGCCCCGACAGCACCGTCTACGCCCAGACCAACGACGGCAGCCCGGCCCAGTTCGGCGGGTCGCCGATCGTCGGCATCGGCGAGTACCGGCGGCTGGGCTACTCCCCGACGATCACCGGTGATCCGGCCGACGTGGTCGTCACGCTCGGGGTGGGCGAGGCGTCCGAGGACGTGGCCTTCACGGCGGCGGCGACCGGCACCCCCGCGCCCGAGCCGCAGTGGCAGGTGAGGGCGCCGGGGTCGGCCCGGTTCGTCGACGTCGCCGGCGCCACCGCGGCCACCCTGACCGTGACGGCCCGGCCGGGCATGGACGGGAGCGAGTACCGGGCGGTCTTCGAGAACGCCGCCGGCCGCGTCGCCACCGAGCCGGCCGTGCTGGCGGTCGACCACGCCCCGATCGTCACCTTCCAACCCCCCGACGTCGCCGTCGTGGCCGGGGCCGACGCCACCTTCGACCTGATCGCCACGGCCATGCCGGAGGCGGAGGTGACGTGGCAGCGCTACGCCGCCGGGTTCTGGTGGAACATCGGGCCTGACGACGACGGCCTGGTGCTCTCGGGCACCGGGCTCACCGTTGCCGCCACCAACGGCGACCAGGACGGCACCCGGTTCCGGGCCCGGGTCCGCAACGCGGTCGGGACGGTCCACACCCGGGTGGCGACGCTGTCGGTGACAGAGCCGGCCGACGAGCCGCAGCACGTGGTCGGCGGCGACCTCGACTGGGGCGTGCGCCAGTCGTTCCGCACCTACATCACCGGCCCGATCGCCCACGGCGCCATCGCCACCACCGACGGCGCCACCGTCGACACCGACGGGACCTTCCTCTTCCCGGCCGCCGGCGGGACGGTCGACGGCGAGGCGGTCGACGCCGCCTTCGCCGGGACGGTGCGCTTCACCGGCCACGACGGCGCCGGCACGCCGGCCGGTGTCCCCGCCCTCGACGTCCGGCTGTCGGACGTCCGGGTCGCCATCGACGGCCAGGACGGCACCCTCGTCGCCGACGTCGTGTCCCGCGGCCTGGAGGACGGCGCCCTGACGACCTACGACGACCTGGCCGTGGCCGACCTCGACCTCGCCGGCATCACGCCCACCCCGGTCGGCGACGGGCTCCGCTGGTCGGCCGTCCCCGCCACCCTCACCGAGGGCGGCGTGCCCGCCTTCGCCGACTTCTACCCGGCGGGCAGTGCCCTCGACCCGCTGACCATCACCCTCGCCCTCTCCGACGAGGCGCCCACGCCCGACCGCACCGCCGTCGAGTCCTTCGCCACCGCCGCCCTCACCGACCTGCTGGGCGACGCGCCCTCGGACGGCGAGATCGCGGCGGCCGTCACCGCCGTCGAGCGCACCGGCAAGGCCCGCTTCCTCCGCACCCTGACCACCTCTGACCCGTGGTTGGCGGCGATCGTCGACGACCTCTACGCCGAGACCCTCGGCCGCCCGGCCAGCGCCGCCGACCGGGCTTTCTGGGTCGGCCGGCTCCACGCCGGCTGGTCGGTGGCCCGGGTGGCGGCCAGCATCCACGCCGCCCGCGAGCACCACGTGGGCACCGGGGGCACCGACGCCGCCTGGGTGGCCGACCTCTACCGGAGCCTGTTGGGCCGGGCCGGCACCCCCCGGGAGATCGCCTGGTGGGTCGGCGAGACGGCGGCCCGAGGCCGGGGGAACGTCGCCCTGCGCTTCTACCAGACCCCCGAGTCGGGCCGGGCCCGCGTCGCCGCCCTCTACGCCCACCTGCTGGGCCGGACGGCCAGCCGACCCGACCTCGACTTCTGGGCCGTCCAGGTCGTCCGCCGCGGCGACCTCGCCCTCGCCGTCTCGCTCGCCGCCTCCCCCGAGTACCAGGCCCGCGCCGAGCGCCGCTTCCCCTGACCCCGCAACCGGCGATCAGATCCGACGGCTTCCCGTCGGATCTGATCGCCAGCTCGGATCAGTGCGGGGGCTTCGGGTCGTACTGGATGTAGCGGCGGACCTCGCGGCTGCGGGCGGGGGAGACGAGCCGGCCGACGAGGTGGAGGGCCATGTCGATCCCGGCGCTGACGCCCGCCGAGGTGACGACGTCGCCGTCGTCGACGTAGCGGTCGTCGGGCCGGACCTCGATGGTGGGGTCGAGCTCGGCCAGGGTGGCCAGCGACGCCCAGTGGGTGGTGGCCGGGCGGCCGGCGAGGAGGCCGGCGGCGGCGTAGACGAGCGAGCCGGTGCACACGCTGGTGGTCAGCTCGGCCGCCGCGTGCCAGGCCCGCACCCGGTCGAGGTGCTCGGGGTCCTTGAGCAGCGGGCGGGTGCCCTGCCCACCGGGGTGGAGGACGATGTCGAGCGGCCCGACCTGCTCGACCGAGGCGTGGGGCTCGATGCGCAGGCCCTTGGCCCCGGTGACGGTGACGCCGTCGAGGGAGAAGGTGGTGACCCGCCAGCCGTCCTGCGGCCAGAAGGCGCACCAGGCGGACAGCACCTCCCACGGCCCGACGGCGTCGAGCTCCTCCACGTCGTCGAAGAGGAAGATCCCGATGTTCCGGATGGCGCTCACCCCGGCGACGCTACGCCGGGGTGAGCGACACCGTCCGTCAGGTGAGGTCGGCGTACTCGTAGGTGGCGAGCAGGCCCGCCACCAGCGTGAGCTCGGCGCCCCGGGTGACCAGGGCGGTCGCCCCCCGGGCCCGCTCGGCCCCCGTCGCCGGCCGGCGCAGGTAGATCCGGTGGTGGTCGTCGACCAGCGCCCCCCGGGCCTCGGTGGTGCGCAGGAAGGTGCCGATCAGGGCGGCCCGGTCGGCGGTCGTGCCGACCCGGTCGACCCAGTAGGCCCGCCCGGCGGCGTCGGCCGGGCGGCGCAGGACGTCGAGGTAGACGGCGTCGACGAAGGCGGTCTCGGTCCCGCCGGCGCGGGTGCGGTACTCGGCCGAGGCCAGCAGCTGGCGCCGGAGCTGGCCGGGCAGCGTGGCCGCGTCGTAGCGGGCCGCCCAGTACGCCGCCCCCGCCGGCTCGGCCGGCCGCCGCAGGTACTGCTGGTAGAGGCGGCTCACCTGGGCCCGGCGGGCGGCCTGGCTCCCGGCCAGCGCCCGGGCCACGCCCTCACGGCTCTGGCCCGCCTCCAGCCGGTCGCGCCACCAGGCCGTCCCGGCCGGGTCGAGCGGGGCACCGAGGAGGTCGGTCGCCACCTGGGCCAGCCACCGCTCGTCGGCCGGCGGCGGGGTCGCCGTCGTGACCGTGACGGTGGCCGAGCGGGTGCCGTAGGTGCCGACCTCGTTGGTGAACACGGCCCGGAGGCGCCGACCCGAGTCGGCCGTCGTCGCCGTGAACGTGAGGCTGGTGCCGGTGGCGCCGGGGATGTCGACCCACGGCGAGGGGCCCCACGGGCCGGCCGGTGCGGCGGACTGCCACTGGACCGTGGGGGCGGGCGTGCCGGCGGCGGCCGCCGTCACCGTGACCGAGCGGCCCGTCTCCCGGTGGCCCAGCTCGACCTCGACCGGGCTCGGGTCGGCGGTGATCGACGGCGAGACCGACCGGACCAGCTCGACGATGCCGGTCGCCGTCGGGACGAAGACCCGGCTCTCGTCGGTGATGGCGAAGGAGCTGCCGAGGCGCTGGGCGCTGTAGCTCGCCACCACCTGACGGCTGGTCATGTCGACCAGGATCGCCGCCCCGGTGGACAGGTCGGAGTGCCAGACGTCCTGGTTGGCGGGGTCGTAGGCCGCCGGCCCGGCGAAGCCCTGGGTGGCGAAGGGGGCGCCGAGCTGGTCGACGACGACGCCGTCGGCGTCCCGGGCCTCGAACACGATCGTCTTGAGGCCGGCCAGGTTGGCGACGGCCCAGATGCGCCCGTTGCGGTGGTCGAGCAGGCGGGGCAGGACCTGGCCGGCGATCTCGGTCCGGCCGGCGGCGGTGAACCCGCCCTCGGTCCGCTCGAGGGCGTGCACAGCGGTGGCCATCGAGGGCGAGAACACGAAGCGCCAGGCGTAGACGGTGCCGTCGGGGTCGACGACGATGGCGTTGCTGCTGCCGTCGAGCACGGCGCTGGTGCGCAGCACGGCCCCGGTGGCGGCGTCGATCTCGACCACCGCGTTCTCGACGTAGGCCAGCACGGTGCCGGTGGTGGCGTCGGGCACGACCGTCGTGAAGTACGACTGCTGGGGCAGGTCGGCGGCCGCCACCGTGGCCGTCCCGGTGACGGTCATCGTCCGCGGGTCGATGGCGGTGATCGTCTTCTCGGTCGAGCCGCTGCCGTTGACCGAGTAGACGACGCCGCCGGGGCCGGTGAAGAAGCCGCCGCCGGTCAGGGCCGGCAGCCCGGTGACCGCGCCAGCCGGGGCCATGGTGGCCACGTCGAAGGCCCGCACCGAGGTGGCGTCGCGGACCAGCAGGCGGTCGGTGCCCGGGTGCCAGAGCACGCTGGTCGCACCGGGGAGGTCGGCGACGGCGGGCTCGGCGGCGAGGGTGACGGTGCCCGGGTCGGTCCAGGTCTCCTCGGGCTCCTCGGCGTCGGGGTCGGGCAGGTCGGCGGTGGGCACGCCCCCGGGACCGGTGTAGGTCAGGGTGGCGGGGTCGAGCTCGGCGCCGGGCCAGAGGAAGCCGGCGAAGGACTCGGCCCCGGCCGCGGTCATCGCCCCGGGCACGGCGGCCCAGGTGGTCACGCCGTCGGCGACGGTCGGGGTGATGCCGGTGATGTCGAGCGTGCCGACCTCGCCCTGGACGACCTCCGAGGAGGTGCCGTACTGCGGGTTGGTCACCTCCGTGGTGACGTCGGCCCGGAGCCGCTGGCTGCTGAAGCCGATCTCGACGGTCGGGTTGGCCACGGTGATGCGGAAGTGGTGGGCCGAGTAGGAGAAGACGACCTGGCCGCCGAGGTGGACCACCGTGGTGCCCGTCTCGGTGTGGTGGAAGCCGCCGGTCACGGGGAACCGGAAGGTGCCGTCGGGGTTGATCGTGGCGCCCCCCGAGGCGGCGATGGGCACGGGATCGCCGCTGCCGCTGACGTAGTTCCGGAAGCTCGTCCGGAAACCCCAGTCGAGGTGGCCGGTCGTGATCGTCGCCGATCCCGCCGGCGGCTCCGCCGCGCTCGCCGTCGTGGCCCCGGCCGCGGCCAGCACCACCACGACCAGGGCGACGAGGGCCCGGAGCCCCCGTCGCGTCGTCCCTGCACCCATCTCGTCGTCCCTTTCGGTCGTCCTACGAGATGGTCTTAGGCGCGCCTAATAAGGCTTGTCGAGAAGGGCAGGGCGTGCCGCCGCGGGGTCAGGCGGCGGGGGCCACCAGGTCCGAGGGCAGGAGCTGCTCGGTGAGCAGCGTCTCGAAGCGGGCCGGGTCGCCGGCGACGAACCGCCGGCACAGCTCGACGCCCTCCGTGTAGCAGAAGATGTAGGCCCGCCAGGTCGGGTCGCTGATGAAGGCGATCTGCTTCTCGGCCCGGGCCTGCGGGAGCAGCAGCCAGCGCTGGGCCCAGGCCACGACGTCCTCGGCCGGGCGGCCCTCGGCGTGGAGCATCAGGGCCAGGTTCCCCCGGGCCTTGCCCACCGCGGCCAGGGCGCCCCGCACGGCGGCGGCCTCGTCGGCGTCGTAGCGGAGGTGGAGGTCGGCGAACAGCGGGGCCAGGGCGGCCTCGGTGTCGGCGCCGACCAGCGCCTCGAGGGCGGCGTCGGCCAGCCCCTCGGCCAGCAGGCACTGGGGCGTGCCGACGAGGAAGATCGACTCCTCGACGTGCCCCCGCTGGCGGACCAGGCCGACCTCCTTGCGGCAGTGCTCGGTGTGGTGGCCGGGGTAGGCCTCGTGGGCGACGAGGTGCCCGAGCACCAGCGACTGGACCGGCAGGTCGACGTTGATCGCCACCCGGCTGCGCAGGTCGCCGATGTAGTAGTTGAAGCCCGACCACGGCTTGTCGGTCTCCAGCACCCACTCGACGTGCTCGCCGTCGGGGAGGCCCCAGGTGCGCCGGGTGCGGTCGGCGAAGTCCTCGGCCAGGGTGCGGACGGCCGCCTCCAGCCGGTCGGGCGGGATGGTGTGGGCCTCCCGCCAGGCGATCACCCGGTCGCGCAGGTCGCCATCGCCGGGCAGGGCCTCGGCCAGGCGCCGATGGGCGGCGGCCAGGTCGTCCTCGGCCACCGGCTCGGGGCGGACGCCGTAGCTGGCCTCGACCTCCTCCAGGTAGCCGAGCGGCTCGCCGGCCAGGCTGCGCCCGACGGTGTGGAGCCCGACGGCCTGGCCCCGCAGCCACGCCCGCCGCCGGCCCTCGACCGCGGGGTCGGCGCCCTGGTCGATGTCGGCGACCAGCCGGGCGGCGTCGGCGACCAGGGCGGGCAGGGGCGCCGGCTCGCCGGCTTCGACCTCGGCCCGCCACGAGGGCGGCCCGTAGTAGGCGTCGACCAGCCCGTCGAGGTGCCGCCCGAGCCCCAGCCCGAGCCGGACGTACCGCTCGACGACGTCGACCATCTAGCCCAGCTCGGCGCGGAGGGCGCTGACCGTGCGGTCCCAGGCCCGGGCCGACTGCTCGGCGTCGTGGACCTCGGGCCGGGTGTCGTTGAAGAAGGCGTGGTCGACCCCGGGGAAGATCTCGATGTCGGCGTCGACGCCGGCGGCCGTGAGGTCGGCCTCCAGGGCCTTGGCCTTGTCGGGGCCGAAGAAGCCGTCCTGCTCGGCGAAGTTGCCCCGCACCTTGGCCTGGACCTTCGACCAATCGGGCTGGGCATGCTCCCACGGGATCAGCCCGTACCAGGGGACGCAGATCGAGAAGGCGGCGGGGCGCTCGGCCGCCAGCACCAGGGCCAGGCCGCCGCCCATGCAGAACCCGGTGACGCCGAGCTTCTCGCCGGTGACGGCCTCGTGGTCCTGGAGGTAGGCGATGGCGCCCGACATGTCGGCCACGGCCTGGTCGAGGTTGAGCGCCATCATCAGCTTGCCGGCCTCGTCGGGCTCGGTGGTGCTCTCACCATGGTAGAGGTCCGGGGCGAGGGCGACGAACCCGGCGGCGGCGAAGCGGTCGCACACGTCCTTGATGTGGTCGACCAACCCCCACCACTCCTGGATGACGATCAGACCGGGACCGGACCCGCCGTCGGGCACGCTCAGGTAGCCGCTGGCGGTGTCGTCACCGTTCGGGAACTCGACGTTCTGACCCATGGGCCCGAACCTACCCCCACCGATGAGCCTCGAACGGGCGAGCGGTCGACCCTGCATGCCCGACGCCCCCGCCACCCCGCCCGTCGTCGACCCCGCCACCTGGGAGGCCGCCCTGGCCGACCTCCGCCAGCGGGAGAAGGCCGCCACCCGCGAGCTCGACGCCATCGCCGCCGCCCGGCGCCGCCTGCCGATGGTCGCCCTCCCCGACTACACGCTCGTCCCGACTACACGCTCGTCGGCGCCGACGGCCCGGTGCGGCTGGTCGACGTCTTCGCCGGGGCGCCGCAGCTGATCGTCTACCACCACATGTGGGAGGACGGGGCCGAGTGGCAGTGCGGCGGGTGCACCGGCTGGACCAACCAGCTCGGCCGGTTGGAGCACGTCGAGGCCCACGACGCCCGGGTCGTCATCGTCACCCAGGGCCCGATCGACGAGGCCCTCGCCTACCGGGCCAAGGTCGGCAACCGGCTCGACTGGTACTCGACCGCCGACAGCCCGTTCGGCGCCGACATGGGGGCGCCAAAGGGCGGCGGCTTCCAGCTCAACGTCTTCCTCCGGGTCGGCGACACCGTCCACCGCACGTACAACACGCAGGGCCGGGGCGTCGAGCAGCTGACCTGCACCTTCCCGCTGGTCGACCTCCTCCCCTACGGCCGCCAGGAGGACTGGCAGGACGTCCCCGACGGCTGGCCCCAGTCCCCCGCCTACACCCGTTGGCCACCGCCGGAGGCCTTCGCCACGGCATGATGCCGGGCATATGTCGCGCCGCGAGCTGATCAAGATGACGCCGGAGGAGGTCGAGGCCTTCCTCGACGGCCCCCGGACCATGAACCTGGCCACCCACAACAAGGACGGCAGCATCCACCTGGTGGCCATGTGGTACGGCTTCACCGCCGACGGCACCATCGGCTTCGAGACCTTCCACAAGTCGCAGAAGGTCCAGAACCTCAAGCGTGACGCCCGGGTCACCGCCCTGGTCGAGGCGGGCGACCGCTACGAGAACCTCCAGGGCGTCGAGCTGGTCGGCACCATGGAGATCACCGACGACCACGACACCCTCCTGTCGATCGCCGTCTCGGTCCTCGAGCGCTACCACCCCGAGGTGTCCGAGTCCGACCGCCTCGCCGCCGCCGAGATGGTCATCAAGAAGCGCGTCGCCCTGCTCCTGCGCCCCGAGCGCACCGTCACCTGGGACCACCGCAAGCTCGGCGGCGGCTACTAGCGCGGGCCCACCGCCTCAAGGTGCCAGGCACCTTGAGGCGGTCCGGCGGTCGCTCCTAGCCCTGGTGGCTGCCGGGGGTGCGGGCCCGGACGAGGAGCTCGGGGGCGAGGGGGGCGGTGGAGGAGCCGGTGCCGGTCGGGACGTCGACGGGGCCGTCGGGGCCGACGACGCGGTCGACGAGGTCGAGGGGGACGACGTCGAGATCGGACTCCCACGGCTCGTCGGGGTCGACGGCGGCGGCGAGGCAGGCGTCGTAGGTCGGGCCGGGGAGGACCCGGCCCACGGGGGCCACCAGCCAGACCGTCCGTCCGGCGGCCCGGGCCACGGCGGCGGCCGCCCGGCTGCCGGGGACGCAGAGGGCCGACTCGGGCCCGGCGGCGGACGCCTCCAGCAGGACGACGTCGACGCTGGCCGCCGCCGCCCCCACCGCCTGGCTGGTCACGTCGAGGACGGGGATGTCGACCCGGCCGAGGGCCCGGCCCACGTCGACCCCGGTGCCGTCGTCGGCGGCCAGCACGTCGAGGTCGCCCCGGCGGGCCAGGGCCGGCACCACGGTCGGGGGCCAGCCCACGATCAGGACGCGGGCCTCGTCGGGGAGGAAGGCGGCGAGGACCCCGTCGGTGGGGTCGTCGACCAGCTCCCGGGCCGCGGCCAGGCCCTCGGCCATCGGCTCGGGGGCGACGAGGACCCGGCTGCACAGCCACCACAGCGGGCCGACGGCCCGGTGGCGGGCGACGAGCTGGCGGGCGGCGGCGACCAGCCCCGCCGGGTCGTCGTCGAAGGCCCCGAGGGCGTGCGCCGCCTCCGACGCCAGGTCGACGGGATCGGCCCCGCCGGCCCGGGCGACGTAGCGCAGGTGCTCGATCGGGTGCACCAGGCCTAGAGCCCCGGCTTCCAGATCATGTCGATCAGGATCAGCAGCAGGAGGATGTGGACGAAGCCGCCGAACATCGGCACCTTCCTGGCCGCCTCGGCGTCACCGGCGGCGGCCTTGCGCTCGGCCGGCGTCAGCAGGCCGAACAGCACCCCCAGCAGGGCGAACCACAGGACGAAGGCGATGGAGATCCACGCCTGCGAGAACTCGTAGATCTCGTCGGACAGCACGACCATCAGGAGCCCGAAGACGCCGGTCGCGACCAGGGCCGGGCCGTGGACCGTCACGTTGTTGACGGCGGCCTGGCCGGCGACCTCGCCCGGCACCGTCACCCCCCGCTTGCGGGTCTGGAGGTTGACGATCGGCCAGACCATCACGGGGGCGAAGGCGACGATGGCGGACAGGATGTGGAGGAGGAAGACGAGCTGGTAGATGAAGTCGTCATTCTTGAGCACGGCGAGCACGGATCGAGACTACCGAGGCCGGCGGTTTCGGAGCGCTCCGGAGCCGTTGCTACCTTCTGGCCGTGCCCGTCGTCGAGCAGGTCCCCGAGAGCGTCTCCCTCACCGCCCTGAGCGGCGACACCGCCAGCCTCGACGACTGGCTGACGACCTTCCAGCTCGCCGTGGTGG
>DASTYI010000064.1:0-20520 GCA_035765045.1 Iamia sp. | reverse complement strand
TGGATCGACGCCAAGTACTACGCCGCCACCCAGACGATGGACGAGGCCCGCCACACCGAGGTCTTCGCCAAGTACCTCCACACCAAGCTGGGCGAGGCGTACCCGATGAGCCCCTTCCTCGAGGAGCAGATCACCGCCCTGATCGAGGACAGCCGCTGGGACATCGCCTACCTCGGCATGCAGATCGTGATCGAGAGCCTGGCCCTGGCCGCCTTCGGCGGGATGCTGCGGGCCGCCCGCGAGCCGCTGCTCAAGAAGCTGCTGCGCTACGTGATGAGCGACGAGGCCCGCCACGTCGCCTTCGGCGTCCTCAGCCTGAGCGAGTACTACGCCGACCTGTCCGAGGCCGAGCTCAAGGACCGCCAGGACTTCCTCCTCGAGGCGACGATCCACAACCGGGCCCGCTCGACCACGCCCGAGATCTGGAACCGGATGGGGGTCGACGTGCGGGCCATGGTCCCCGCCCTCAAGGAGGCGGCGGCGTCGATGGGCGGCAGCGTCTACTCGGGCTTCGAGCACTCGTTCTACGCCAAGCTCGTCCCCAACGTCCGCAAGCTCGGCCTGCTCGACGCCAACGACGGCTACCTGCGCGAGCGGTGGGGCCAGGCCGGGCTGATGCGCTTCGAGATGGCCGACGACACCGCCTCGGACTACGAGTCCTACGACGCCGTGGCCCGCGACCGGGCCTCCTCCGCCAGCGCCTGACCCCGTGACCGCGACCGCCGACGAGCGGGAGGCGATGGCCCGTCGGGGCCTGCGGCTGGCCTGGTGGGCGGCCCGGCAGCCCGACGCGCCGGCGATCGTCCCCGCCGACGGTGACCCGGCCGGCGCCCGCACCTACGCCGAGCTCGACGCCGGGAGCAACCGGGTCGTGCGGGCCCTGCGGCGCCGGGGCCTGCGGGTCGGCGACGCCGTCGCCCTCGCCTGCCGCAACCGGGCCGAGTACGCCGAGGTGGCCGATGCCACCCAGCGGGCCGGGTTCCGCCTGACCCCGATCAACTGGCACCTCACCGGCGACGAGGCCGCCTACATCGTGGCCGACTGCGGCGCCCGGGCCCTCGTGGCCGACGCCGCCGTCGGCCCCATGGCGGTGGGGGCGGCGGCCGGCGCCCCGGGGTGCGACGTGCGGCTGGCGGTCGGCGGGGCCATCGACGGCTTCGAGTCGTACGCCGACGCCGTCGCGGCCGAGGACGGCTCCGTCATCGACGACCCGACGCCGGGCTCGTCGATGCTCTACACCTCGGGCACGACCGGCCGGCCCAAGGGCGTCCACCGGCCCTTCGACCCCGCGGCCGACGCCGCCCCGGTCCTCAACCTCTACGGCTACGACGAGGACGGCGGCGACGTCCACCTCTGCACCGGCCCGCTCTACCACGCCGCCCCGCTGGCCTTCTCGCTCCAGGTGCCGTTGGCGTTCGGGGCCACCGTCGTCCTCATGGAGACGTGGGACGCGGCGCTCGCCCTCCGGCTGATCGAGCAGCACGGCGTCACCCACACCCACATGGTGGCGACGATGTTCCACCGGCTCCTGTCGCTGCCCCCGTCGGTGCGCGACGGCGCCGACGTGTCGTCGCTGCGCCACGTCCTCCACGGGGCGGCGCCGTGCCCGGTGCCGGTCAAGCAGGCGCTGATGGACTGGTGGGGCCCGATCGTGTGGGAGTACTACGCCGCCACCGAGGGGGTCGGGTGCTTCGCCTCGCCCCAGACCTGGCTCGACCGGCCGGGCACCGTCGGCCGGCCCGTTCCCGACGACCAGGTCTTCGTCGGGTCCGAGGCCGGTGAGCCGCTGGCGCCCGGCGAGGTCGGGCTCGTCTACATCAAGGCCCCCGACACCGGCCGGTTCGCCTACTTCGGCGACACCGCCAAGACCGATGCCGCCTACCGGGGCGACCACTTCACCCTCGGCGACATCGGCTACATGGACGCCGACGGCTACCTCTTCCTCACCGACCGCTCCGCCGACCTGATCATCTCGGGTGGCGTCAACATCTACCCGGCCGAGGTCGACGCCGTCCTCCTCACCCACCCGGCGGTCGGCGACGCGGCCACGATCGGCGTGCCCGACGAGGAGTGGGGCGAGTCGGTCCTGTCGGTCGTCGAGCTCCAGCCCGGCGTGGCCCCGTCCGCCGACCTGGCCGCCTCGCTGATCGCCCACTGCCGCGAGCGCCTCGCCCACTTCAAGTGCCCGCGGGCGGTCGACTTCACCGCCGCCCTGCCGCGCCAGGACAACGGCAAGCTCTACAAGCGCCGCCTGCGCGAGCAGTACGCGGCCCGCCCCTAGGAAGGACCCATGGACGTCTTCGAGGCCATGTCGACCACGCGGGCCATGCGCCGGCTCGACACCACCCGCGCCGTGAGCGACGCCGACGTGCTCCGCATGGTCGAGGCCGCCACCAAGGCCGCCACCGGCGGGAACATGCAGCCGGTGCGGTGGATGGTGGTGCGCGACGCCGACCGCCGGGCCCGCCTCGGTGAGGTCTACGGCCGCTGCTGGCAGATGGTCCGGCCCATGTACGCGGCGCGGGAGGACGACCCCAAGGTGGCCCGCCTCCTCGCCTCCGCCGACCACCTCGGCGCCCACATGGGCGAGGCCCCGGTGATCATCCTCCCGTGCTCCAAGGGCGAGCCCGGCCAGGTCGAGTCGTCGGTCTTCCCCGCCGTCCAGAACCTCTTCCTCGCCGGCCGGGCCCTCGGCCTGGGCACGACCCTCACCACCGTCCACCGCTTCGCCGAGGACGAGGTCCGTGCCATCCTCGACATCCCCGCCGAGATCAACACCTGGGCCATGATCCCCGTCGGCTACCCCCTCGGCCGCTGGGCCGAGCCCCCGCGCAAGCCCGTCACCGCCGTCACCTACTACGACACCTGGCAGAACCCCCCGCCCGAAGCGTGATCACTCCCCGCCCGTCGGCACCCGCAGGTGGGCCCGGAAGCTGGTCCGGACCCGGCGCATCCCCTCCCGCAGCGGTGGCTCGCCCGGCAGCGCGGTGAACGCCGGGTCGGCCCCGTCGACCTCGGGCCCGTCCTGGGACGACACGTCCGCCGACACCAGGCTCCGTGCCACCCCCTGCTCGGCGGCCTCCTGGTCCACCTCGTCGGAGATGTCCCGCGGCCGGGGCGCCGCCGCCGACCACGGCTTCAGGTGCTGCGCCGTGTCGTCGTAGAAGTCGTCGAGCACCTGGAGGACCGAGCCGATGAACGTGCCCCGGCCCTTGCCGCGCTTGGCGCCCATCGGGGTCGAGTGGACCAGCCGGAAGGCCCGGATCACCTTGCCCGGGTCGGTGACCAGGACGGTGGGATCCTCGCGGGCCGTGGCCAGCAGCTCCGAGGCGGCGACGGCGCGGCTGCCGACGACGAAGGTGTCGATCCGGAGCGAGTCGGGGGCCGACGAGAGCTGCCGCAGCAGCCAGTTGACCCGGGTCTGGGGGCGGCCCACCTTGGGCCCGTCGATCGTGAGCGAGCAGGACACCCGTTGGGCCCGCAGGTCGGCCTCCAACGTCAACGGCGCCACGCCCCCTGGGATCCTGATGTCCCGCCGGAGCAGGCCCGACTCGACGAGGGTGGCGACGGCGACGGTGACCGCCGCGCCCGGGTCGGCCACCTCCTTGCGGGACAGGACCGGCTGGACCTCGACGCCGAGGCTCTGCCCGAGGGTCAGGCAGGCGTAGCGGACGAGCTGCTCCCACCGGGTCACGACCTGGGCGACCCCGGCGTCGGTCGGCCGGATCGTCCCGTCCTCGACCGCGTCCCGCACCTTCACCCACGCATCGCCCATGTCGGTCACGCCCAGGGCCCCGGACCGATCGTGCTCCAGGTACCGGATCAGCTCGCCGAGGATCCACGCCTGGTCGGGGTCGGCGACGCCCCGGTGGACCTTCTGCATGATCGCCAGCGAGAGGACCTCGGTCCACGAGAGGTGGTGGAGGGCGACCTTCTTCAGCTTCCGCTTGTCGACCGTCGTCGGGTGGGTGCCGGGAGTCGGTGCCAGGTCGTTGGAGATCGTGATCAGGGCGTCGAAGCCCTCGGCCCGGGCGACGTCGAGGTAGCGCTCGACCTGCTCCTGCCCGAGGGCGTTGGTCCCCGTCTTCACCTCGACGAGTGCCGTCCACGTCTTCGCCCCCCGGGTGACCCGCACCAGGCCGTCGGGGAAGACCCGCTTCCCGTCGACCTCGAAGGGCACCTCGATGAAGGCCTCGACCGCACCGGAGGGCGCACCGAAGGGCTTGGTCATCGCCTGGCCGAACTCGCGCACGGCCGTCATCACGGCCAGGACGGCCGACGTCGCCCGCCGCTCCTGCTCCTCGGCCCCGTTGATGCCCGATGTCGGGATCAACCGTGCGGCGTGCCAGGTCTCCTCGGCCATGTCACCCTCCCCGTCGAGTGGGCGGAGACCATATCGGCCTCGCGGGGTCAGGTGGGGGTGGGGTCGGCGAACCAGCCGCTGGGGGCGAGGTCGGCGCCCATCCGGGGGACGTACTGGTCGAAGTAGACCTTGGCGGTCAGCTCGCGCCGGCTGCGCACGCCGGCCTTCTCGAAGACGGCCTTCAGGTGGTCCTGCACGGTGTAGGCCGACATGTGGAGGGTGGCGGCGATCTCCTTGGTCTCGACGCCCTGGAGCACCAGCTGGGTGACGTCGCGCTCGCGAGGCGTGAGCTCGAAGGCGGCGACGACCAGGGGGACGATCTCGGGCGGCCGCGCCTCCTCGATGGTGACGACCACGTCGGAGCCGGTGGCGGCCGGGCCGCCGAGGGGCGAGGCGTGGAGCACGAGCCAGCGCCCGCTGCGCCCCCGGATCCGCAGCCGGGGCGGCGTCGGGATCGCCCCGGTGGCGAAGCCCCGCGCCGCGTGGACGAGGCCGGCGATGGCGGCCGCTGCACCGTGGTCCCGGCCCGGCTCCTCCAGCTCGTCGAGCCAGGCCTCGGCCCCCATGCTGGTCTGGGCGATCGTCCCGTCGCCGTGGACGATCAGCACGCCGGGCCCGTGGTCGTGGAGCCCGTCGGGGGCGGCGTGGCCGACGAGGATCCCGGCCCGCAGGCCGACGGCGAGGGCGCCCGAGAGCGAGGCGACGAAGGCGATGTCGGCCTCGTCGAAGTCGGGGTCGCCGACCCGGCGGTGGAGGGCGAAGCCGGCCCACGTCCGCCCGTCGGCCCGGGCCACGACCCGCAGCTCGTCGGAGAAGCCGTACTGCGGGCGGAGGAACTCGTCGTGGCGGAACAGGGCGCCCCGGTCGACCTGGCCCTCGAGCCGGACGGAGGTGGCGGGGACGTCGCGGCGGGCCAGGCCCATGAAGCTGGTCGGGTCGCCGGTGCCGTACTCGATGGCGCCCCACTGGGTGTCGGCCTCGGCGTCGGCCTTCAGCTCGCCCAGCTTGTAGGTGCCCGTGCAGAGCTGGGTGGCCGGGTCGAGCAGGCCCACGCACAGCGCCCGGTAGGGGACGGCCCGTCGCATCGAGTCGTGGACCTCGGCCAGGAAGTCGCTCACCCCGAGCCCGGCCCGGGCCACGACCTCGACGTCGCGGCGCACCCGCTCGGCCATCAGTCCCGTGCCCGGTCCCGTCCCCGTCATGTCGAGGAGTGTGCACCCGATCGCCGCCGCTGACCATCCCAGACCTCTGGGGGATGCCCACCCCCCGGATCCGGCGGCCCCGGATCACCCACCCGGCCGGGATGGTCGCCGCCCCGGCGGATCCGCACGATGCTCGCCATGACCGCCACCGAGATCCCCACCACCGCCGCCCTCCGCCGGATCAACCCCGTCCGCTGGGCCGAGCCCCTCGGCTTCGACCAGGGCCAGCTGCGCACCGGCGTCACGTCGATCCTGACCATCGCCGGCCAGGGCCCGGTCGACGCCGACGGCGTCCTGCTCCACGAGGGCGACGTCGCCGCCCAGCTGGCCCTGACCCTGGTCAACGTGGCCGCCGTCCTGGCCGAGGCCGGGATGACGATGGCCGACGTGGCCATGCTCCGGACCTACACGACCGACATCGCCGCCACCCTCGCCGTCTGGGACACCGTCACCGAGCACCTCGGCTCGCTCGGCGCCACCCCGCCGGCCGCCCTGATCGAGGTCGGCCGGCTCTCGCGCCCCGGCATGGTCGTCGAGATCGACGGCCTCGCCATCGCCTGAGGCCGTCGCCGGCCCGACCCACCCCCCCACCGTCGCCCGAGTGCCGCCCCACCCGCCGTCAAGCGCCGCCCCAGCGGAGCGCAAGCGGCCGGTGTGACCGTGACCGGGACGGCGGGACCACCCCGCGACCACGTCGCCCCACCGAAGGAACCACACCCATGAGCACCATCGACATCCCCACCCCCGTCCCCGCCGCCCCCGCCGGCCCGCCGCCCCCGCCCCGCTACGCCCCCCACCAGGTCGCCGACGACACCTTCGTCATCCAGGCCACCCAGGGCGAGGGCATGGCCCCGGTCGCCGTCCACCTCAACTCGATGGTGATCCGGGGCCCCGAGCCGATCATCGTCGACACCGGCGTCCCCCCGCTGGGCGACCGCTACCTGGAGGACATGTGGTCGCTGGTCGACCCGGCCGACGTCCGCTGGGTCTTCATCAGCCACGACGACGTCGACCACGTCGGCAACCTGGAGGCGGTGATGGCGGCGTGCCCCAACGCCACCCTCCTGACCTCGTGGTTCATGTGGGAGCGGATGGGCAACCTGCCGTTCCTCCCGCCGTGGCGGATGCGCTGGCTGAGCGACGGCGAGACCTTCGAGGCCAACGGCCGCACCTACGCCGCCATCCGCCCGCCGGTCTACGACTCGCCGACGACGCAGGGCCTGCTCGACACCGGCACCGGCGTCTACTGGGCCAGCGACTGCTTCGCCTGCCCGGTGCCGACGGGGACGCCCGACGTCGCCGCCCTCGACCCCGCGCTGTGGCACCACGGCACCATCCAGATGCAGCTGATGAACAGCCCCTGGGTGAGCGTGGTCGACGAGCGCCGCTACCACGACTCGGTCGACGCCCTGGCCCGGGCGGGCGTCGGGACGATCGCCTCGTGCCACGGCCCGGCGATCACCGGCGGCGACGTGGCCCGGGCCTTCGAGATGCTCCACGAGCTGCCCTCGGCCGTCGTCGAGCCCGCCCCCGGCCAGCCCGTCCTGGACGAGATCATCGCCCAGGCCCTCGCCGCCGGCCCGCCCCGATGAGCGCGGCGACCACGGCGAGCGCGCCGGCCGGGGCGCCGCTGCGCACCACACCGCTGGCGACGGCGGGCGAGCACCTCGTCGTGGTCGTCGCCCACCCCGACGACGAGACCTTCGGGTGCGGGTCGCTGATCGCCCACGCCGCGGCCGCCGGCGCCCGGGTCACGGTCGTCTGCGCCACCCGGGGCGGGGCCGGCGAGCGGGTCCCGGACCCGATCACCGACTGCTGGCCGCTCGCCCTGGTGCGTGAGGTCGAGCTGACCAGCGCGGCCCGCGTCCTCGGGGTCGGGGAGGTCGTCCTCCTCGGCTACCGCGACTCGGGCTTCGACGGCGCCGTCCACCCCCGGGCCCTCGTGGCCACCCCGCCGGCCGCCCTCGCCCACGACCTGGGCGAGCGGCTGGCGGCCCTCGACCCCGACGTCGTCCTCGCCCTCGACGGGAGCGACGGCCACCGCGACCACGTCCACCTGCGCGACGCCCTCACCGTGGCGGTGGCCGGGCTGGCCCGCCGGCCCCGGCTGGTCCACTCGAGCCTGGCCAACAGCCTGATGCGCCGGTGGGCCGAGGAGCGGGCCGGGACCGACACCGTCTACCTGGACCTCGACCTCGACGCCCTGGGCCGGCCCGACGACGAGCTGGTCGCCATCGACACCTCGTCGGTGCTCGCCGTGCGGGAGGAGGCGATCGCCTGCCACCGCAGCCAGGCCTCGCCCTACGACGGCCTCTCGCCCGATCTCCGCCGGGCCTTCCTCACCATCGACCACGTCCAGGAGCTGGTGACCTGACCCCGCCGGATCGCCTCAAGGTGCCTGGCACCTTGAGGCGGTCGCAGGGCACGCCTAGCCGGTGGGGGCGGGCTGGCGGTCGGCGCCGACGACGATGTCGGCCTCGCCGTCGTCGGGGGTGTCGGGCAGCGAGGCCGAGGCGCCGAGCTTCTGGCCCCCCTTGAGCACGGTGACCGGGCCCTCCTCGCTGACCACGATCACCACGGCGTGGGGGTCGTCGAAGCTGTAGCGGCGGGCCGAGGTGTGGCGCATCCCCCGGAAGCCCTCGACGTCGGCCTCGGCCTCGACGCTCGGCACCAGGCGCACGCCGATCTCGACCAGGGTGCCGTGCTCGTCGAAGAGGGCGGCCCCGTCGATCTGGGCCAGCACGTGGCGGAGGGGGGCGAGGTCGGCGGGGCGCGTGATCTTGAGCGGCGGCGGGGTGGGCAGGCGCTGCTCGATGCTGGCCCGGAGGGTCGGGTCCGACTTGTAGATCAGGGTGGCGCCGATGTTGCGGGCACCGAGGTCGTGGACGGCGAACTCGAGCAGCGTCTCGAACAGGTCGCGCTCGGGGGTGCCGGCGCCCGCCCCCCGGGTCACGGCCTCCATCCAGGTGGAGACCCGGGGCTCGTGGTGCCAGGTCATGTTGTCCCAGCGGTAGACGCCGAAGTCGCCGACCACCCGCACCAGCCCGGCCGGGTGGCGCTGCACGACCACGGCGCCGAGGGCCTCGGCCAGCACCACCAGGTCGCGCTCGGAGCCGGCCGGGCGGTCGAACACGGCCCACTCGTCGCGGCCGTCGACGTGGCGGATCAGCCAGCTCGACACCCCGTCGGCGAAGCGGCGGGCGGCGTCGGTGGGGCGGTCGCCGATCGGGCGGCGCTCGATGGTGAGGTCGGTCGCCTCCTCCCAGGCCCACGACGACACCGTCGGGGCGACGAAGGCCCCGTAGGACGGGATCCGGCGCTCGTGGATCTTGGGCCGGCGGGCGTAGTCGAGCTCGGTGACGACCAGCTCGTGCCACGGCTGGCCGCCCCCCAGGTCGAGACCGGCCTCGGCCAGCTCGTCGACGAGGCGCCGGAGCTGCCCGGGGCTGGCCGGAGGTCGTCCGTGTCCCATCCCGGCAGGTTACGGCGTGCCGGCCGGCGCCCCTCCCGCTCGTCCGGGCCGGTCGCCGGACGTCCTAGCCTCCACGCGGTGCTGACGCCCGACCCCGTCCTGCCCGAGGCCGTGCTCGACCTGCTCACCCCGGGGGCGGACGTGATCGTCCCCCTCGCCAACGGCGAGCCCACCAAGGTGATGGAGGCCATCGAGGCCGGCGCCGACGGGTTGGAGGGGGTGCGGATCCACCAGATGCACGTCCTCCACGACCGGCCGTACCTCCACGGGGCCCACGGTGACCGGCTCCGCCACGTGTCGTACTTCCTCTCCCACGTGACCCGCCCGGCGTACTGGAACGGCACCGTCGACCTCGTGCCCAACAACTTCTCCGAGGTGCCGGCCACCCTCCAGCGCTGCACCCGGTGCACGGTGGTCGTGGCCGCCGCCTCGCCCCCGGACCGCCACGGCTACTTCAGCCTCGGCACCAACGCCGACTACGTGGCCGGGCTGATCGGGCGGGTGCCGTTCTTCCTCGAGGCCACGCCGCACATGCCCCGCACCCACGGGGCCAACACGATCCACCACTCGCAGGTGGCCGGGTGGTGCACGTCGGACCGCCGGCTGGTCGAGGTGCCCCGGGCCGAGGCCCGCCCGGGCGACCGCATCATCGGCGAGCTCGTCGCCGAGCGCATCCCCGACGGGGCGACGATCCAGATCGGCATCGGGTCGATCGCGGCGGCGGTGCTCGACGCCCTGCGGGGCCACCGCGACCTCGGCGTCCACACCGAGCTGCTCCACGACGGCGTGGTCGACCTGGTCGAAGCGGGCGTCGTGACCGGCGTCGAGAAGGAGGTGCGGCGCAACCGCATCACCGCCACCTTCTGCCTCGGCACCAGGCGGCTCTACGGCTGGCTCGACGGCAACCCGACGGTCGAGATGCTCGGTGTCGACTTCGTCAACGACCCCCGCGTGATCGCCCGGATGAAGCGCTTCGCCTCGGTCAACGCCACCACCGAGGTCGACCTGGTCGGGCAGTGCGCGTCGGAGACGGTGGCCGGGCGCTACTGGTCGTCGTCGGGCGGCCAGGCCGACTTCGCCCGGGGCGCCATGTACGCCGAGGAGGGCAAGGCCTTCATCGTCACCCCGTCGACCACCCGCGACGGCCGCTCCCGCATCGTCGCCAGCCTCTCGCCCGGGTCGGTGGTGACCACGCTCAAGAACACGGTCGACCACGTCGTCACCGAGCACGGCGTGGCCGAGCTGCGGGGCCGGAGCCTGGCCGAGCGGGCCCGGGCCCTGATCGCCATCGCCGACCCCGCCCACCGCGACGACCTCACCCGCGCCGCCACCGAGCGCGGCCTGCTCTAGCCGGCGGGCTCGGTCGTGCGCTCCAGCACGGCGACGGGGATGCGGCGCGCCGTGAGGCGCTGGTAGGTCTCGAAGTCGGGGTAGGTGGCGACCAGCCGGGCCCAGCAGTCGGCCCGCTCGTCACCGTCGACCTCGCGGAACGTCACCGGCCAACGCTCGTCGCCGACCTGGACCTCGGCCCGGCCGGCGGCGCGCAGGTTGAGGTACCAGCTGGGCGTGCGGTGGTTGCCGCCGTTGGAGCCGCCCACGACGATGTCATCGCCCCGCCGGGTCTGGATCAGCACGACGGTGCGGGGCTCGCCGCTCCTCCGCCCGGTCACGGTCAGGGCGAACAGCGGGGCCCCGAAGTAGCGCTCCAGCCACCGGCCCCGCCCCTTGGCGTGGGCCCGGGCGTGGACCCGGGCTGCGGCCCGGGCGATCGGGTCGAGCCGGTTCGACGCCACGTGGTTGATCCGCCCGATCACGCTCATCGCCGGACGGTAGCGAGCCTCAGATCGTGTAGGCGAGGTTGGCGAGGATCTGCTCGCCGAGGGCGCGGTCGCCGGTGATGGTGACGAGGTCCTGGTCGATGGCCGCCCACGACGTGCGGCCGCCGGCCAGGCGGGTGAAGGTGTGGACGTCGGTGGTGACGACGACCGATGCGGGCGCGTCGAGGGTCGGGACCACGGCGGCCCGGCCGTCGACCACGACGTGGATGTCGCGGGCGGCCTCGCCGGTGAGGGCGAGGGTGACCCGGGCGCCGTCGGGGGCGCCGGCCCGCTTGCCGACGACGAAGCCCATCGCCGTCGCCATCTCGTCGAGGGCCAGCTCGACCGGCGGACCGTCGAGGTGGCCGGGGCGACCGACGGCGTCCCGGATGTCCTGCTCGTGCATCCAGCAGTCGAAGACCCGGATCCGCATGAACCGGCCGTAGGTGTCCATCCCCGCCGGCGTGAAGCCCTCGGCGTCCCACTCCTCCTCGCTCATGGCCGCCAGCGCCGCGGTGCGCTCCTCGACGATGGCCCGGAGCTGCTCGCGCACCTCGGCCGGGGCGAGCGGGGCCAGCGCCAGCACCCATGGCTCGTTGACGCTGCCGATGTCGTTGCGGATGTGGGGGAGGGCGGCCACGTCGACGTCGGTCGGCGGGGTGGGCCGGCCGGCCAGGATCGACTCGGTGCCGATGATGTGGGCCACGTTGGCCTGGACGTCCCAGCCGGGCAGGGCGGTGGGCGTGCGCCACTCGGCGTCGTCGAGGTCGGCGAGCAGGGCGTCGATGGCGGCCAGCTCCTCCCGCAGGGCGGCGACCGTCGGGTCCTTGGGCAGCGATGTGGTCATGGCGTCTCGTTCTGGATCGTGACCCAGTCACGGGCCTCGAGGTAGGGGCGGAAGGTCTCGGCGATCAGGGCGATGTCGGCGGGGCGCTTGGGCCGCTGGAGCTCGTAGAGGTGGGGGAACTGGCGCCAGCCGAGGACGAGGTCCCACAGCCGGACGGCGGCGTCACCGGTCGGCGGGTCGACCACGACGGGGCCGAAGAGGGCCTGGCCGTCGTCGAAGACCAGGGTCGGCACGCCCCAGCCGCCGGTGTCGAGCACGGCCTGGTGCTCGGCCCGGATCTCGTCGTGGGTGGTGTCGTCGGCGATCGCCTCGTCGACCAGCGCCGGGTCGAGGTCGAGCTCGACCAGCAGGGCCCGGGCCACGTCGGGGTGGTGCGGCTTGCGCCCGTCGACGTGGAGGGCGGTGCCGGCGGCCTCGTACCAGGCGTCGAGCAGGGCGGGGTCGTCACGCCGGAGCCGGGCGCCGACCCGCATCATCGACCACCCGTAGGACCACTCGCGCTCCCACGGGTGCTTCTTGCCCTCGACCCGGTTGACCTCCTCGAGCGAGAAGAAGCGCCAGCGCACCTCCAGCCCGGTGCGGTCGCGCACCTCGCGCATCCAGAGCGACGTCTGGAAGGCGTAGGGGCACATGATGTCGAAGTGGAAGTCGACGCCCAACGGTTCCTCCATGGGGAGATCCTGTCAGCCCGGGCGACAGGTTTCAGGTGAGGACCACGCCGGTGGCCCACGCCCCCGCGGCGAGGGTGCAGGCGGACAGCTCGATCAGCAGGCTGACGCCGACCGCCCGCAGCGCCGAGCGGGTCGACGGCCACGCCCGCTCGGAGCCGAGCCGCTGGAGCTCGGCCAGGTAGATCCCGGCCACGAAGCCGATCGGCGTCCCCACCACGGGGATGGCGAAGAAGCCGGCCACGGCGCCGACCCCGCCGAGGAGCAGGGTCCGGTTGGGGATGCCCTCGGCCTTCATCCGCTTGCCCGGGACGGCGTACTTCACGGCCATCCCGCCGAGGAGGATCGCCACCGCCACCGCGAAGACGACCCACGCCGTCACCCCACCGGTGGCGATGGCCCACACGAGGATCGCCCCGCCGACGAGCAGCGAGCCGGGCAGCGCCGGGATCACCACCCCGGCGATCCCGACCACGATGGCGATCGCCACCCCGATCTCGACACCTGTCACCGCCAGAGGGTGGCACAGTTCCCCGGTGGAGCTGTTCGAGGTGGTCGCCGACGCCCTGCGGGGGATGGTGCCGCCCGAGCTGGGCGAGGTCCGCTGCTCGTGGCACCGCTACGGGGTCAAGGTCTGGTTCGGGCCCGAGCGGGCGACCCGCCTCCACTACGAGGCGCAGGTCGTCGGGCCCAAGCACGTGCCCGAGGCCGAGGTCCTCGCCCTCGAGGTCGGCTTCCACGCCGAGGAGCGCGACCCGCGCCGCAACGAGGCCGTCCTCGCCCACCTGGTCGGTGGGGAGCGGGGGTGGCGGAAGGCGCTGGGCCCGGCCCCCGTCGCCGGGGGCTTCCTCGGCCACGACGGCTGGGCCCGCGTGTCGGAGGTCTGGCTCGACCCCGACCTGTCCGACGAGGACCTCGGCGTCGAGCTCGCCGCCCGCCTCACCGACTACGTCGAGGCCCTCGAACCCTCCGTCAGGAGCTGGACCGCTTCGTCGGCGTGAACCGGACGGGGAGGCGCTTGACGCCGCCGACGAGGGGGGCGCCCTGGGCCTCCAGGTAGACGGGCTCGCCGGCGGTCTCGATGTCGGGCAGCCGGGTGAGGAGGTGGTCGAACATGATCGCCAGCTCGCGGCGGGCGAGGTGGGCGCCGAGGCAGAAGTGGGGGCCGGGGCCGCCGAAGCCGACGTGGTTGTTCGGGGTGCGGCGGACGTCGAAGGTCTCGGGGTCGTCGAACACCTTCGGATCGCGGTTGCCGACGCCGTAGAAGAGGACGACCTTGTCGCCGGCCTGGAAGTCGTGGCCCGAGACCGTCGTCGCCTCGGTGACCGTGCGGCGCATGTAGGTGACGGGCGAGGCCATCCGCACGATCTCCTCGACGGCGCTCGCCGTCACGCCCTCGAGGTCGTCCTGCCAGATCCTCCTCTGCTCCGGGTTCTTGGCCAGCAGGTCCATGCCCAGGGTGGTGGCGGTGCGGGTGGTGTCGTTGCCGGCGACGGCGAGGAGGATGAAGAACGAGCCCAGCTCCTCGGGGGCGAGCATGTCGTTCTCGGAGTCGGCGTGGACGAGGGCCGAGGTCAGGTCGTCGGTCGGGTTCTTGCGCCGCTCGTCGGCCAGCTCGGCCATCAGCTGGGTGAGGGTCTGGCCGGCGCCGAAGAGCGTCAGCAGCGGGTCGCCGTCGCCCATGAACTCGGGGTCGCCACCGCCGAGGATGATGTTGGTGGCGTCGAGCACCGTCCGGAACTCGCTCCGGGGGATGCCCATCATGTCGCAGATCACCAGGAGCGGGAACGGGGCCGAGATGGTCTCGACCAGGTCGACCTCGCCCTTCTCGCACATGTCGTCGATGACCTCGTCGCAGATCGTCTCGACCGAGTCGATCACCTGCGCCAGCCGGCGGGGGGTGAACGAGCGGGACACGATGCCGCGCTGGCGGGCGTGGCGGGGGTCGTCCATGTTGATGAAGCCGCCGAAGTACTCCAGGGCCTCGATCGGCATGTTGGGGATCGTGGTGGCGCCCTGGCCCGAGCAGAACAGCTTGGGGTTCTTGCTCATCTCGATGATGTCGTCGTAGTGGACGACGGCGTAGAAGCGCTCCCGCTCGCCGGTGAGGATGTTGTCGAACTCGCCCACCGGGAACCGCTCGGCCTCCCGGATGGTGGCGAAGTCGGCCATGCGCTCGGCCAGGGGACGCTGCCAGAAGGCGCCGGTGGCGAAGTCGAGCGGGGTGGACGTGTCCGTCATCGGTCTCTCCTGCGGGAGGGGGCGACCGGCGCTACTTGACCGATCGGTCAAGCGATCTTTGCAGACGCGCGGCCTGCTGCGCACCCCTTGACCCGCGGGTCAAGCCTCCATAGGTTCCCGGCGTGGCCACCACCCGCTCGGTCGACATGCTCGTGGTCGGGGCCGGTTTCGCCGGCCTCTACATGGTCCACCGGGCCCGCGGGCTCGGGCTCGACGTCCAGGGCGTCGAGGCGGCCGACGGCGTCGGCGGCACCTGGTGGTGGAACCGCTACCCGGGCGCCCGCTGCGACGTCGAGAGCCTCGAGTACTCGTACTCCTTCGACGACGACCTCCAGCAGGAGTGGGACTGGACCGAGCGCTACGCCACCCAGCCCGAGATCCTCCGCTACATCGAGCACGTCGCCGACCGCTTCGACCTGCGCCGGTCGTTCCGCTTCGGCACCCGGGTCCTCGCCGCCACGTGGTCCGACGACACCGCCCGGTGGACCGTCGAGACCGACGCCGGCGCCACCTACGAGGCCCGCTTCGTCGTGATGGCCACCGGCTGCCTGTCGGTCCCGATCGACCCGGGCATCCCCGGCCTGGACACCTTCGCCGGGCCGCTGCTGTACACCAGCCGCTGGCCCCACGAGGAGCCCGACCTGACCGGCCTGCGGGTCGGCGTCGTCGGCACCGGCTCCTCGGCCGTGCAGTCGATCCCGCTGATCGCCGAGCGCTGCGCCTCGCTCACCGTCTTCCAGCGCACGCCCACCTACGCCGTCCCCGCCCACAACCGGCCGCTCGACCCCGAGGAGCAGGCCACCGTCAAGGCTCGCTACGCCGAGCTGCGCGCCGCCAACCGGCAGATGTCGATCGGGGCCGGGTCGCGGGTGCCCCGCATCGACGCCGCCGCCTTGGAGGTCGACGAGGCCACCCGCCGGGAGCGCTACGAGGCGGCGTGGGAGTGGGGCGGGCTGCCCTTCCTCGGCGCCTTCAACGACCTCCTGCTCGACCCCGCCGCCAACGAGACGGCCGCCGAGTTCGTCCGGGCCAAGATCCGCGAGCAGGTGCCCGACCCCGAGGTGGCCGAGCGGCTCACGCCCCGCCAGGTGATCGGGTGCAAGCGGCTCTGCGTCGACACCGGCTACTACGCCACCTACGCCCGCGACGACGTCCGGCTGGTCGACGTGAGCGCCACGCCGATCGTCTCGGTCACCCCCACCGGCGTGCAGCTCGGCGGCGACGACGGCGAGCACGTCGATCTCGACGTCCTGGTGATGGCGACCGGCTTCGACGCCATGACCGGCGCCCTCGACCGCATCGTGATCACCGGTCGGGACGGCGTCACCCTGCGCGACCGCTGGGCCGACGGGCCCAAGACCTACCTCGGCCTCGCCGTCCACGGCTTCCCCAACCTCTTCACCGTGACCGGCCCGGGGAGCCCCTCGGTGCTGACCAACATGGTCGTGTCGATCGAGCACCACGTCGACTGGATCGCCGACACCGTGGCCCTGCTCGACGAGCGGGGCGCCGCCACCATCGAGGCCGAGGCCGCCGCCCAGGACGAGTGGGTCTCCTACGTCAACGCCGTCGCCGACCTCACCCTCTTCCCGACGTGCGGCTCCTGGTACCTCGGCGCCAACGTCCCCGGCAAGCCCCGGGTCTTCATGCCCCTCCCCGGCTTCCCCCTCTACGCCGAGCAGGTCGCCGACGTCGTCCGCGACGGCCACCGCGGCTTCACCCTCGCCTGACAGGCTGACCGTCGGACCGCCTCAAGGTGCCTGGCACCTTGAGGCGATTGCAGGACACTCCCTAGAGCACCTCGATCTCGCATCGCGTCCCGGGCGCCGCCGCCAGCCGGGCGTCGAACGTGAGGAGGGCGGAGCCGAGCCGCTCGGCGAGGGCGACGTAGGTGGCGTCGTAAGGGGTGAGGTCGTGGCGCAGCTCCCAGCAGCGGTCCAGGAGCGGCGGGTGCGGGATCCGACGCAGCCCGAGAGTCGCCAGGTCGGCGATGGCGATGTCGACCCGGCGATCGGTGAGCTGCCCGGTGGCCACCAGCCGCCGCCAGGCGGACACGACCTCGATGTCCACGAGGTGGGGAGCGACCAGCACCTCGTCGCGCAGGCGGGCCCGGGTCCGGTCCCCGTCCGGTCCGTCGGATCCCAGTGCGGTGACGACCACGCTGGCATCGAGGACGATCACCGCGAGTCGCGGTCGGCCCGGACGGCGGCGACGGCATCGGCCCCGGTGAAGTGCCCGCCCGCCCGCCCGCCGGCCCGGTCGAGGACCTCCTCCAGGGTCGGCGTGCGGGCCTCCTCGGACAGACGGCCGAGCAGGTACTCCTGGAGGGACTGGCCGGCGGCCGCGGCGCGGCGGCGCAACGTGGCGTGCACGTCGTCGGGGACGTCCTTGACCTGGATGCTGGGCACGCCTGCACGGTAGCGCCAAAGTGGCGCCAACACATGCGTTCTGGCGCCTCAGGTCGTGGGGCCGAAGCGCTCGACGGTGACGGTGGTGGGGGCGACGCCGAGGTCGACGAGGGTGCGGCCGGCGGCCTCGCAGAAGCCGCTCGACCCGCAGATGAAGGTGCGCTGGCCGGGGCGGACGGCGGGGGCCAGGTCGGCGGGGCCGAGCCGGCCGGCGGGGCGGTCGCCCGGGCCCGGGGCGCGGCTGTAGGCGACGGTGACCTCGGGGCCGGGGAGCTCGGCGGCGTAGAGCAGGTCGTCGGGCGTGCGGGCGGCGGCGACGAGGCGGACCCGGTCGGTCGCCCCCCGGAGCCGGGCCAGCCGCAGCATCGCCATCAGCGGGACGATGCCCGAGCCGCCGCCGATCAGCAGCGCCGGCCCGTCGTCGGGGTCCCAGGCGAAGCGGGTGCCGATCGGGCCCCGCAGCTCGAGCTCGTCGCCGACCTCGGCCACGTCGTGGAGGAACGTCGAGACCTCGCCCTCGTCGAGCCGCTCGACGGTCAGGTCGATCGTCGGCTCGGAGGTCGGGGCCGAGGCCACCGAGTACGAGCGGGCCGCGGTGTAGCCGTCGGGGGCGGTCAACCGGAGGACGACGTGCTGGCCGGCCCGGTGCCCGAGCGGTGCCGGCAGCCGCAGCGTGAACGTCCGCGCCCGCGCCGTCTCCACCGTCACCCGCTCCACCACACCCGTGAACCAGGGGCTCACGTCAGTCGCCGTGGTAGCGCTGCTCGTGCCAGGGATCGCCGCGGTCGTGGTAGCCGCCGTCCTCCCAGTAGCCGCGCTGGTCGTGGTCGAGGACCTCGATGCGCGAGGCCCACTTGGCGCTCTTCCAGAAGTAGAGGTGGGGGACGAGGAGGCGGGCCGGGCCGCCGTGGATCGGCTCCAGCGGGGCGCCGTCGACCTCGAAGGCCAGCCACGCCCGCCCCCCGGTGACATCGGCCAGCGGGAGGTTGGTGGTGTAGCCGGTGTGGCTGTGGATGAGGACGTGGCTGGCCCCCGGCAGCGCCCCGCCGGCCTGGGCGAGCAGCACGTCGACCGACACGCCGGCCCACGTCATGTCGAACTTGGACCAGGTCGTGACGCAGTGGATGGCGCCCTCGTAGGTCGAGCGGGGCAGAGCCTGGGCCTCGTCCCAGCTCCACGTGCGGGGGGCGGCGACCAGGCCGTCGACGGCGAAGCTCCACGCCGCCGGCGGCAGCTCGGGCACCAGCTCGACGTGCAGCACCGGCCAGTCGTCGCCGGCGTCGTACTGGCCGGGCGGGAGACGGCGGTCGCGCTCGGGGCGGGGGCGTCCGGTGAAGCCACGGGTGACGGCCATCGCTCCAGTCTGCCCCGGACGCGACGGAGCCCCCGTCGGGTGGGACGGGGGCTCCGGGCGTGCGGGGTCAGGCGGCGGCGTCGGCGACCGTGCTGCGGACCATCCCGATGCTGATCACGACCAGCCAGATCGGCATCGTGAAGCCGACGAAGCCCGGGAGCGAGGTGCCCAGCGCCAGCAGGACCGGCGGGAGGAGCATGATCACGCTCACCACGCCCATCCAGCGGGGGAGGAGGCGGGCCTTGCGGAAGGCGAGGGCGGCGACGGCGACGGCCGACACGGCGGTGGCCCACCAGCCGAGCAGCGAGCCGAAGTCGAGCATGGCGTGGAGGACGTACAGGGCCTGGTCGTTGAGGCCCGTCTCGGCCTCGACCCCGCCGTCGAGGTAGAGCCCCATGGCGCCGGTGATGCCGTAGAAGGCGATGTTCACCGTCGCCGTGGCGATCAGGCCCTGGCCGACGATCCGGGCGGCGAGGTCACGGGGCGCCCGGGCCTCGGCCCAGCGGCGCCACCCGGCGCCGGCGGCGAACAGGAAGCCGATGGTCAGCAGCCCGAAGACGAAGGCGATGCGGTAGGGCCCGGCCTCGAGCTTCTGGATGACCTCGGGGCCGGCCGAGTAGTCGGCCTCCTCCAGCCGGGGCAGGGCGAGCAGGGCGGCGAGGAAGCCGGTGACGGCACCGGCGGCGCCGAACAGGGGCCAGCGGGTCGAGACCCGGGCGGCGGGGGCCTCGGCGGCGGGGGCCGGCTGCGGGGCGGTGTGGGGGTGGCCGCCGGCAGGGGTGCGGGGCGGGGGGTTGGAGATGGTGACGCTCATGGTGGTGGTCCCTCCTGGGGCGGTGTGTCGTGGGGGGTGTCTCGGTGACGCCGCCGAGCATCCGACGGGGCCCATGGAGGGCGCTTGGACGTCGCATGGGCCGGTCCAGCGAGCCTCTCCAAGCCCTGGTCAGGAGGGGTTTTTCGGGGAGTCGGGCGGACGGCCGGAGCGGGCTGCGAGGATCGTCGCCGTGGAGCGCCCCGGGCTCACCCTGCTGCCGACCGCCATCGGGACGTGCGCCGTCGCCTGGCGGGGCGACGTGATCGTCGGCGTGGCCCTCCCCGAGGCCGACGACGACGCCACCCTCCGTCATCTGCGCCGGACCGCCCCCGGTGCCGAGCCGGCCCCGCCGCCCCCGGTGGTGCAGGCCGCCCTCGACGGCATCGTCGCCCTGCTCGCCGGCGAGGCCGTCGACCTGGCCGGGGTGGCCGTCGAGGTGCACCATGAGTCCGCCTTCGCCCGCCGGGTGCACGAGGTCGTCCGGTCCATCCCGCCGGGCGAGACCCTGACCTACGGGCAGGTGGCCGAGGCGGTCGGCGAGCCCGGTGGGGCGCAGGCGGTGGGCCGGGCGATGGGCGCCAACCCGGTCCCGATCGTCGTCCCCTGCCACCGGGTGGTCGGCGCCGGCGGGCGCCCGGTCGGGTTCTCGGCGCCCGGCGGGGTCGCCACCAAGCAGCGCATCCTGCGGATCGAGGGGGCGGCGGCCGGCGGCCAGCCGTCGCTGTTCGAGCCGGCCCCGGGCGAGCCGACGTCGGTCGTGGGCCGCCGGTGACCGACGACCGCCCCAACCTTGGACCGCATCCGCCGCATGTGGCGGGTTCCCGTCCAAGGTCGGGCGGGGGGTACGACGTCGTCGTGGTCGGCGGGGGCGTCATGGGCGCGGCCGCGGCGTGGGCGATCGCCGGGCGGGGCGCCTCGGTGCTCCTCGTCGAGCAGCACGCCCCGGGCCACCAGCGGGGGAGCTCGCACGGGTCGTCGCGCATCTTCCGCCACGCCTACGCCCGGGTCGGCTACGTCGAGCTGGCCCGCCGGGCGCTGGCCGGGTGGCGCGAGCTGGAGGCCGAGACCGGGCGCGAGGTGCTGACGCTCACCGGGGCCGTCGACCACGGCGACCCGGCCGCCGTCGCCGCCCTCGAGGCCGCCCTCGGTGAGGCCGCCGTGCCGTTCGAGGTGCTGGCCCCCGAGGAGGCGGCGAACCGCTGGCCCGGGCTCCGGTTCGACACGACCGTGCTGTTCCACCCCGAGGCCGGGCGGCTCCACGCCGACGCCGCCGTGCGCACCCTCCACGGCGCCGCCGGCCGGCGGGGGGCCGAGGTCCGGTTGGGCGAGGTGGT
>DASTYI010000063.1:0-37684 GCA_035765045.1 Iamia sp. | reverse complement strand
AAGGTTTGGCACCTCGATGTCGGCTCATCGCATCCTGGGGCTGAAGCAGGTCCCAAGGGTTGGGCTGTTCGCCCATTAAAGCGGTACGCGAGCTGGGTTTAGAACGTCGTGAGACAGTTCGGTCCCTATCCTCTGCAGCCGGAGGAAACTTGAGGAAGGCTGTCCCTAGTACGAGAGGACCGGGACGGACGTAGCTCTCGTGTGCCAGTTGTCCTGCCAAGGGCACGGCTGGTTAGCGACCTACGGAAGGGATAAGCGCTGAAGGCATCTAAGTGCGAAGCTCGTTCCAAGATGAGGTTTCCCACTGGGTCAACCAGGTAAGGCCCGTGATAGACCATCACGTTGATAGGCCGGAGGTGTACGCATGGCAACATGTTCAGCCGACCGGTACTAATCGGCCGAGGGCTTGGATTGACAAAGATGTTTGTGCTCGCTATGGAGTGCTCAAAGAGCAGCCGTCCGTGTGGATGGCGCCTTTGACAACCAGATTTCGGTGGCGATGGCGGAAGGGTCACACCCGTTCCCATTCCGAACACGGAAGTTAAGCCTTCCAGCGCCGATGGTACTTGGGGAGAGATCCCCTGGGAGAGTAGGTCGCCGCCGGATTTCTCATGAGAGACCCCGCCTTCGGGCGGGGTCTTTCTCGTTTTCGACCCGTCGGTCGGTAGTGTTGCTCGGTGGCCAGATCGGACGACGAGCGAGACGACGACCGCCCTCGACCGAGGGGCGGCCCCGCCGGCTCGCGCCGCCCCGCCGGGCCCCGCACGGGGGGCGGCGGCGGCCCTGCTGCTGGTGGCCGTGCCACCGGCTCCCGTGGTGATGGCCCCCGAGGCACCGGCTCGAGCGGTCCCCGGTCCGGTGCCCCCCGTGGTGCCGGAGCGGGTGGACCTCGTTCCGGTGGTCCCCGTGGTGCTGGCTCGGGTGGTGCCCGGTCCGGCGGCGCCCGTGGCGTCGGGGCGGGTGGTCCTCGTTCCGATGGTCCCCGTGGCGCCGGGGCGGGCGGTCCTCGTTCCGGTGGTCCCCGTGGCGGGGGCCCTGGTGGCGCCCGGTCCGGTGGCTCCCGTGGCCCTGGCTCGGGTGGTGCCCGGTCCGGCGGTCCCCGTGGCGGGGGCGCTGGTGGTCCTCGCTCGGGCGGTCCCCGAGGCGGCGACGGCGGTTCCCGAGGCGGCGGGGGTCCGCGGAGCGCCGGTGGTCCCCATTCGGGTGGTTCCTGGGGCCGTGGCGGTGACGACGGCCGGACGGGTGGGTACCGAGCCGGCCGCTCCGGCGGCCGGGGCCCGGGCCGAACCGGTGGTGGACGACCGGGTGGTCCCCGGGAGCGTCCCGAGAGCGCCGCGGAAGCCGCTCGCCAGGCAGGGGCGCGGAAGGGCTGGGGTGGCGTGGCCCGACGGGGCGCAGGCCGAATGGGCGACGATGTCCGGGGTGGCTCGGGGCGTGACGACCGGGGCAACCCCCGCCGTCTCGGCGCCGACGGCCGCCCGGTCCGCCGCGAGACCTGGAACCGTGACGGGGGCGGGCGGCCGGTCGGCCGATCCGATGACCGCCGTGGTCCGGGGCGTGACGACCGGCGACCGTCGTCGGCCCGGGGTGACGATCGACCCCGGCGTCCGGAGCCCGAGCTGTCGCCACCCCCGCCCCACGAGCCGGAGGTGTGGATCCGGGAGGACGCCCCCCGGGACGAGGCGCCTCGCCGCCGGCGTCGGGAGGCGCCGGCGCCGATCGACACCGAGCTGGTGCGGGCCGAGCTGGACCGGGTCGTGTCGACGCCGGCCAAGGCGAAGCGGTACACCGATCGGGTGGCCGACGCCGCCCAGGCCTTCGGCAACGATCGCCTCGACGACGCCCGGAAGATCCTCAAGCCGATCGCCGAGGAGGCCCCCGGCGCGGCCTCCGTGCGCGAGCTGCTGGGGCTGACCCTGTACCGCCTCGGTCGCTTCCGGCCGGCGGCGGCGGAGCTCGAGGCCTTCCGTGACCTCACCGGTTCGGTCGACCAGAACCCTGTGCTCGCCGACTGCTACCGGGCGTTGGGTCGTCACACCGATGCCGAGGAGCTGTGGGAGGAGCTGCGGGAGGCGTCGCCGAGCGCCGAGCTGGTGGCCGAGGGTCGGATCGTCGCCGCCGGCTCGCTGGCCGATCGAGGCCGGCTGGCCGACGCCATCCGGCTGCTCGAGTCGGCGCCGCGGGGCAAGAAGGCCCGGGAGCACCACCTGCGCACGGCCTACGCCCTGGCCGACCTGCGGGAGCGAGCCGGTGACGTCAGCCGGGCCCGCGAGCTGTTCGGCTGGATCGCCGGGATCGACGCCGACTTCGCCGATGTGCGGCGGCGGGTGGCGGCGCTGAGCTGAGCCCTCTCGGGTTCACTGTCACACCCCCTGCGTAGGGTGTGGCCCGACGGAGATCCGGCGTGTGTCCGGCTCCGGCACTTCCCCCTCCACCCGAGCCATCCCTCTGCGTGCGAGGTGACGTCATGAACGTCGTGATCCTCCGGGGCCGCCTGTCCAGCGCCCCGGGCTGCCGGGAGCTGCCCTCCGGCGACTCCCTGGTGACCTTCGAGGTCACCACCCGGCCCCCGGGCGGCCCGGCGGAGACCGTCCCGGTGGCCTGGCCCAACGCGCCGCTGCGGATCGCCACGCTGCCGTCGGGCGCCGAGGTCGTGGTGGCCGGGCGGGTCCGGCGTCGCTTCTTCAAGGCGGGGGGCGTCACCGCCAGCCGCACCGAGGTCCTGGCCGTGGCCGTCCTCCCGGCCACCCACCAGAAGCGGATCGACCGGGTCGTCCGCGAGGCCGTGGCGCAGGTCGAGCCCCTGCTGGTGGCGAGATGACCTCGGTTTCCGCCCCCCGGGGTGCCGTCGGCCAAGATTGGCGCCATGAACAGCGAGCAGCTCGAGAAGGTCCGGCAGGGGAAGGGCTTCGTCGCCGCACTCGACCAGAGCGGGGGCAGCACGCCCAAGGCGCTGAAGCTGTACGGCATCGAGGAGGACGCCTACGACGGCGAGGCCGAGATGTTCGACCGGATCCACGAGATGCGGTCGCGGATCATGACCAGCGCCAGCTTCACCGGCGAGCGGGTGCTCGGGGCGATCCTCTTCGAGATGACCATGGACCGGCAGGTCGAGGGCATCGACACCGGCGACTACCTGTGGAGCAAGGGCGTCGTGCCCTTCCTGAAGGTCGACAAGGGCCTGGCCGACGAGGCGGACGGCGTCCAGCTGATGAAGCCGATCGACGGCCTCGACGACCTGCTCGCCCGGGGCGTGGCCAAGGGGATGTTCGGCACCAAGATGCGCTCGGTCATCAAGTTGGCGAACGAGGCCGGGGTGAACGCCATCGTCGACCAGCAGTTCGAGGTCGGCCGGCAGATCGTGGCCGCTGGCCTGGTGCCGATCATCGAGCCCGAGGTCGACATCCACAGCCCGGAGAAGGCCGAGGCCGAGGCGCTGCTCGAGGCGGCCATCCGCGCCCAGCTCGACGCCCTGGGCGACGACCAGCTGGTCATGCTCAAGCTCACGCTCCCGGAGACCGACGGCTTCTACCAGGCCCTGGTCGACCACCCGAACGTGGTCCGGGTCGTGGCCCTCTCCGGTGGCTACAGCCGCGAGGAGGCCAACGCCCGACTGGCCCGGAACCCCGGCGTGATCGCCAGCTTCAGCCGGGCGCTCACCGAGGGCCTCTCGGCGCAGCAGTCCGACGCCGACTTCGACGCCACGCTCGACGCCACCATCCAGGCCATCTACGAGGCCTCGATCGCCTAGGTGATCAGCGCCCCGCCGCCCCCCAGGGGCGGGTAGGGGGCGACCCGGGTCCTCGGCCTCGGCGCCGGGGCGGACCATGGCCGCCGTGCCCTTCGGTCCTCATCCGCATCGTCCGTCCCCGGGCCCGCGCCGGCGCAGTGCCCGGTGACGTCGACCCTCCGCGCCGGCGCGCCACCGGCCCGGTCGTGCCGCGCCGCCGGGCTCGACGCGGTGACCTGGCGGGCCGCCGGCGCCGGGCCCCGGGGGCGATGGCTCGGCGGGGTGGCAGGCGCCGTCGCCAGGGCCGGCCACGATCGCGCCACGCCCCCACGCCGGTCCTGCCTGACGCCCCGGCGGAGGGCGGCCGTCTCCGCCGTGGGGGGCGGGATCGTCCTGGTCCCGGTCCCGGCCGCCCCGCCCGCGACGGTCACCGCCGTCGTCGGTCGGCCCCGCCGGCGGTGGGTGGCGGACCCGCCGACGGCCGAGGCCGGCGCCGTGGCCGTCCCGGTCGCCGGCCCCGGTCGGGGCTGATCGGTCGTGGGCGAGCCAACCGAAACGCCGGTGGCGACGGAGGGGCGGCCCGGCGACGCCGCGGCTCCGCTCTCGCTCGCGTGGCGTCTGCTCTCGCTGCTGGCCTGGCCGCTGGTGGTGGCGGCCCCGCTGCTGGTCTGGGACATCGCCGTCCGCCTCGTCGCCGCCTGGTCGCCCGATGTCGTGGTCGACGGTGGGTGCTCCGAGCCGCTCGGGCCCTGTGCCGCCCCGCTGGCCGAGGTCGTGACCGACGCCGGCGGGGCCGGGCGGCCCCTGGTCCTGATGGTCGGCGCCTCGGTGGGCCTGGCCGCGGTGCGGGGGGCGCCGCTCCGGCACCGGTGGGCGACGGCGCTCGTGCTGGTGGCGGGCGAGGTCGCGCTGGCCGCGCTGGTGGGGCTGACCGTGATCCGGGTCGGGGCCGCCCTCCGCTGATCGGCCGGTCAGGTCCGGACGGCGGCCTGGAGCCGGCGGGCCGTCCCGCCGGTGATGGCTGCCTGGGCGGCGGGGGAGAGGCCCAGCTCGGCGATGGCGGCGCGGCAGCGACCCGACGTGAACGGTGTGTTGGGGGCGTCGGATCCGAGCAGCAACCGGTCGGCCAGTCGCTCGGCGACCGCGGCCGGCAGGCCGACCAGGTCCCGCACCACCGGGGTGAGATCGGCGTGGAGGTACGGGTGCGCATCCATCAGCGCCACCGCTGCGGTGGTGGCGGGCATGGCGCAGTGGGCCAGGATGACCCGGGCCTCGGGGTGGCGGGTCACGACCCGGGCCACCGGGGCCAGCTCGTCGCCCTCGGTCCGGCCGCTCACGGCGTGGCCGACGTGGACCACCACCGGCAGCCGGATGGCGGAGACGTACTCCCAGACCGGGTCGAGCCGAGGGTCGTCGGCGTCGTGGTCACCCACGCTGGAGTGGATCTTGAGCACCCGGGCGCCGTGATCCTCGACGGCGGTGCGGACCAGGCCGAGCGGGTCGTCGTCGCCGGGGTGGACGCTCGCCCCCGGCACCACCCGGACGGGGCCGCGCGCGGCGGCCGCCGCCGTCGTCGCCGCCGCCTCGTTGACCCCGGCGGCCAGGCCCGGCCGGTGGACGTAGGGCAGGTGCCAGACCTCCTCGACCCCCTCGGCGGCCAGCCGGTCGAGGACGACCCCGTGGTCGGTGGGGTAGGCGAGCTCCTCGGGCCGGAAGCCCTGGAGGAAGAACCGCCGGACCTTCTCGCCCAACCGCCCCGGCAGCAGGTGCACGTGCGCGTCGACGACGGTCATCGCCCCATCCTGGCCCGTCGCCGCCCCGGACCGGGCGAACGTTCCGGCGCGCCGGCGTCAGCGGGGCTCGACGGCGATGCCGGTGATCCGCTCGTAGGCGGCGGGATCGGTCGGGCCCTCGGTGTTGAGCACCAGGACGGTGGTGTCGGGGCCGAGGTCGGCGCGCCCGGAGGCCACCAGCTCGCGCAGCCCGGCCAGGCCGGCGGCGCCGGTCTCCCCCGAGGTGACGCCGACGGTGGCCAGGTCGCGCATGGCCCGCTCGGCGGCCTCGTCGGAGACGGCCACGAACCAGTCGGTCCCGGCCACCACGGTCGGCCAGGCCAGCTCGGAGACCAGCCCGCAGTTGAGCCCGGCCATGATCGACCGGTGGGGCCCGGGCACCTCCACGGTCTCGCCGGCCTCGGCCGACCGGAGCCCGCAGGCGGCGCCGAGCGGCTCGACCACGACGACGGTGGGGTCCTCGCCGGCGGTCGCCCGGACGTGGCCGACGGCCGCCGCGGCCAGGGCGCCGACCCCCATCTGGGCCACCACCACGTCAGGTGGGGACCCGCCGGCGGCGGCCAGCTGCTCGTCGACCTCGGCGAAGATCGTGGCGTAGCCGTCGATCACCCACCGGGGCACGTCGGCGTAGCCCGGCCACGAGGTGTCCGACACCACGAGGTGGTCGTCGGAGGCGAGGGCGGCCGAGGCGACGATGGCGTCGTCGTAGGTCCCGTCGACCACGTCGACCCGGGCGCCCTCGGAGGCGATGGCCTCGATCCGGGCCCCCGCCGTCCCCGTCGGCACCAGGATGTGGGCGTCGAGCCCGAGCATCCGGGCGGTGCGGGCCACGGCCCGGCCGTGGTTGCCGTCGGTGGCGGCCACCAGGGTGAGCGGCCCGAGCGCGGCCACCGCCTCGGCCAGCTCCTCCACCGTCGACCACGCCGGCTCCGCCCCCAGCCGGTCGACCAGCAGCCGGTACGAGGCCCACGAGGCGCCGAGCATCTTGAAGGCGGGCAGCCCCAGCCGCCACGCCTCGTCCTTGACCCACAACCGGCCGACGCCGAGATCGGCGGCCAGCGGGGCGGCGTCGACCAACGGCGTGGGCGCGTAGCCCGGGAGCCGGCGGTGGAGGTCGCGGGGGACGGGCCCGCCGGCCCGGTCGCCGGCCAGCGCGTCAGCGCCGGCGGATCGGCCGGGGTTGCGCAGGACCTCAGCGGGAGCGGCGTGGGGGACGTTGGTCACGGCTGCACCTCGGGGCGACGCACCGGCGCATCTTCACACGCCCGCAACGGTCGGTGCGTTGACAGATTGTTGAAGGCGCGTGAACGTGGGCGAGATGTCCGACGCCCCGACCGTGGCCCACGCCCTCACCGTCAACGGCACGCCGGTCGTCGTCGGCGGGGGCCAGCCCCACCTGCTGGCCGCCCTGCGCGACGAGCTCGGGGTGCTCAGCCCCAAGGACGGGTGCTCGCCGTCGGGGCAGTGCGGGTGCTGCACGGTGCTGCTCGACGGCAAGGCCGTGGTCTCCTGCCAGGTCGGCCTCGACCGGGCCGAGGGCAAGGAGGTCACCACCCTCGAGGGCCTGCCCGAGGCCGAGCGGGCGCGCTTCGCCGAGGCCTTCGCCGCCACCGGTGCGCTCCAGTGCGGGTTCTGCACGCCGGGCATCGTGGTGCGGCTCAAGGCGCTGCTCGACAAGAGGGGCGCCGGGCTCGACCGGGACACCGCCGCCCGGCACCTCGGCGGCCACCTGTGCCGCTGCACCGGCTACACCAAGATCCTCGACGCCGTCGAGGCCCTGGCCGCCGGCCGCGCCACACCGGTCGCCCTCCCGGCCGGGGTGGGGGAGCGGGGGGTGCGCTACCAGGGCGAGCGGCTGGCCCTGGGCGACAAGGGCTTCGTCGACGACATCCGGGTCGACGGCCTGCTCCACGCCGCCCTGCACCTGGCCGACCACGCCCGGGCCGACGTCCTCCGCATCGACACGAGCGCGGCGGCGGCGGTGCCCGGGGTCGAGGCGGTCCTCACCGCGGCCGACATCCCGGGCGAGCTGCGGGTCGGGCTGATCCACAAGGACTGGCCGGTGATGATCCCCGAGGGCGGTCGCACCTCCTACCTGGGCGACGTCCTGGCCGTCGTGGTCGCCGGCGACCGCCCGACCGCCCGGCAGGCCGCCGCCCTGGTCGAGGTCACGTACCGCCCGCTGACCCCGTTCGCCGACGCCTTCACGGCGCTGGCCGCCGATGGCGACGAGCACGCCGTGTGGGGGCTGGAGGGCAACGTCCTGTCCCGCTCGGCCTACACCCGGGGCGACGTCGAGGCGGCCCTGGCCACCAGCGCCCACGTCGTGCGCGAGACCTTCACCACCCAGCGGATCGAGCACGCCTTCCTCGAACCCGAGTCGACGCTGGCGGTGCCGGGCGCCGCCGAGGGCGAGCCGCTGCTCGTCTACTCCGGGGGCCAGGGCGTGTGGGACGACCGCGACCAGATCGCCTCGCTGCTCGGGCTCGGCACCGACGAGGTCACCGTCGAGCTGGTGTCGAACGGGGGCGCCTTCGGGGGCAAGGAGGACATGTCGAACCAGGGCCACACCGCCCTCGCCGCCCACCTCCTCGGTCGCCCGGTCAAGTGCACCCTCAGCCGCGAGGAGTCGCTGCTGATGCACCCCAAGCGCCACCCGATCCACATCGAGGCCGAGGGGGCGTGCGACGCCGACGGCCGGCTCACGGCCCTGCGGTACCGGATGGTCGGCGACTCGGGGCCCTACGCCAGCGTCGGGATGAAGGTCCTGGAGCGGGCCGCCGGGCACGCCAGCGGGCCGTACCACGTGCCCGCGATCGACGTGGAGGCCCTCGCCGTCCGCACCAACAACCCCGTCTGCGGCGCCTTCCGGGGCTTCGGGGCCAACCAGGCCCAGTTCGCCATGGAGGGGCTGCTCGACCGGCTCGCCGCCGAGGTCGGCATCACCGGCTGGGAGATCCGCGACCGCAACGTCATCACCCCCGGGGCGGTGTGGGGCCCGGGCCAGGTGATGGACGAGGGCTGCCGTGGCGCCCGGACCTGCCTCGACGCCGTCCGCCCGGCGGTCGAGGCGGCGCAGGCGGCCGGCAAGCCGGTCGGCGTCGGGCTCGGGCTCAAGAACTCGGGGCTCGGCAACGGCTTCCACGAGGTGGCCCGGGCCGTGGTCCGCTTCGAGGACGACGGCACCGTCGAGGTGCGCCACTGCTGGACCGAGATGGGCCAGGGCATCCACACCGTCGCCCTCCAGGTCGCCTGCACCGAGCTGGGCCTCGCCCCCGAGCGGGTCCGGGTCGTCGTCGACACCACCCGCGAGCTGGGCAAGGGCCAGACCACCGGCAGCCGGGGCACCCTCATGGGGGCCGGTGCCGTGGCCGACGCCTGCCGCACCGCCCTGGCCGCCGGCTGCACACCGAACGTCGACCACGAGGGCGTCTACGAGATCGACTGGACCAACACGCTCGACGAGGGGCTGGAGCACCCCGTGATCCACTCGACCTTCGGCTACGCCGCCCAGGTCGTCGTGCTCGACCCCGAGACCGGTGCGGTCGAGAGGGTCGTCGCCGCCCACGACGTCGGCAGGGCGGTCAACCCGCTGCTGGTCGAGGGGCAGATCGAGGGCGCCGTCCACATGGGGCTCGGCTACGCCCTCACCGAGGACTTCCCGACCGACGACGCCTGCCGGCCCACCGTCACCACCCTGCGGGGGCTCGGCATCCTCCGGGCCAAGGACATGCCCCCGGTCGAGGTGATCCTGGTCGAGGAGCCCCAGCCCGACGCCCCCTACGGGATCAAGGGGGTGGGCGAGATCGGCCTGGTGCCGACCGCCGGGGCGGTGGCCGCCGCCCTCCACGCCCACGACGGCGGCTGGCGCAACGCCCTGCCCATGCGGCGAGGCTGAGGGCACGGCGCCGATGCCCCCCCACACCTCGGACCCCCGCGACCCGAGCCCGACCGGCGTCACCGGGGACGGCGCCGTCACCGCCGGCCTGGTGTGCGCCCACCACCACCTGTACTCGGCGCTGGCCCGGGGGATGCCGGCGCCGCCGCGGACGCCGACGACGTTCCGCGAGGTGCTGGAGCTGGTGTGGTGGCGGCTCGACCGGGCCCTCGACCTCGACACCATCCGGGCGTCGGCCCGGCTCGGCGCCCTCGAGGCGCTGGAGGCGGGGACGACGGCGATCGTCGACCACCACAGCTCGCCCGGCGCCATCGAGGGCAGCCTCGACGTCATCGCCGAGGCGTGCGCCGAGGTCGGGGTCCGGGTCGTCTGCTGCTACGAGGTCACCGACCGGAACGGACCCGAGGGGGCCGCCGCCGGGCTGGCCGAGAACGAGCGGTTCCTCCGCGCCGGCGGGCGGGGGCTGGTGGGCGCCCACGCCGCCTTCACCCTCTCCGACGCCACCCTCGACGCCGTCTGCGGGCTGGCCGCCGACCTCGGCGTCGGGGTCCACATCCATGTGGCCGAGGGACCCGACGACCTCGCCGCCGGCGCACGGCTCGACGGTCGGGCCGGCGACGACTGGCTGCTGGCCCACGCCGTCCACCTCGACCGGCGGCTCCCCGGGACGATCCTCCACAACCCCCGCTCCAACCAGAACAACGCCGTCGGCTACGGCCGCCCGGCCCGCTGGGGCGCCGCCGGCCAGCGGGTCGCCCTCGGCACCGATGGGATCGGGGCCGACATGCTCGACGAGGCCCGGCTCGCCTTCGCCGCCCTGCGGGCCGACGACCTCACCGCCAGCCCCGACGAGGCCTGGGCGTGGCTCGCCGCCGGCCACGACCTCGTCCCCGAGGCGGCCGACGACCGGGTCACCTGGTCCTACGCCCCGATGGACCCGTGGCACCTGGCCTACACCCCCGGGGTTCGGCCGGTGGAGGTGGTGGTCGACGGCGAGGTCGTGCTCGGCGGCCACGGTCCCACCCGGGTCGACCCCGCCGAGGTGCGGGCCCACGCCCGCGAGGCCGCCACCCGCCTCCACGCCCGCCTGGCCGAGATGCCCTAGGAGGCGACCTTGGACCGCCGGAGCCGAGCCGCCAGGCGAGGCGACCCAGCAAGCACCGCAGCCCTGTTCCGAGGCGCAGCCGAGGAGCACCGACCCGAAGGCCAGACGTGACCATCGCCCGTACCGCGCTGTACCTGCAGGACGCCCACCCGATCCGGGACGGGATGCGCTACGCCCGCGCCGCCGAGGCCGCCGGGTTCGAAGCCGTGTGGCAGGCCGAGAGCCGGCTGGTCCGCGAGGCCACGGTGCCGCTGGCCGCCTTCGGGGCGGTGACCGAGACGGTGAAGCTCGGCTCGGGGGTGGCCGACTGCTGGAGCCGCAACCCGGCCCGGCTGGCCGCCACCTTCGCCACGCTCGACGACCTCGCCCCCGGGCGGGTGCTCCTCGGGCTCGGCGCCTGGTGGGATCCGCTGGCCGCCAAGGTCGGCATCACCCGGGCCAAGCCCCTCACCGTGATGCGCGAGGTGGTGACGGCGGTGCGGGCCCTCCTCGCCGACGAGACGGTGACCATGCACGGCGAGCACGTGCACCTCGACGGCGTCGAGCTCGACTACGTGTACCAGGAGCGCCGCCCCAAGGACGTGCCCATCTACATCGGAGCCACGGGGATGAAGATGATGGAGCTGACCGGCGAGATCGCCGACGGCGTCGTCCTCAACTACCTGGTCTCGCCGGACTACAACCGCCGGGCGATGGAGGCGCTGACCACCGGGGCCGAGCGGGCGGGTCGGAGCGTCGACGACCTCGACCGGCCCCAGCTGATCGTGTGCTCGGTGCACGAGGACCACGACACCGCCCTCGACATGGCCCGGCTGATGGTCACCCAGTACCTCGGACAGCAGCCCCACATCATGGAGGCGTCGGGCGTCCCGACCAGCCTGCTCGACGCCGTGGGGGAGGTGCTGACGTGGCCGGCGACCCACGAGCAGGTGGTGGCGGCGTCACGGCTGGTGCCCGACGAGGTGGTGCAGATGCTGACCGCCTCGGGCACCCCGGAGGAGGCCCGGGCCGGCGTCCAGCGCTACGTCGACGACGGTTGCACCTGCCCGATCCTGTACCCGCTCGGCGACGTCGACGCCATGATCGCCGCCTTCGCCCCGACCTGAGGAACGCGACCCCTGGCTCGCAGGAACGCCTTCTTGTGCGCTGGGGTCGCGTTCTCGGGGCGGGGGGTGCGTCGGACGATCAACACTCTGTCAACGCTGTGTGAAGACCGGGCCGGGATCGTTGCCCCCGCTCCCGGGGTGGCGCACAGTCGGGCCATGGCCGGCCTGATCCCCCTGCGCACGGACGACCCGACCCGCGCCGCCGCCCTCGTCGACCGGGACGGCGCCGCCATCCTGACCGGCCGGGGCACCGACGCCGCCGCCGCCGAGGCGATCGCCGGCGACGTCCTCGGCCCCCTGCTGGCCCGTCCCGACGCCACCGCCGTCCGCGAGGGCGGGGAGGGCGACCGCAGCCTGATCCCACCCGAGCTGACGATGCCCGTCCACGTCGACGGCTTCGCCTACGGCGACCTCCACCCCGACGGCCTCTTCCTCCTCTGCGCCCGCCAGGGCACCGCCGGCGGGGCGTCGATGGTGGTCGACGGGCACCGCCTCCTCGCCGCCATCGCCGAGGACGACCCCGAGCTCCACGCCTTCGTCCACGAGGTGCCGGTCGACCTGACCGAGCCCGGGATGCGCCCGACGATCAGCCCCATCGTCCTGACCCTCCCGTCGGGGCGCCGGGCCCTGCGCCGATCGCCCTACATGGCGCCGAGCCCGACGGCGGCCGACCCGGCCGGCGACGCCGAGCTGATCGGCCGGTGGAAGGGCTGGGTCCAGCACGCCGGCGTGGCCGCCCCCCGCTTCACGCTGCAACCCGGCGAGGCGCTGTGCCTCGACAACTACCGCATGTTCCATGGCCGGGGCCCGTTCGCCGGCGAGCGGGTGCTGTGGCGGATCTGGGCCTGGACGCCCCGCAGCAACGGCGTCCCCACCGGCCCCCTCAGCTCCGACAGCCGCTACGCGGCGGTGTCATGACCGCCGACCTGGAGCGGCTGCTCACCCTCTTCTGGCACCCGGTCGCCACCCTCGAGGAGCTGCGGGCCGCCGCCCCCCGGCCCCTGGCCGTGACGCTCCTGGGCCGGCGGCTGGCCGTCGCCGACCTGGGGGCCGACGGCCTCGCCGCCGTCGCCGACCGCTGCCTCCACCGCTCGGCCCGGCTCTCGGTCGGCTGGGTCGACGACGGGGCCATCCGCTGCGGCTACCACGGCTGGCGCTGGGGCGCCGACGGCCGCTGCGTCGAGATCCCGTCGCTGCCCGAGGGGCCGATCCCGTCGAAGGCGTGCATCCCGTCCTTCGACGTCGAGCTGGCCCACGGGCTGGTGTGGGTGCGCCTCGACGGCTCCGCCGGGACGCAGATCCCGGCCTGCCCGGCGTGGGACGACGCCGAGATGAAGGTGGTCGCCGGGGCGCCCTACACCTGGCCGGTGGGGGCGCCCCGCCGGGTCGAGAACTTCGTCGACCTGGCCCACTTCGCCTGGGTCCACGACGGCAGCCTGGGCCGCCGCGACCAGCCGGTGCCGCCGATCCCGGCGATCCGCCGCCAGGCCGGCGAGCTGCGCTTCGACTACGACCCGCCCGAGATGCAGGCCGACGACGTCGCCCTCTACGGCTACTCGGCCTACCGGATGCCGATGCCGCTGACCGTCGACATCGCCTTCGCCCTCGACCCGCTCCCCGACGGCACCCCGGTGCGGCGCCACCTCTGGATGACGGCCTCGCCGATCGACGACGCCACCACCCGCACCTTCTGGGTCGTGGCCCGATCCGACCGCCACGACGAGGACGACACGCCCCACCTGGCCTTCCAGGACCTGGTCCTCGCCGAGGACGAGCCGCTCGTGACCAACCAGGACCCGCCCGCCCTCGACCTCGACCCCGCCTTCGAGCTGTCGGTCCGCACCGACCGGGTGTCGCTCGAGTACCGGCGCTGGCTGCGCGAGATGGTGGCCGCCCTCGACGCCGACGGCCCGGCCGGCGTGGCCGCGGCGCTGCGCTCGACCCGGAGCGTCGCGGCCCCGCCGGCGCCCGCCCCCGCCCCCTGATGCCACCCCCGCTGGGCAACACCGACCCGGCCCTGCGCGCCGCCTGGCACCCGCTCCTGCCGCTGGCCGCCCTGCCCGACCCGACCGCTCCGTCCGGCCGGACCGACCCGACTGTTCGGCCCGGCGGGGCTGACCCGGCTGTTCGGCCCGGCGGGGCTGATCCGGTTGTTCGGTCCGGCGGGGCTGATCCGGTTGTTCGGTCCGGCGGGGCCGATCCGGTTGTTCGGCCCGGCGGGGCTGACCCGGCTGTTCGGTCCGGCCGGGTCGACCCGGCTCTTCGGCCCGGCGGGGCCGATCCGGCCGCTCGGGCCGCGGGGGACGACGCGCCGGTGGCGGTGCGGCTGCTGGGCGAGCGGTGGCTGGTCGCTCGGGTGGACGGCGCCGTGGCCGTGCGGAGCGATCGCTGCCCGCACCCCGAGCACGCCGTCGCCCCGGCGGCGGTGGCCGAGCACCTCGGGCTGGTGTGGATCGCCCCCGAGCCGCCCCGCGCCCCGCTCCCGGCCGACCCGCTGGCCGGCGACGACCGCAGCCGCTTCACCACCGGCGACCTCCCGACGGTCACCACCCGGGCCGGCGCCGGGCTGCTGGTCGACAACTTCCTCGACATGGCCCACTTCCCGTACGTCCACGCCGCCACGATCGGCACCGAGGAGGATCCGCGGGTCGGCCCGGTCACCGTCGAGCGCGACGGGCTGACGATGACCGTCCGATCCTCGCACCGCTTCCCGAACCGCGAGGATCCCGAGGTGCTCGCCGGACGCCGACCCCTCCTCCAGACCCGTCACGTCACCTACCGCTACACGGCGCCGTTCGCGGCGACCCTGCGGATCGACTACGAGGAGGCCGGCGGCAGCAACGTCATCAGCTTCTTCGTCCAGCCCGTCGACGCCGCGACGTGCACGATCCACACCGCCATCGCCCGTGACGACATCGACCACGACCCCGACCGGCTCGCTGCCGCCCTGGCCTTCGAGGAGGGGGTGGTGGCCGAGGACCTCGCCCTCCAGCGGCGGTTCACCGATCTGGCCCTGCCGCTCGACCTGACCGCCGAGGTCCACACCCGGGCCGACCGGGCCACCGTCGAGCTGCGACGCATCCTGGGCGAGCTGGTGGCGGCGTGACCCGGCGGCTGGTGATCGACAACGACGGCGGCGTCGACGACTGCACCGGGATCTGGTGGGCGCTGACCGAGCCCGACGTCGAGGTGGTGGCCCTGATCGCCACCTGGGGCAACACCGAGCGGGACGCGGCGGCGGCCAACCTCTGCCGCATCCTCCACGCCGCCGGCCGGCCCGACATCCCCGTGGCCCTCGGCGCCACCGACCCGTCGGGCCCGTCGCCGCTGTCGGCCCGGGCCGCCCACGTCCACGGCGCCGACGGGCTCGGCGGCCACGCCCACCGCTGGCCCACCGGCGAGGTCGTGCCCACCGACGAGCGGCCGGCCGACCTGCTGGCCCGGCTGGTGGCGGCCGACCCCGGGGCCATCGACCTGGTCACCACCGGGCCGCTGACCACGCTGGCCGCCGTGCTGGCCGAGCGGCCCGGCCTGACCGGCGGGTTCCGCTCGCTGACGGTGATGGGCGGCTCGGTGCTCGCCGGCGGGAACGCCCTCCCGGCGGCCGAGGCCAATGTCGCCCACGACCCCGAGGCGGCCGCCGCCGTGGTCGCCGCGCCGTGGGCGACGGACCGGCCGCCGCTGCTCGTCGGGCTCGACGTGACCATGGCCGCCCTGCTCTCGGCCGACGTCGAGCTGGCCGCCGCCCACGCCTCCGACGGCGTCGTCGCCCGCTTCCTCGCCGACCCGATGGACGGCTACCTCGCCTTCTACGACTCGGTCCGCCAGACCCCGCCCGGGATGTTCCCGTGCCACGACCTGCTGGCGGTGATGGCCGCCGCCGAGCGCCCGGTGATCACCGGGGTCGAGACCTGGCCGATCGCCGTCGACACCGGCGGGAGCGCGGCGTGGGGGGCGACGATCGCCGACCGCCGCCCCGTCCCCGAGTCCACCCTCGGCGCCTTCGCCCCCTGGCGCGTCGCCGTCGCGTGCGACCCGGCGCCGTTCCGCGCTGCCGTCCAGCGCCTCTTCAGCCCCTAGGAGACCGATGAGCACAGCCTTTCTTGCCGCCGCCCGGCCCTACTGGCACGCCGTGGCCCGGTCGTCGGACGTCCCTCCCGGCGGGACGCTGGCGGTGACGCTGCTGGAGGAGCAGCTGGTGCTGTGGCGGGCGCCCGACGGGACGCTGTCGTTGCTCGACGACCTGTGCAGCCACCGGGGCGTGCGGCTGTCGATGGGCACGGTCACCGACGAGGGTTGCCTGCGCTGCCCGTACCACGCCTGGGAGTACGACACCTCGGGCGCCTGCACCCGGATCCCGCAGCTCCCGCACGACCGCATCCCCAGCCGGGCCGACGTCCCCGGCCACCAGACCACCGAGCACTCGGGGCTCATCTGGGCCTGCCTGGTGCCGGCGGGGGAGGAGGCCCGGCCCGCGCCCCGCATCCCGGAGATCGACGAGGGCACCCACTGGCTCCACGTCGGCGAGCCGATGGACTGGGCCTGCCAGGCGCCCCGCCAGATCGAGAACTTCTGCGACGTGGCCCACTTCTCGGTCCTCCACACCGACACCTTCGGCAACCCGGCCGAGGTGGTCGTCCCGCCCTACGAGGTGACCCGCTCCGACGACGGCTGGCGGCTCACGTTCGACTTCCCCTACGTGTCGGGCTACGACCAGGGCACGGCGGCCGACGAGGGCGGGCAGTTCGGGATGACCTTCGCCTACCGGGCCGAGCTCCCGCTGGCGGTCCACCTGGGCAACGCCGCCGGGCCGGGCACGGTGATGTTCGTGGCCCCGTCGCCCACCACGGCGACGACCTGCCGGGTGTTCTGGTGCACCGGCTTCCCGCTCGGCACCGAGGTCGACGTCCCCGCCTTCGAGGCGGTCGAGGAGGCCGTCTTCGCCCCCGACCAGCGCATCGTCGAGGGCCAGCGCCCCGAGCGCCTCCCGCTCGACCTGACCGAGGAGCTCCACCTGCCCTTCGACCGCTTCGCCGTCGCCTACCGCCGCGCCCTGGTCGACCTCGGCTTCCCCGCCCTCGGCCGCCAGATGGTCGACGGCTAGGTCGTGTCCCGCGATCGCCTCAAGGTGCCTGGCACCTTGAGGCGGTCGGGGTGGGTTCGGCGGTGAGCCAGGCGTCGATGCGGGCGAGGGCGGCGGCCTTGCACGCATCGGGGGCGCCGGAGTGGGTCACCGAGGCCCGGGCGATGCCGGCCAGGGCCTCGTCGTCGAGGCCGAGGCCGGTGCGGGCCAGCTCGTACTCCTCCAGCAGGCCGGGGCCGAACAGCAGGGGGTCGTCGGCGTTGAGCGAGCAGGGGATGCCGGCGGCGAGGAGGGCGGGGAGGGGGTGCTCGTCGAGCGAGGGCACCACGGCGAGCAGCAGGTTGGACGAGGGGCAGACGTCGAGGCAGACGCCCGAGTCGGCGACCAGCTCGACGACCGCCGGGTCCTCGACGGCCCGGACGCCGTGCTGGATGCGGTCGGCCCCCAGGGCGACCAGGGCGCCCCGCACCCGCTCGGGCCCGTCGAGCTCGCCGGCGTGGGGCGTGCTCAGGAGCCCGCCGGCCCGGGCCACGGCGTAGGCCTCGACGAACAGCTCGGGCGGGAAGCCGACCTCGTCGTTGGCCAGCCCGAAGGCCACCACGCCCTGGGCCGCGTAGCGCACCGCCAGCCGGGCCTGCTCGACGGCGTCGGCCGGGTCGAGGGTGCGGTCGGCCGACACCATCAGCCCGGTGCCGACCCCGTGGCGCGCCCCGGCGACGGCCAGCTCGTCGAGGATCACCTCCAGCACGTGCTCGGGCGGGCCGAGCCGCTCGCGGTGGTGCGGGAGGTAGACGCCGGGCTCGATCCAGACGGCGCCGGCGGCGGCGGCGTCGGCCACGACCTCGTCGACGAGGCGGCGCAGGTCGTCGTCGGAGCGCAGCACCTCGCAGGCGGCCACGTACATCTCGGCGAAGACGCCGAAGCTGCCGAAGCCCCGGATCGTCGGCACCGGGATGCCGGCGGCGGCGGCCATCTCCTCCAGGCTCGCCGGGCGCATCGCCCCTTCCAGGTGGACGTGCAGGTGGCCCTTGGGCAGGGCAGCGAGGTCACGCATGGCGGGACGGTAGCGAGCGGCCGTCACCCCGTCGGCGGCTCCCTGTCAACAGCGCGTGAACAGGTGCCTCGCGTCGTTGAGCCCGGGGCGGGGGTGGCCGCACACTGGCGCCGTGATCGTCGACAACACCTCGTCCCTGCTGCGCCGTGCCTGGCACCCGGTCGCCATGGCCCACGAGGTCGGCGACGAACCGCACCAGGTCTGGCTGCTGGGCGAGCCGTGGGTGGTCGTCCGGCTCCACGGCGAGCTCGTCGCCTTCGAGGACCGCTGCCCGCACCGCCTGGCGCCCCTCAGCCTCGGGTCGGTCGACGACCGCCTCGGCCTCCGCTGCGGCTACCACGGCTGGACCTTCGACGACGACGGGCGGTGCACGTCGATCCCCGCCCTCGGGCTCGACGCCCACCTGCCGCCCAAGGCCCGGCTGGTGGCGGCGTGGGGCGTGGTCGAGAGCCACGACCTGGTCTGGCTGGCCCCCGAGGAGCCGCTGGCCCCGCTGCCGGTCCTGCCCGGGTGGGGGAGCGAGGGCGTCGACTGCTTCTGGAACGAGCCGCTGTCGACGCCGGTCAGCGCCGTCCAGCTGGTCGACAACTTCCTCGACGCCTCGCACTTCCCCTTCGTCCACGCCGCCACGTTCGGGGTCGACGAGGCCGCCCTGGTGGTGAACGAGCCGGTCGAGCGCGACGGCTGGACGGTCCGCACCACCTTCGACACCTGGTACCGGAACTTCGACGACCCGCTGGTGGCCACCGGTGAGCACCCCGAGGTGCAGCCCCAGCGGCTGCTCAAGCAGGGCGTCGCCGGGTGTGCTGTCGTGCTCCGCCTCGACTTCCCGGTGACGGGGGCGTCGTTCTCGATCCTGTTCGCCTGCCAGCCCGAGACCGCCGACCGCACCTGCGTCTACAAGCTGATGGCCCGCGACGACCTCGGCGGCGACCCCGGGCGCATCGCCGCCACCATCGCCGACGAGCTGGTGATCCTCCAGGAGGACCTCCGCATCCTCGAGCGCTACGCCGAGATGCGCATCCACCTCGACCAGACCGAGTGCCACACCCGGGCCGACCGCCTCAGCGTCGCCTGGCGGCGGATGCTCGGCGACATGGCCGAGGTGGCCGTCGAGCGGGCCGTGCCGGTGGCGGTGACCGCCTGACCCTCCGGGCTGGCGACCAGATCTCCGTGAGGCCGGGGAGATCTGGTCGCCACCCCGGAGGGACGATCAGGCCGGGGCCCCGGAGTCGAACAGCAGGCGGGCCAGCTGGTCCTCGATGGCGTGGAACTCCGGGGTCCGCATCATCTCAGGTGTGCGGGGCCGAGGGAGGTCGATCGGCACCTCGGCCACGATCCGCCCTGGTCGGGCGCTCATCACGGCCACGACGTCGGCGAGGAAGACGGCCTCGGAGATCGAGTGGGTGACCAGCAGCGTCGTGGTGGCCCGCTCGGACCAGATCCGCTGGAGCTCCAGGTTGAGGTGCTGGCGGGTCATCTCGTCGAGGGCGCCGAAGGGCTCGTCGAGCAGCAGGATCTCGGGCTCGACGATCAGGGCCCGGGCGATGGCGACGCGCTGGCGCATGCCCCCGGAGAGCTGGGCCGGCCGGGCGTCCTCGAAGCCCTGGAGGCCGACCAGCTCGATCAGCTCGTCGACCTTCTCGGTCGGTACCTTCACCCCGCTCAGCTCCAGCGGGAGCTTGATGTTGGCCCGCACCGAGCGCCAGGGGAGCAGGGCCGGGTCCTGGAAGGCGATGCCGAGGTGGTTGCTCCGCCGGGTCACCGACGGGGCCTGGCCGTGGACGAGGGCGCGCCCCGACGTCGGCTGCTCCAGGTCGGCGAGGATCCGCAGGATGGTCGACTTGCCGCAGCCCGACGGGCCCAGCAGGGCGACGAAGGCGCCGTCGCGGGTGGCCAGGCTGACGTCGTCGAGGGCGGTGACGGTCGAGCGCTTGATCCTGAACTGCTTGGTCAGGCCCTCGAGCACGATGCCCAGCCGTCCCGGTGGCACCGCGCCGGGGGTGGAGAACGCAGGCTTGGACAGCGTGTCGGACATGGGGCGAGCGTACGGACGGCCCCAGGGGCACCTGTTGCGGAACTGTCAACGGCGCGTGAACCGCGGCGGGGGTGGTTGACGGTCGCGACGGCGACCCTCAGCATCGACCCATGCCGCCGCCCGCCGCCGCCCCGCCCGCCGACCTCCTGGTGCGGGGGGCCGAGCTGGTGGCGACGGTCGACGACGACCGCACCGAGATCCCGGGCGGGTGGGTGGCGATCACCGACGGGCTGGTCAGCGGGGTCGGCCCGCCCGGGTCCGAGCCGGCCGCCACGCGCACCCTCGACGCCTCCGGGTGCCTGGTCACGCCGGGCCTGATCAACACCCACCACCACATCTACCAGAACCTCACGCGGGCCCACCGGCCGGCCACCAAGGCCACCCTCTTCGGCTGGCTGACCACGCTGTACCCGCTCTGGAGCCGGCTCGACGAGGAGGCCGCCCACCTCTCGGCCTGGGTCGGGCTGGCCGAGCTGGCCCTCGGCGGCTGCACCACCTCGACCGACCACCTCTACGTCCACCCGAGGGGCGGCGGCGACCTGATCAGCGCCGAGATCCAGGCCGCCGTCGAGCTCGGGGTCCGCTTCCACCCGACCCGGGGGTCGATGAGCCTGTCGGAGAAGGACGGCGGCCTCCCGCCCGACTCGGTGGTGCAGGACGACGACACGATCCTGGCCGACAGCGAGCGGCTGGTCGGGCTGCACCACGACCCGTCGTGGGGGGCGATGGTGCGGATCGCCCTGGCCCCGTGCTCGCCGTTCTCGGTCACCCCCGGGCTGATGCGGGAGACGGCCGAGCTGGCCGAGCGGCTCGACGTCCGCCTCCACACCCACCTGGCCGAGGACCCCGACGAGGACACCTACGCCATGGAGACCTTCGGGCGCCGCACCATCGAGCAGTTCGAGGAGGTCGGGTGGGGCACCGACCGGTCGTGGGTGGCCCACTGCATCTACCCGAACGAGGACGAGATCGCCCGCATGGGCCGGTGGGGGACCGGCGTGGCCCACTGCCCCAGCTCGAACATGATGATCGGCGGCGGGGGCATCGCCCCGGTGAAGGCCTTCCGGGAGGCGGGCGTGCCCGTCGGGCTGGGCTGCGACGGGTCGGCGTCGACCGACTCGGCCTCGCTGTGGATGGAGGCCCGCAACGCCATGCTGCTGGGCCGGATGCGGGAGGGGCCCGAGACCACGGGGGCCCGCGACGCCCTGGAGATCGCCACCCGGGGCGGGGCCGCCTGCCTCGGCCGCGACGACGGCGAGCTGGGGCAGCTGAGCGTCGGCGCCGCCGGGGACCTGGTGTGCTGGCCGCTGGAGGGCATCGCCTTCGCCGGGGCGCTCACCGACCCGGTCGAGGCCTGGCTGCGCTGCGGACCGGTGGCCGCCCGCCACACCGTCGTCGCCGGACGGGCCGTCGTCGAGGGCGGGGTGCTGGTGGCCGACGGGGTCGAGGACGTCCTCGCCCGCCACGCCAAGGTCTCGGAGCGGATGCAGGCGCCGGCATGACCGGGCTGTCGCCGCTCGACGCGGCGTTGGAGGCGCTGCCCAAGGTCGAGCTCCACTGCCACGTCGAGGGCACGATGCGGGCCGCCACGGTGGCCGAGCTGGCCGCCGCCAACGGCATCGACCTTCCCGTCGACGACCCCACCGACCTCTACACCTACGACTCGCTCACCGGCTTCCTCGACGTGTTCTGGCTGGTCCAGTCGGTGCTCGGCTCGCGGGCCGACTGGGCCCGGCTGGGCTACGAGTCGGCCGTCGACGGCGCCGCCCACGGCCTGGCCTACCGCGAGAGCTTCTTCACCCCGGCCCGCCACCTCGCCGCCGGCCAGGCGCTGGGCGACATCGTCGCCGGACTCGACGAGGGGCTGGCCGCGGCCGAGGCCGAGACCGGCGTGGTCGTCCGGCTGATCCTCGACTTCGACCGCGACTTCGGGGCGGCCGCCGCCGAGGAGCAGGTCTCCTCGCTGATCGAGCTGCGGCGGTCGGGCGCGCCGGGGGTCGAGCGGGTGATCGGGGTCGGCTACGACTCGACCGAGATCGGCCAGGAGCCGGGCTGGTACGCCGCCGCCTTCCAGCGGGCCGGGGCGGCCGGGCTGCGCCGCACCGCCCACCAGGGCGAGAACTCGGGGCCCGAGGCGATCGCCGACTGCGTCGACCTGCTCGGGGCCGAGCGGATCGACCACGGGCTGTCGATCCTCGGCGACCACGACGTCACCCAGCGCTTCGTCGACGAGCAGATCGCCCTGACCGTCTGCCCGTCCTCGAACATCCGCATCGCCAACGCCTTCCCCACGCTGGCCGAGCACGTCTACCCCGAGATGCGGGCCCGGGGCCTCCTCGCCACGCTCAACACCGACGACCCGGCGCTGACCGACCTCGACATCGGGCGCGAGTACCGCCACGTCGCCGCCGCCTTCGGATGGGGCTGGGACCAGATGGTCGACATCGCCCTCGACGGCGTCGAGGCCACCTGGCTCGACCCCACCGACAAGGCCGCCCTCCGCCGGCGCACCGAGGCCGCCCGCGAGGCGCTCCGCCCCCCGACCGCCTGAAGGTGCCAGGCACCTTCAGGCGGTGAGGGCGGCGCGGCGGGCGAAGAGGTCCTCGGCGGCGGCCTGGGCGTCGGCCCGGACGGTGGCGACGTCGAAGGTGGTGGGCACGCCCCCGGCGACGAGGCGGCGGCCGTCGACCCAGACGTCGGCCACGTCGCGGCCCGAGGTGGAGAAGACCAGGTGGGCGGGGACGTTCTGGTCGGGGCCGTGGAGCAGGGGCGTGGTGTGGAGGCCCCGCAGGTCGACGGTGACGACGTCGGCCCGCTTGCCCGGCTCGAGCGAGCCGGTCACGGCGTCGAGGCCGAGGGCCCGGGCCCCCTCGCTCGTGGCCATGGTGAGGACGTCCCACGGGTCCCCGGTGGTCGGGTCGAGGGTGGTGAGCTTCTGGAGCAGCGAGGCGAACTTCATCTCCTCGACCAAGTCGAGGTTGTTGTTCTCCTTCTCGCCGTCGCTGCCGAGGCCGACGCTGATGCCGGCGGCCCGCATGGCGATCACCCGGGCCGGGCCCGACGAGAGCTTCATGTTCGAGCACGGGCAGTGGGCCACGGAGGTGCCGGTGCCGGCGAGCAGGGCGATCTCCTGGTCGTCGAGCCAGACGCAGTGGGCGATCACCGTGTGCGGGCCGAGGATGCCCCGGTTGGCCATCTCGTGGATCGGGCGGTGGCCGAACCGCTTCAGGCTCTCCTCGACCTCCCAGATCGTCTCCGAGCTGTGGGTGTGGATCCCGGTGCCGAACTCCTGGGCCAGGTCGGCGGCGGCCCGGAAGGCGGCCGGGGTGCAGTAGAGGAGGTGCTCCAACCCGACCCAGGCCCGCACCCGCCCGCCAGCGGCGTCGGTGCCCACCGCCTCCAGCAGGGCGCGGTTGCTGGCGATCGACTCGAAGTAGTCGTACCCCTCCTCGTCGGCCACGTAGGGGACGAGCGTGGCTCGGATGCCCAGCTCCTCGGCCACCGCCGCCGAGCCCTCCATGAACCGCCACATGTCCATCACCGAGGTGGTCCCGGCCAGCAGGCCCTCGGCGTAGCAGTGGAGCGAGGCGGCCCGGGCGATCTCCGGGGTCAGGGCGCGGTGGGCCGGGTCGACGTAGGTCTTCAGCCAGTCCCACAGCGAGAGCGACTCGGCCGTCCCCCGCAGCAGCCCCGAGTGCAGGTGGCAGTTGTGGAGCCCGGGGAGGACGGCGTGGCCGGTGAGGTCGACGACGTCGGCACCGGCGGCCCGGGGGTCGGCGTCGACCTCGGCCACCGGGCCCACGGCCACGACGTCGGTGCCGTCGATCAGCACCGAGCCGGGGTCGAGGACGGTCCGCCCCCCGGTCATGGGGAGGACGGTGCCGTTGCGCAGGAGGGTGCTCACGGGCGCCACCCTGCGAGGGCCGCCGGGGGCGCGTCAACGAACTGTTGAGGCGTTCACACTCCGTTCTCGTTCGGAACATCACCGGGAAACGGCTGCGGGCGACCGTGCACCCGACCCCGTGGGGACCGGTGCACCGCCGCTCCCATCGTCCGGGGTGCGGAGGTGTGATGAGCACGGGGATGAGTCGCAGGCGCTTCATCGGGAACGTCGGCGCGGGAGCCGTCCTGCTGGGCCTCGGCCCGACGCTGCTGTCGGCGTGCAGCGACGACGACGGGGAGGAGACCGGCACCGACGGGTCGGGCGGCGGCGGCAGCGACTTCGGCGAGCTCGCCATCCAGCTGTCGTGGATCAAGAACATCGAGTTCGCCGGGCTCTACGTGGCCGACGACAAGGGCTACTTCGCCGACGCCGGGTTCAGCTCGGTCAACATGATCGCCGGCCCCGGTGACGCCATCGCCCCGCTCGTGCAGGGCCAGGTCCTCTACTCCTTCCTCGGCTCCGAGACCTGGGCCGCCGCCGTCACCGGCGACGACGCCCCGATCAAGATCGTCGGCGCCAACTTCCAGGAGAACCCCTTCTGCATCCTCTACCTGAACGATGACCCGATCGAGGAGCCCGATGCGCTCAGGGGGAAGACGATCGGCGTCCAGACCGCCAACGAGCAGATCTGGCAGGCGTTCCTGGCCGACAACGGGCTGGAGGAGGGGAGCGGGGCCGACCAGGTGAACAAGGTCCCGGTCGACTTCGAGCCGACCCCACTGGAGAACGGCGAGGTCCAGGGCTTCTTCAGCTTCGTGACCAACGAGCCCAACATCCTGCGGGTCAAGGGCCTCGACGTCGGGACGCTCAACCTCCAGGACTACGGCATCACCCTCTACCAGCAGATCTACGGGGTGACGGAGGAGACGCTGGAGACCAAGCGGGACCAGCTGGTCGCCGCCCTGAAGGCCGAGTCCCGGGGCTGGCAGGAGGCCATCAAGGACAACCAGCTGGCGATCGACCTCACGCTCGAGAAGTACGGCGCCGATCTCGACCTCAACCCCGAGACCCAGCAGCTCGAGCTGGAGGCCCAGATCGAGCTCCAGCAGTCCGACGCCACCGAGGCCAACGGGCTCTTCTACATGTCCGACGAGGACATCGAGCGGAACATCACCGTGCTCGGCCAGCTCGGGTTCGAGGTCTCGGCCGACCTGTACACCAACGAGATCCTCGACGAGATCTACGCCGACGGGATCGACCTCACGGGCGGATGACGGCCACCACCACACCCGCTGCGACCCGCCCGGAGCCGGCCCCCCGGCTCCGGGCGGGGGCGCGGCTGGCCGAGGCCACGTGGCTGCCGTCGGCCGGGGCGATCGTCGTCCTCCTCGTGGTGTGGGAGGTCGCCGCCCTCACCTTCATGTCGGGATCGAAGGCCTTCCCGCCGGTGACCGACGTGGTCGGCGACGTGCTCGGCGACGCCGAGGTCTACACCCGCAACGCCCGCTCGACCCTCCGGGCGGTCTGGCCCGGCTGGCTCTGGGGGAACGTCGTCGCCACCGTGATCGGCGTCCTGGCCATCGCCATCCCGCACCTGGAGCGGCCCGCCCTCCACGTCGCCGTGGCCATCAGCTCGCTGCCGATCATCGCCCTCGGGCCCATCTTCCAGGTCTCGCTGACCGGCGACGCCCCCCGCTCGGCGCTGGCCGCCCTGTCGGTCTTCCTCACCACGATGATCGGGGCCATGGTCGGGCTCCGGGCCTGCGACCGGACGGCGCTCGACATGGTCCGGGCCTTCGGCGGGGGACCGGTGGCCTCGCTGCGGAAGGTCCGGCTGCGGGCCGCCCTGCCCGACTACTTCGCCGCCCTGCGGATCTCGGCCCCGGCGGCCATCCTCGGCGGCATCATCGGCGAGTTCATCGGCGGCGCCGACAACGGGCTCGGCGTCGCCCTCATCTCGGCCCGGGCCAACGCCGACCCCGCCCGGGTGTGGGGCCTGGCCCTGGTCGCCACCCTGCTCGCCGGGGCCGGCTACGCCCTGATCGCCCTGGTCGGCCGGCTCCTCAGCCCGTGGGCGCCCCGAGGACTGGACACCCGCAGATGACCGCACCCCAGATCACCACCGTCGCCCCGCCGTCGGGACGGGGCGGCGGTGGCAGCCGGATCGCGATCGGGATCCTCCGCGCCGTGGTCACCTTCGTGGCCGTGACCGGGATCCTCCTCGCCCTCTGGATCGCCTTCCTCGACCACTTCGACGTCAACGAGTACGTCGGCAAGACCCCCGGCAAGGTCTGGGAGTGGATCACCGACGCCGACAAGGGGGCCGAGCGCCAGGCCGAGCTGCGGGAGGCGACGGTCACGACGCTGACCGAGGCGGGTTGGGGCTTCCTCACCGGGATCGCCTCGGCCCTCGTCGTGGCCGTGGCCTTCACCCTGTCCAAGGCGCTGGAGCGGACCTTCCTGCCGATCGCCCTCGCCCTGCGCTCGGTGCCGATCGTGGCCATGGTGCCGCTGTTCGCCTACGTCTTCGGGCGGGGGACGATCGGAAGCCTGGTGATCATCTCGATCATCACCTTCTTCCCGGCCCTCGTGCTGGTGTCGAACGGGCTGCGGGCCGTGCGCCCCGAGGCCGTCGAGCTGCTGCTCGCCTACAACGCCGGGTCGATCAAGCAGCTCCTCAAGCTGCGGCTGCCGTCGGCCCTGCCGGCGCTGATGGCCTCGGCCAAGGTGTGCGCCCCGCTGGCCATCCTCGGCTCGATCCTCAACGGCTGGCTGTCGACCGGGACCGGCCTCGGCGCCCTGATGGTCAACTCGACCATCACCGCCCAGTACGCCCAGCTGTGGGCGGCCGTCGTCGTCGTCACCGTCGCCTCCATCGTCTTCGCCGCCCTGGTCAGCGTGGTCGAGCAACCGGTGCTCGCCCGCTACGCCCCCGACCGGCTGGCCGGCTGACCGGGTCGGGCCGCCTACCTTGGGCATGTGCCGCCCCGTCACCCCCTGCTGGTCGCCCTGGAGCCGGTGGCCGCAGCCCTGGGCGCCACGCTCGTCGGGCGGACGCGGGTGCGAGGAGACGACATCCCGCTGGAGTGGGAGGGCGAGGTGGTCGGGGGGCTCCGCCTGCCGGCCCGGGGCGTCGGGCTCGGAGCGCTGATCGAGGAGGTCGAGGCCGAGGTCGGCGGCCCGCTGGCCACCCTCTCCCGGGAGGACAAGCAGCGGGCCGTGGCCCTGCTCGACGACCGGGGCGCCTTCGCCTTCCGCCGCTCGGTCGAGGACGTCGCCGACTCCCTCGGCGTCTCCCGCTTCACCGTCTACAACTACCTCAACGCCCGCAAGGGCTGAGCCCCGGCTACCAGTCGATGTCGTCGGGCATGTGGGACCAGTCGCCGCCCACGGTGGCGAAGGTCTTGAGCGGGGAGACGTCGTGCCAGGTGCCGGCCCGGAGGCAGGCGACGGCCTCGAGGGCCTGCGGCGACTGGACGACCTCCTTGCCGTCGGACACCGGGAACGGGCCGTCGTCGCGGAGCCGGAGGATCGAGACCTCGGCGCTCCGGCCGGGCTCCAGGCGGCCCAGCTCGTCGGCCCGCCCGATGGCCCGGGCCGAGCTGGACGTGCCCATGGCGATCACGTGGTGGAGGTCGAGCCCGAGGGCCAGCATCTTGGTCAGCGTCTCGACCAGCGAGAACACCGGCCCGTCGACGGTGAAGACGTTGATGTCGGTCGAGGCCGTGTCGGGCAGGTAGCCCTCCTCCATCAGCAACCGGGCCTCGCGGAAGCGGAAGTCGGTGCCCGAGTGGCCGATGTCGAGCACGACGCCCCGGTCGACGGCGTCGCGCAGCTCGGGCACGGCCTTGCCGTCGGGGCCCCGCATGCCGCCGGCGCCCCGGAAGGCGTGGGTGATGATGTCGCCGCCCCGCAGCTGCCGGAGCAGGGCCAGCGGGGTGATCACCGGTGTGAACGGGAACCGGCCCAGGTGGACCATCACCGGGCGGTGGCCCATCACCTCCTGGGCGGCGGCGAGGAAGGGCGAGAACTCGGGGTCGCCGACGTGGCAGGCCCGGACCTTGGCCCCGACGACCACGTCGTCGTTGCGGGCCAGCGAGTCGGCCAGCGACTCCTGGTCGAGGTTGCGGAGATCCCCGGCGATCTCCAGCTTGTGGCAGATGAAGTCCTTGGTGGCCAGGTACAGCTGGTTCGGGTCGAGGAACGAGAGGACCCGGGTCTGCGTCGCCGGGTGGTCGATGATCGCCCGCCGGCTGATGTCGAAGGTGGCGACGCCGCTGGTGCCGCCGTCGACGATCGTGGGCACGCCCATCCCGATGCCGACGTCGTCGGGCTCGACGCAGAAGTCGCCCAGCCCGGCCATCACATGGACGTGGAGGTCGATCAGCCCGGGCACCACCAGCAGGCCGCGGCAGTCGCGCACGTCGGTGCCCGGGTCGTCGAGGACCTCCTGCGGCACCGGCCCGACCGCGGTGATCACGCCGTCGGTGACGAGGACGTCGGTGGTGGTGTCGGTCTCGGAGGCGGGGTCGACGACCCGGCCTCCCCGGAGCACGGTCGCAGCCATCGGGGCAGGGTGCGCACGCCCGCCGCCGCCGGTCGAGGCCCGGGCGCCGGTGTTGACACGGCGTTCACGCGCCCGACCCACCGGTAGCATCGCCCCGGTGCTGGTCCTCGAGTTCACCGTGGAGCCCTTCGCCGAGGGGGCGCCGGGGCCCCACGTGCAGGCCGCCCTCGACGCCGCCGCCGGCCCCGACGTCACCGTCGAGTTCGGCCCCTTCGGCACCGTCGTGACCGGCCCCGACGAGGCGGTGCTGGCCGCCGCCGACCGGGTCGCCCGGGCCGCCGTCGCCGCCGGCGCCTCCCAGGTCTCGACCCGCCTCTCGCGAGGTTGAGCGTACGCACGGTGCCAGGCACCGTTCGTACGGTCAGCGGGGTGGGAGGCCCTGGACGGGGGGCAGGACCGACCAGGGGAAGTTGATCCAGCGGTCGGTGACCTTCCAGGCGTGGTCGGGGGTGATCACGCTCTGGGGCTTGTGGTACAGCACCGCGGTGCGGACCGAGGCCACGTGCTGGGCCAGGACCTCGCGCACCAGGCGGAGGGTGTGGCCGGTGTCGGCCACGTCATCGACGACCAGGACGTCGAGCCCGCTCACGTCGACCAGGTTGAGGCTGGGCGGCAGCACCACCGGGACGTCGAGGCGGGAGTCGACCCCCGTGTAGAACTCGACGTTGATGGCGCCGCAGTTCTTGACCCCGAGGGCGTAGGCCAGGGCCCCGGCCACCGTCAGCCCGCCCCGGGCGACCGCCACCACGATGTCGGGCACCTGGCCGTCGGTGGCGATGGCCGTGGCCAGCTCGCGGGTCGCCTCGCCGAACAGCTCCCAGGTGAGCTCCTCGCGGTCGGCGTCGGTCGTGGCGTCGGTGGGGTTGACCTCGCTCATCGCCGCCGACCGTACGTCACGTCCCCGCTCTCCCGTCGACAGGTCGGCAAAGCGTAACGCCCGTCACGCTGAATCGTCGAGTCTTTCGACGAAAAAACGTCGAGTGGTTCGGCGTTCCGGTCGCTACCCTGGAGCTGTGGCCCTCCTCCGCCGTGGCGCGCTCACCACCATCGTGTCGCAGATGGCCGCACAGCCCGTCGCGATCCTGGAGGGGCTGCGAGCCGTGGGCAAGACGACGCTGACCCACCAGCTGGCCGATGCGGGCCTGGCCATCGAGGAACGTGCTGATCTCGCTGACCGAAGGACACGGGAGCGGGCGGAGCAGGACCCGGCCGGTTTTTTACGGGCCCTCCGGACGCCGGCCGTGATCGATGAGGCACAGCTCGTCCCCGATCTCCTGGTCGCCATCAAGGGGGTCATCGACGAGAGGCCGGGACCACGCCAGCTCCTGCTGACCGGGTCGGCGCGCCTCTCCCGCAGCGGGCTGGGCGGGTCGGATCCCCTGGCTGGTCGGACGCTGCCCGCCACCCGCCTGCGTCCGCTCACCCAAGGTGAGCTGGCCGGGCGGCCGGTCGAGACGATGAGCTGGCTCTTCGATGGTCCGGTCGAGCCTGGGGAGGTGGTGCCGACCTCGGCGGCGGACATCATCCGGCGGGCCGTTCGAGGTGGCCTCCCGACGATGCCCGGGGTCATCACACCGGGCTCACCGGCGATCTCGCGCCGGGCTCTGGGGACGTACCCGGAGGCCGCCCTCCCGTTCAGCCTGGCCGCCGCGGCTGTCGATCGGACGCGTCTGCTCCGCACCTACGAGTACCTGGCCGCGAACCCGTACCAGCTGCTCAACATCACTCGAGCCGCCAACGAGCTGGGCATCAGCCGGGACACGGTGATGAACCACCTGGGCATCTTGCAGCGGGCGTTCCTGCTCGTGTCGATCCCTGCGATGCGGCGCGATCCGGCCCGCCAGGTCACCGCCCACCCCCGGGTCATCGCCGGCGACACGGCCCTGGCCTGCGTCGCCATGGCGCTCACGGCGTCCGGTGGGCCGACGGCGAAGCAGACCGGGGCCGCCCACGAGCTGGTCGTCGCGGCGGAGCTCCTCGCCCAGGCCGACTGGCAGTCCGAACCCATCGCCGTCAGCCACTGGCGGGACGGGCGGGGCAACGAGGTCGACTTCGTGTTGGCCCACCCCGACGGTCGCCTGGTGGCCGTCGAGGTGAAGAGCAGCAGCACCGCCGGTCCTCGAGATGCGAAGGGCATCAGGGCCTTCGCCGCGGCCTTTCCAGAGCGGTTCCACCGTGGCTTCGTCCTGCACCCGGGAGCCGGCCGCCACCCGATCGGCGCCGATGTGTGGGCGATCCCCATCTCGGATCTCTGGAACCCCGACCTACCGAGATCACCAGGAGCCCGAGGAGGCCCGCGCATGACCGGACCAGATGCGGAGAGCGCTCCGGACGGGCCCCGAGGCCCCGCGCTCTTCATCAGCTATACGCGCGCCGACGACGAGTCGGAAGGAGGTCAGATCGTCGCGCTCGCCCGAGCCCTGGCCGCCCGGTACAAGGTGCGTACCGGGGAGGATCTGGAGACCTTCATCGACAAGGACTCGATCAAGTGGGGGGAGGAGTGGCAGCGCCGGATCGACCAGCAGCTCCAGCGAACGACGATGTTCGTCCCCTTCGTCAGCCCGCTGTTCCTCGCCAGCGCGGCGTGCCGGGCCGAGCTGACCTCGTTCCTGGGCGCTGCCGAGGTGACCGGACAGAAGGGTCATCTCCTCCCGGTGCTGTTCCACCACGTCGATCCAGCGAGCCTCGCGGACGACCCGGTCACCGCCACGATCCCGGCGACGCAGTGGTTCGACTGGCAGGAGCTCAAGTACGAGGAGGTCACATCGGGCCCGGTCCGACGGGCGCTCGATGCGATGGTCGACCGGCTGATCGAGATCGTCGACGCCCCCCCGAGCTCGACGCCACCGGAGACGGAGTCGCCCCCGCTCTTCGATGACGGCCTCGACGACCTGATGGCCAGGTTCGAGCCCCAGGCCGACCGGTTCGTCCGTTCGGCGATGAACCTCCGCGACGCGTTCGAGGCCTTCGGCGAAGGTTTCGCCGCAACCGGGCCGCGCCTCCAGGTCGCGGGCGAAGGGCGGTCCCCGAGCGCGCTGCGCGAGACGATGGCCTCCGTGGCGGACACGCTCGAGCCCAACGTGATCGGGCTGGTCGATGCGACCGACGAGATGGCGACCGCCCGCCAGGATCTGGATGCGACCGTGACGGCCATCCTGCGCATCGTCGGAGGGATGTCCACGTCGACCGGACGGCCGCCCGGGCTGGAGCAGCTCTGGGAGAGCCTGGATGCGATGCCGGACGGCGTCGGCATCGACCCTCAGCAGCTCAGCGAGGTGAAGCAGGCCATCGCCATGCTGGGGGCCTTCTCGTCGGCCCTGCGACCGATCGCCAAGGCCCTCGACCGGGCCGTCGATGCCGTGGTCGACACCGAGGCGATGGTGCGCAGCTGGAAGACACAGGGACGGGTCCTCCGTCCCTGAGCGGTCCGGGACGGGTCGGCCACCTTCCCACACCGCCGGTACACGGCGTTCACAGAGACGTCACGGGTGGGGGTTGACGAAGTGTTGAAGCCGGATGAGCCTGGGCGAGCCATGGCCGACGTCCTCCTGCCCACCACGCTGGCCGAGCTGGTGGCGGCGCGGGCCGACGATCCGACGGCGATGCTGCTGGCCGGGGGGACGGACCTGATGGTCGCCGTCAACGCCGGCTGGACGGCGCCCCGGTCGGTGATCGCCCTGCGCCGGGTCGACGAGCTGGCGGGCGTGCGGGTCGAGGGCGACGAGGTGGTCGTCGGGGCGGGCACGACGTACCGCCGGCTGCTGGCCCCCGACGTGGCCCCGCTGGTGCCGGCGCTGGCCCAGGCGGCCCGGACGGTGGGCTCGCCCCAGATCCGGGCGGCGGGGACGATCGGCGGGAACATCGGGACGGCCTCGCCGGCGGGCGACACGCTCCCGGTGCTCGTCGCCGCCGGTGCGACCGTCGCCCTGGCCGGGCCCGACGGCGCCCGCTCGCTCCCGGCGGCCGACGTCTTCGCCGGCGTCAAGCGGACGGCGCTGGCCCCCGGCGAGGTGGTGACGGGGGTCCGCCTCCCGCGTCCGGCCGGGCCGCAGGCGTACCGGAAGGTCGGGGTGCGCAACGCCATGGTGATCGCGGTGGCGTCGGTGGCGCTGGTGGTCGACGCCGAGCGGCGGCGCGTCGGCGTCGGGCTCGGCTCGGTCGGCCCGGTGCCGCTGCCCGCCCCGGAGGCGAGCGCCTTCGCGGTCACGGCGATCGACTGGGACGCCGGCCGGCTCCACGACCCGGGTGCGACGGCCCGCTTCGGCGAGCTGGTCGCCGCCGCCAGCAGCCCGATCGACGACCACCGCAGCACCGCCGCCTACCGCCGCCACGCCGTCGGCGTCATGGCCGCCCGGGCCCTGCGCGACGCCTTCCCGGCGGTTCCGGGCACCGAGGAGAGCGCGGCGTGAGCGACCCCTACCGGCTGACCGTCAACGGCGAGGAGCGCGCCGTCGAGGACGCCTGGCTGGGCGAGAGCCTCCTCCACGTGCTGCGCGAGCGGCTCGACCTGCCGGGGGCGAAGGGCGGCTGCGAGCAGGGGGAGTGCGGGTCGTGCTCGGTGCGGGTCGACGGCGAGCTGGTGTGCGCCTGCCTGGTGCTGGCCGCCGGCGCCGTCGGCTCGGAGATCACCACGGTCGAGGGCCTCCAGCCCGAGCGGGGCGACTTCACCGACGTCCAGCAGGCCTTCGTCGACGAGGGCGCGGTGCAGTGCGGCTTCTGCACGCCGGGGCTGGTGATGGCGGTCCACGCCCTGCTCGACGAGGTCCCCGAGCCGAGCGAGGTCGAGGTCCGCGAGGCGATCAGCGGGAACCTGTGCCGCTGCACCGGCTACGGCCGGGTCCTCGCCGCCGTCGATGCCGCCGTGGCCGTGCGCCGGGCTGGGGTGCCCCGATGACCGACACGACGACGACCGGGGTCGGGACGCAGGCCCCCGGTGGGGTCGGCCGCGACGCCCCCCGGCCCGACGGGGGGCCCAAGGTCCGGGGCGAGTTCGCCTTCAGCGGCGACCTCTGGGCCGACGGCATGGTGTGGGGCGCCACCCTCCGGTCGCCCCATGCGAGCGCACGCATCAGGAGCATCGACACCGGCCCGGCGCTCGACGTCCCCGGTGTGCTGGCCGTCGTCACCGCCGACGACCTGCCCGGCTCGAAGTACTACGGGCTGGAGCACCGCGACCAGCCCGTCTTCGCCTGGGAGGTCGTGCGCTACGCCGGCGAGCCGATCGCCGCCGTCGCTGCCGACCACCCCGAGACGGCCCGCCGGGCGCTGAAGGCGATCGTCGTCGACTACGAGGTCACCACCCCGCTCACCGACGCCGAGGCGGCGCTCGCCGCCGAGCCGATCCACCCCGACGGGAACGTCTTCCGCCACATGTGGGTCCGCAAGGGCGACCCCGACGCCCGGGGCCCGGTCGTGGTCGAGGGCACCTACGAGATCGGGATGCAGGACCAGGCGTTCATGGGCCCCGAGGCGGGCCTCGCCGTGCCCGGCGACGACGGCGGCGTCGACCTGATCGTCTCGACCCAGTGGCTCCACAACGACCGCGACCAGATCGCCGAGTGCCTCGGGCTGCCCCCCGAGCGGGTGCGGATGACCCTCGGCGGCGTCGGCGGCGCCTTCGGCGGGCGCGAGGACGTCAGCTTCCAGGTCCACGCCGCCCTGCTGGCGCAGGTGACGGGGCGACCGGTGAAGGTCGTCTACTCCCGCGAGGAGTCGTTCCTCGGCCACGTCCACCGCCACCCGGCGTCGATCTGGATGCGCCACAGCGCCGAGCCCGACGGGACGATCGTGAGCTTCGAGGCCCGCATCCTCCTCGACGGCGGGGCCTACCGGTCGTCGAGCTACCACGTGGTCGCCAACGCCGCCTGCTTCGCCGCCGGCCCCTACACCACCCCCAACGCCGTGGTCGAGGGGATCGGCGTCCGCACCAACAACCCCCCGTGCGGGGCGATGCGGGGCTTCGGCGCCGTCCAGGTCTGCTTCGCCCACGAGGCCCAGATGGACAAGCTGGCCGACGCCTGCGCGGTCGACCGGATCGACATCCGCCTCCGCAACGCCATGGGCACCGGCGACACCCTGCTGACCGGGCAGGTGGTCGAGGGGGCGCTGCCCACCGCCCAGGTGATCCGGGCCGCCGCCGCCCTGCCGCTGCCCTCGCTCGACCCGCCCGGGCCCGACGCCGACCCGCTCGTGCTCCCCGGCGGCGCCGGCCTGACGGCGACGGCGGGCGACGTGGTGCGGGCCACCGGGTTCGCCGTCGGGTTCAAGAACCTGATGTACGCCGAGGGCTACGACGACGACAGCCACGCCGCCTGCCGGCTGGAGGGCGGGATCGCCACCGTCACCTGCGCCGCCGCCGAGGTCGGCCAGGGCTTCGTGACCCTCGCCCAGCAGATCACCCGCGAGGTCCTCGGCGTCACCGACGTGCTGCTGGCCCCGGCGGAGACGTCGACCATCGCCTCGGCGGGGTCGACGTCGGCCAGCCGCCAGACGTGGATGTCGGGCGGGGCCGTCGAGAAGGCGGCCCGGGCCGTGCGCCAGCAGGTCGTGGCCCACGTGGCCGGGCTGACCGGGGCGGCCGAGGCCGACCTGCGGCTCCGGGCCGGCCGGGTCGTGGCCGCCGCCGGCCCGGTGACGGTCGACCTGGCGCTGGAGGACCTGGCCCCCGCCTTCGAGGCGTCGGTCCGCTTCCAGCACCGCCCGACGTTCCCGCTCGACGCCGACGGCCAGGGCGACGCCCACGTCTCGGTGGCCTGCGCCGCCCACCGGGCCGTGGTCGACGTCGACCCCGACCTGGGCCTGGTCCGGGTGGTCGCCATGGCCACCGCCCAGGACGTGGGCCGGGTGCTCAACCCGACCGCCGCCCTCGGCCAGATCGAGGGCGGCATCGCCCAGGGGGTGGGCCTGGCCACGATGGAGGAGGTCGTGCTGGTCGACGGCCGGCCCCGGAACCCGTCGTTCACCGACTACCTGATCCCGACCGCCCTCGACATGCCGACGGTGTCGGTGGCCTGGGTCGAGGAGCCCGAGCCGGAGGCGCCGTTCGGGGCCAAGGGGGTGGGCGAGCCGCCGGTGATCAGCTCCACCCCGGCGGTCGTCGCCGCCGTCCGGGCCGCCACCGGGCGCGACCTGGTCCGGGTGCCGATGCTCCCCGCCGCCGTCGCCGGCGTACCGTCCCCCTGATGGGCGCCGACCTGCGGATCTCGTGGCCGCGCCTGCGGGGGCGGCTCGACGAGCTGGGCGCCATCGGCTCGACCGGCGACGGCGGGTGCGCCCGGCTGGCCCTGACCGACGCCGACCGCGACGGCCGCGACCTGGTCGTCTCGTGGATGCGCGAGCTGGGCCTGCGGGTCGACGTCGACGGGATCGGCAACGTCGTCGGCACGTGGCCGGCCGACGCCACCGAGCCGCCGGTGCTCACCGGCTCGCACATCGACACCGTCCGCACCGGCGGCATCTACGACGGCAACCTCGGCGTGCTCGCCGGGCTGGAGGCGATCGAGACGATCATCGGCTCGGGCGTGCCCCTGCGCCGGCCGGTGGCGGTCGCCTTCTTCACCAACGAGGAGGGCGCCCGCTTCGCCCCCGACATGTTCGGCTCGCTGGTCCACGTCGGCGGGCTGGCGCTGGAGGAGGCGCTCGACACGGTGGGCGTCGACGGCGCCGTCGTGGGCGAGGAGCTGGAGCGGATCGGCTACGTCGGCCCCATGCCGTGCCCCGGTCGCCCGCCCGCCGCCTTCGTCGAGCTCCACATCGAGCAGGGCCCGGTGCTGGAGGCCGAGGGGGTCGACATCGGCGCCGTCACCGGGGTGCAGGGCATCTCCTGGCAGGAGGTCACGGTCACCGGCCAGTCCAACCACGCCGGCACCACGCCGATGGCCCACCGCCACGACCCGGCCCTCGTCGCCGGTGCGGTCGCCGTCTTCGCCCGATCGCTGGCCGAGCGGATGGGCCCGCCGCAGGTGGCGACGGTCGGTCGGATCGACCTCCACCCCAACCTGGTCAACGTGGTGCCGGCCCGGGCGACCTTCACCGTCGACCTCCGCAACACGTCCGAGGAGGACCTGCGCGCCGCCGAGGCGGCCCTGGCCGACCACCTCGTCCACCTGGCCGAGGCCGAGGGCGTGACGATCGAGACCCGGTCGCTGGCCCGCTTCGCCCCGGTGGCGTTCGACCCGGCGATGGTCGACCGGGTCGAGCGGGTGGCGCTCGCCCACGGCCGCACGGTGCGGCGGATGCCCTCGGGGGCGGGCCACGACGCCCAGATGCTGGCCCGGGTGTGCCCGACCTCGATGATCTTCACCCCCAGCGTCGCCGGCGTGAGCCACAACCCGGCCGAGCTGACCCACGACGCCGACCTCGAGGCCGGGGCCGACGTCCTCCTCTCCGTCCTCCTCGAGCTGGCCACCACGGAGGAGATCCCATGAGTCCGATGAGCTCGACGGGGCGGTGGTTGACGGGGACGTTCCCGCGGGAGCTGGTCGTGGCCGCCGCCCAGATGGGGCCGGTGGCCCGCGACGCCACCCGGGCCGAGGTGGTCGAGCGGCTGATCACCCTGCTGCGGGCCGCCCACCACCGGGGCGCCGAGCTGGTCGTGTTCCCCGAGCTGGCGCTGACGACGTTCTTCCCCCGCTGGGTGATCGACGACGTGGTCGAGCTCGACTCCTACTTCGAGACCCACATGCCCGGGCCCGCCACCCAGCCGCTGTTCGACGAGGCCAAGCGGCTCGGCGTCGGCTTCCAGCTCGGCTATGCCGAGGTCACCCCGGACGGGCACCGCTACAACACGGCGGTCCTGGTCGAGCGGGACGGCCGGATCGTCAACAAGTACCGCAAGGTCCACGTGCCCGGGCACGAGGAGGCCGAGCCGTGGCGGGCCTTCCAGCACCTCGAGCGGCGCTACTTCGAGCCGGGGCCGGGGTTCACCGTCCACGAGGCCTTCGGCGGCCTCGTCGGCCAGGCCACGTGCAACGACCGGCGCTGGCCCGAGACCTACCGGGTGCTGGGGCTCCAGGGCGTCGAGCTGGTGCTGATCGGCTACAACACGCCGATCCACTACCAGCCCGACCCGGGCCAGGACCGCCTCGCCGGCCACCACAACACGCTGGTGATGGCGGCCGGGGCCTACCAGAACGGGACGTGGGTGGTCGGCGTGGCCAAGGGCGGCGTCGAGGAGGGCGTCTGGTCGCTGGCCGAGAGCCAGATCATCTCGCCCGGCGGCGAGGTCGTGGCCCGGGCCATCACCGAGGGCGACGAGGTCGTCATCGCCGTGTGCGACCTCGATCGCTGCTGGGACTACAAGCGCACCGTGTTCAACTTCGCTCAGTACCGGCTGCCCGACCGCTACCGCATGATCACCGAGGACACCGCCGGCCCCGACCTCTCCCCGTAGTGGCGATCGGATCCGACGGGAAGCCGTCGGATCCGA
>DASTYI010000062.1:0-51819 GCA_035765045.1 Iamia sp. | reverse complement strand
CTGCTCGCCCTGGTGCCCGGGCGCTCGGTCGTGGGCGCCGTCTCGGCCGAGCTCGACCGCCGGGGCCTCGCCCCCCGCAACGTCGACCTCGCCCTCGGGGCCGTGCTCGACGCCGGGGCCATGGTCGACGGGGCCGCCGAGGTCGTCTTCGCCGTGGCCCGCCTGGCCGGCTGGATCGCCCATGCCCGGGAGGAGGCCCGCCACGCCCTCCGCTACCGGGCCCGGGCCGTCTACACCGGCCCGCGCTAGACGGTGCGGGACGCGCCCTTGGCCACGAGGCGCTGGTGGAGGCCGACCGGCAGGTGCGACAGCAGGTCGATGGCCTTGGCGTCGGGGCCGATCAGCGCCCGGCGCTTGTCGAGCTGGACGGCGCGCACGATCTGGCGGGCGGCCTTGTCGGGGCTGGTGATGAACAGCTTCTCGAAGTCGCGGACGGCCTCGTCGGGGCTGGCGTCCATGCCCTCGACGCCCCCGCCGAGGCGGGCGTTGCGGGCGATGTTGGTCTTGATCCCGCCGGGGTGGATCGACGTGGCCGAGACCCCGCAGCGCTCGATGTCGAGCTCGAGGCGGAGCGACTCGGTGTAGCCCCGGACGGCGAACTTGGCCGCGTTGTAGGCCGACTGCATCGGGATGCCGACCAGGCCGAAGACGCTGGAGATGTTGACGACGTGGCCATCGCCCGCCGCCCGCAGGTGGGGGAGGAAGGCGCGGGTGCCGTGGACGACGCCCCAGAAGTTGATGCCCATCAGCCACTCGAGGTCCTCGTAGCTGGTGCCCTCGACGCTGGCGCCGACGGCGACCCCGGCGTTGTTGGCGATCAGGTTGACCCGACCGTGGTCGGCGACGACCTGGCCGGCCCACGCCTCGACGGCCTCCCGGTCGGCCACGTCGACCCGGGCGGTGGTGACCTCGACGCCGGCGCGCCGGGCCCGCTCGGCGGTCTCGGCCAGCCCGGCCTCGTCCACGTCGGACAGGGCGAGGTGGGCGCCCCGGCGGGCCAGCTCCAGGCCCAGGCTGCGCCCGATGCCCGACGCCGCCCCGGTGATGGCCGCCACCCGGTCGCTGAAGTCCTTCATCCCACCAGTGTTACCACCGGTAAGCAGTGGGAGGCCAAGCGCGAGGTCCGTGCACCTGGGTCGATCGGCGATGCCCATGGGGCACGAACCTCGCGACCCACAGTCCACAAGAACGGGTTCTTGTGGACTGTGGGTCGCGGAGTGGGGTTCTTGTGGGCGAGGGGTCGCGGGAACGCGACGGTGGGGCACGAGAAGGGCCGAGTGCGGGGCGGGGCGCGAGGATCGGGGGGATGAGCATCACCGTCGAGCTGGCGGACCTGCCCGGGCGGATCGCCGGGCGGACGGCCCAGGCCTACCTGGTCACCGTCCGCGACCGGCGGCCCCACGTGGTGTCGGTGACGCCGACGGTCCGGGACGACGGCGCCCTCGTCGTCGGGGCCGGCCGGCGCACGGCGCGCAACATCGCCGAGCACCCCGAGGTCACCCTCCTGTGGCCGGTCGACGCCGACGACCCCACGCACAGCCTCCTGGTCGACGGCACCGCCGCCCCCACCCCCGACGGCGAGGACCTGGTGATCACCCCCACCTCGGCCATCCTCCACCGCGTCCGGGCCGGCCGGTGAGCCTGGTGCCCCCGGCGTGACCTGGCGGATCGACCCGGGCGTGGCCCGCGCCCTGGCGGACCTGGTCGGCTGGGCGCCGGAGGACGACGCGCCGGCGCTGAGCCAGGCCCTCGGGGCCGCGGTGCCGACCGGGTCGACGGCCAAGCTGGAGGCCGTCGCCGCCGGCCTGACCCCGCCCGGCGCCGACCCCGAGGCGATCGCCCGCCGGGTCGTCGAGGACCGGGCGGCGGGCCGGCCCGAGGTGGCCTGGTCGTGCTGGGCGGCCTCGACGGTGATGGCCGCCCTGGTCGCCACGCTCACCGATCGCCCGGTCGCGGTGGCCGCCATCCGGCGGATCGACGACGCCGCCCCGCCGGTCGACCTCCACTCGCTGGTCGTGGTCGACGGCCTGCTGTGCGATCCGTACTTCACCTCGGTGGTGGCCGGCGCCGGCGCCGACGAGGTCGAGCGCACCCACGTCGGGGTCTGGTGCCGGCGCACCGACGAACCCGACGGGCGCTGGCGGATGGAGGTCGGCAACGGCCGTTGGAGCCGGCGGCTCGAGTACCGCCTGCTGGCCCCGGTCATCGACCGCGCCGACGTGGCCGCCCTGTGCGTCGTCTCGGCCACCCACACCGGCGCCCCGACCCGCCCGTTCGCCCGGGTGTGGCGGGACGCCTCGGGGGTCGAGGCCTTCACCCACGAGGCCGGGGGCGCGGCGGTGCGCACGTGGACCTGGGCCGGGCCGGACACGATCTGGGACGGCGCCCTCGACCAGGCCGAGCACCCCGGCTGGCCCGCCGCCACCGCCGACTTCGCCACCCGCACCGGCATCCCGCTGGCCTGAGACGCGCAGCTGGCGATCGGATCCGGCGGGAAGCCGTCGGATCCGATCGCCAGTACGGGAGGGTGGGGGTCCTAGGCCGGGGCCTCGACGAGGATGGTGAGGCGGCCGTCGGCCCGCAGCGAGGTGGCGGTGATGTGCCGGCCCTCGGTCGGGAAGAACATCCGGACGGTGTCGCCCCGCTCGGCGGTGAGGTCGCCGAGGGTGTGGGGCTGCCAGTCGTTGTTCCGCAGGACGAGCTGCTGGCCGGGCTGGAGCCGGATGGTGGCGGGCACCAGGTCGTCGATCTCGCCGTTGGCCAGGCCGGTGGCGGTGTCGGCGGCGACGGCGACCTCGTAGGGGTCGACGGTGGGGTCGTCGCTCTGGTTGACCACCACGACGATGAGGGCGGTCAGGGCGGCGGCGACGAGCGCCATCAGCACGAGGGCCCGGCCCAGCGGGCCCCGGCCGGAGCCGTCGGTGGCGGGCGGCTCGGAGGCCGGCGGCGGGGCGGTGGGCTCCTGCTCGAGCGTGGCGGTCATCGTCCGCTCGCCTCGTCGGTCGTGCCCCGCACGGCGAGGTCGCTCTCCCCGGGTTCCAGGTCGTAGCGGTCCCGGGCCTCGCTGGTGGCGCAGCCCTCGGCCCCGTCGTCGCCGCTGGTCGCGCCCAGGGCGTCGTCGAGGATCGGGTTCTCACCGCTGAACACGCCCCACGGGCTCTCGCAGCCGGGGACGACCCAGGCGTGGCTCATCCAGCCGTCGGTGCCGTTCGACTTGGTGCCGCCGCGGGCGTTGCACTCCTCCTCGGTGGTGGTCGAGTCGCCGATGACGCCCCCGGCCCCGATGCACAGGCCGAAGTGGCGGTGGTAGCTGTCGTTCTCGCCGACGAAGCCCTGGGTGGGCGACGCAGTGCCGTCCTGGCGGACGTAGTAGCTGAGCCCGACGATGCGCGAGTCGGGGTCGGTGCCGTCGAACAGCAGCATCTCGGGCTTGTCGAGCTCGAAGGTGCTGTCGACGAGGCTGAAGTTCATGTAGTGGGCGGCGATGCCGGGGACGTAGCCGGTGACCCGGAACCAGCCGGCCTCGGTGGCGTCGGCGACCGTCGGGTACCGCTCGGTGACCTCGCGGGCCTCGGCCAGCTCGGCCTCGAGGCGCTCGCACTGGCTGCGGTCGACCATGGCCGTCCACGGGGTGGGGCCGGGGTGGCCCATGCTCGGCGGCGCCGGCTGGCCGTCGGGCGGGGGCGTGGCCGAGTGCGAGCCGGGGTTGGCGGCGACCCAGCGGCGCCAGGCGTCGTACTCCTCGTCGGTGGCCTCGCCGAGGGCGACGATCAGCGCCGCGGCAGCGCCCTCGCCGCTCGAGATGCTGGTCAGGCTGATCAGCCGGTCGAGGTGCTCGGAGCCCTTGCCGTCGAGCAGGCGGGGCCGGGTGACGTCGGCGATCGTGCTCGGGGCGGCCATCGTCATGCTGCCGCCGCCGTAGGTGTCGACGTTCATGGCGTAGGCCTCGTCCCAGTAGGCCTGGGGGTTGAAGGCCAGGTCGCAGCGGGCCCGGTCGATCCGCAGCATGTCGGCGGCGTGGTCGCCGGGGGCGGCGGAGGCGGTGGTGGCCGCGGCGGCCCCGCCGTGCGAGTGGCCGTGCCCGTCGCCCCCGGCGGCAGGGGCGGCGGCCCCACCGGTGGCGGCGACGGCCTGGGTGTCGGGCGCCGGGCTCTCGGGGGCGACGACGACCACGGCGGCCAGGGCGACGGCCCCGGCGGCGACGGCGCCGGCGAAGGGGGCCGGCACCTTGACCCGGGGGGCGACGAGCAGCCCGACGGCCAGGGTGATGGCGGCGGCCTGGAGGCCGGCGGAGGTGACGTCGATGGTGCTGGCCGCCTCGGGGACCCCGTCGTAGGGGTCGAAGGGGAGGCCGGCGGTGCGGCTCCACACCCAGGCCGCGGTGGCCAGGGCGTTGATGGCGATCGCCAGGCCGAGCGTGGCCCGGGTGACGCGCCGCCCGAGCAGGGCGGCGGCGACGGCGATCTGGGCCACGCCGGTGATGGCGAAGCCGACGGGCACGACCACCTGGCCACCCGAGTGCTCGGCGATCACGGACAGGTGGATGAGGCCGGCGGCGGCGCTGGCCCCGGCCACGAGCCACGTCGCTCGCGACATGTCGTCGGCCTCGACCGACGTCGGACTGGTCATCTCGGTCGTTCCCCTTCGCTGGTGCGCGGAGCGGCCGGCGGGCCCCTCCGCAGTTGCACGGCTACTGCAACAAGGTACACGTGACCTCGGCCACGGGGAAGGCCCGAGTCGGCTGCTGCCACCCGTCCGCAACCCCGATCGAACCCCCCGCTCTGGTAGAGAAGGAGGGTGATGGACAGCGGCGAGGCCCGCACCGAGGCGCCCCGCATCGCCCACGTCGCCGGGCGCGAGCTGCCGGCCGAGGACATCGTCGTCCCCGAGGATCCCACCGCCCGCAGCCGGTCCTGGCCCGAGCGGGTCGCCTACCTCGTCGCCGGGCTGGCCCTGTTCGTCGCCGCCCTCGGCCTGATGCGCCACGGCGCCGAAGCCCTGATCCCCTCGCTCGAGGGGTCGGTGTTCACCGACAACGCGACCAGCACCCTCGGCCTCGGCTGGCTCGGCGCCTGCCTGGTGCTGTCGGGCTCGCCGGTGGCGGCCTCGGCCCTCACCCTCCTCGGCGGCGGTGCCATCGACCGGACCGAGGCCTTCACCATGCTGACCGGCTCCCGCCTGGGTGCCGCCTTCGTCGTGCTGGTCGTCGGCGTCGTCTACGCCGTGCGGGCCAAGGGCCAGGCCAGCCGGCGGGCGCCGGTGTCGATCGGCGTGCTGTCGCTGCTGATGACCGCCGTCGTCTACGTGCCCGGGGCGCTGGTCGGCTGGCTGCTGCTCGACCGGGGCGCCTTCGACGGCCTCGACATCGGCACCTCGCCCGAGCTGACCTCGGCCACCGACGCCGCCTTCGGCTGGCTGGTCGACGCCATCGTCGAGGTGGCCCCGGGCTGGACCCTGTTCCCGATCGGGCTGGGGCTGCTCCTGCTCGGCTTCCAGGCCTTCGACCGGGTGCTGCCGGTGGTGGGGAGCGACCGGCTCGAGCGCGAGGACGGCACCGAGGACGAGGGGTGGACCGCCCGGCTGTGGCCGATGTTCCTGGCCGGCTGCGCGGTGACGGTGCTGACCCTCTCGGTGTCGGTCTCGCTGACCCTGCTGGTCCCGCTGGTCGCCAAGGGCCACGTCCGCCGGGCCAACACGCTCCCGTACATCGCCGGCGCCAACATCACGACCCTGGTCGACACGTTGGCCGCCGCCGTCCTGCTCGGCGACCAGGACGCCGTCCGCGTCGTCGTCGCCGTCACCGCCGTGGTGACGGTGTGGACCCTCTTCCTGCTCGTCACCGCCTACCCGCTGCTGCGCCGGATCCTGCTCGGCCTGGCCCGCCGGATCCTGGCCAGCAACCGCCGGCTGGCGGGCTTCGCCGCCGCCCTGCTCCTCGTCCCCGTCGGGCTGATCGCCGTCTGAGCCCGGGCGCGGACCGGGCCGCCCCCTGGGGAGCGGCCCGGTCGGCGGTCGAGGACGTCGGTCCGGTCAGATCGGCGCCGGCAGCTCCGGGCACACGAGGGCGGTGGCCACGGCGGCGAGCACCACCGGGTTGCGACCGCCCTGGGTCCAGGTCGTGGTGAGCGTGTCGAGCACGGCCGGCTCGGCGGTGCCGTCCCCGCACGGCGGGTCGATGGCACCCCGCACGGCGATGCGGGTGAGCTCGCCCGAGACGTAGAAGGCGCGGATCACCGAGCGGCGCCCGTTGGCCGAGGTGGCGGCGGCCAGGCGGTTGGTCCAGTAGGCGAGGCCGCCGGCGTCACCAGGGCGACCGAGGACCGTCTCGTACAGGAGGCGGGCGAGCCCGGCCGGGGTGCCGTCGGCGAGGGCCCAGGCCTCGGGCGAGCCCAGCAGCTCGACCACCAGCTGCTCGGCCGTCATGCCGCCGTTCAGCCGGCCGACCCAGTAGGCGACCTCGCCGGCGCCGGGGGTGCGGTCGAAGGTGGAGCCGTAGCCGACGACGACGAGGAGGCGCCGCCCCTCGGCCGAGGTGGCGATGGCGGTGGCCACCTTCCGGGGCGACATGCCGGCGTCGAGGCGACCGGTCCAGTAGGCGATCTCACCGGGCCCGGCGGCCCGCCGGAAGGTGACGTGGTAGATCGCCCGGATCATCTCCTCGTCCGGGTCGGGGAGGGTGACGGTGACGTTCACGCCGACCGGCGCCGGGGCCTTGGTGCCCTGGTTGGTGTTGGTCTGGCGGAAGTGGCTGATCAGCTGGGGCGACAGGGCGTCGAGGAGGGTCTGCGGGAACTGCCGGTAGCCGTTCGGGTTGTCCTCCGGCGCGAGGTCGCTCCGCAGGACGAAGTCCGGCGTGACGACGAAGGAGAGCTGGTCGCCGGTGAGCGTGACGGCGTCGCCGGGGATGGTCAGGTCGGCGACGACGACGCGGGACGGGCCGGTCCAGACGTGGGTCTGGGCCTGGTTGTCGAACAGGGCGTAGGAGACGTCGGCGACGAGGTCACCGGTGCCGTCGCCGGCGAGCACGATGCTCGGGTCGGTGAGGCGGATCCGGTAGTTGCCCTGGTTCGTGTTGCCGAGGTCGAAGCCGCCGGGGAAGTCGATCTGGCCCTGGCCGGTGCGAGGGTCGTAGTGGGCGCTCGACGGCAGCGGGAAGCCGAACCCGTCGTCGGTCTTGACCGCCTGGCCGCTCGTGGCGTGGGCCGGGGCGAGGCTGCTGCTGGTGAAGGCGTGCTGCGAGACCCGCCACGTCAGGCCGGCCGGCGGCGCCGAGGGCGTGTAGTCGAAGCTGACCGAGACCGGGGTCGGGGCCTTGGTGCCCTGGTTGGTGTTGGTCTGGCGGAAGTGGCTGATCAGCTGGGGCGACAGGGCGTCGAGGAGGGTCTGCGGGAACTGCCGGTAGCCGTTCGGGTTGTCCTCCGGCGCCAGGTCGGTGCGGAGGACGAACTCGGGTGTCGCCGTGAACGAGATGTTGGCGCCGGTGTCGACGATGGCGTCGGCGGCGAAGGTGAGGTTGGCGACGACGACGCGGGTCGGGCCGGTCCAGACGTGGGTCTGGGTCTGGTTGTCGAACAGGGCGTAGGAGACGTCGGCGGTGATCGTGCCCGTGGCCCGGCCGGCGGCGATGGCCAGCGTCGGGTCGCCGAGGACGATGCGGTAGTTGCCCTGGTTGGTGTTGCCGAAGGTGATCGTCCCGGGGAAGGTGGCGGTGGCGGCACCGGTCAGCGGGTTGACGGCGACGTCCGTGGCGGTCGGGAAGCTGAACCCGACGTCGGCGATCTTGGTGGCCGGGTCGGTGGTGGCGTGGCCCGGGGCCAGGCTCGAGCTGGTGAAGGCGTGCTCGGACACCTTCCAGGTCAGCCCGGCGGGCGGTGGCTCGGCGGCGCCGCTCGGCGCCGGGCTGGCGGCGACGAACCCGGCGGTGATCGCCAGGAGCGTGGCCAGCAGCACGGCCGCCGTCCGGGCGGCGCGCGAGCGCTCCGCGGTGGGCTGGTCGATGTCGTCCATGTCGTCCCCCGACGTCAGAGGTGGTGGTGCCTACACGTGATGAGTGAAGCATGCCTACTACAGCCCGTCGTTTCACGACAAGACGTCAGGTCACTCTGCGGCCAGGTGCCGGCATGCTTCTGGGCATGAGCGGTCCCCTCGCCACCGACGACGTCAGCCCCGAGCCCGAGGCGCCGGTCGAACCCCCCTGCGTCGAGATCACCGACAGCCGCGACGCCGACGTCGGCGGGATGCTGGTCCGGCGGGCGCTCCCCCGGCGGGCCCGGCGGACGGTCGGGGCGTGGTGCTTCGTCGACCACATGGCGCCGGCGCCGGCCGAGGGCCCGGGCATCGGCCCCCACCCCCACATCGGGCTCCACACGGTGACGTGGCTGCTCTCGGGTGAGCTGGTCCACCGCGACAGCCTCGGGTCCGAGCAGCCGATCCGGCCCGGCCAGCTCAACGTCATGACCGCCGGCAACGGCATCGCCCACGCCGAGGAGACGGCGGTGCGGGGGGCGCTCCACCACGGCGTCCAGCTCTGGGTGGCCCAGCCCGAGGCCACCCGCTGGGGCGCTCCGGACTTCGCCCACCACGCCGAGCTGCCCCGGGTCGAGCTGGCCACGGGGACGGCGAGCGTGCTGGTCGGCGCGCTCGACGGCGCCGTCTCCCCGGCCCGGGCCGACACGCCCCTGGTCGGTGCCGAGCTCGACCTGCGGGCCCCGGGGGCGAGCACCCTCCCCCTCGACCCCGCCTTCGAGCACGCCGTGGTGGTGCTCGACGGCGCCGTCGCCCTCGACGGCCGTGACCTCACCCCCGGGCACCTCGGCTACCTCGGCCTCGGCCGCGACGAGCTCACCGTCTCGGCCACCGCGCCCACCCGCCTCCTCCTGATCGGCGGCACCCCGTTCGAGGCGGAGCGCCCACTGGTGATGTGGTGGAACTACGTCGCCCGGTCGTGGGACGAGGTGCGCCAGGCGCACGAGGACTGGCAGGCCGAGAGCGACCGGTTCGGCGTCGTCCCCTCGACCCTGGCGCGGATCCCCTCGCTCCCCCCGGTGGCTCGCGGGCGCTAGATGTCGGCGGTGGGGGCGATGGCCTTCTCGGCGAAGGCGGCCAGGTCGTCGGCGGGGGAGCGGAGGAAGAGGAACGACGGGACCACGATCCGGTCGACGCCGATGGCGGCCAGCTCCTGGACGGCGCCGACCGGGTCCTCGCCCATGATCTCGGCGCTGCCGGCGGTGATCTCGATGGCCTCGGGGTCGCGGCCCGCGTCGGCCGCCGTCTGCCGCACGATGTCGATCAGCGTGGGCAGGTCGCCCTTGCCCGGGAAGTAGCCGTCGCCCAGCCGCCCGGCCCGGCGGGCCGAGGCCTCGCTGTGCCCGCCGACGTGGATCGGCACCCGGCCCCGGGCCGGCTTGGGGTTCACGCTGGCACCCGAGAACGACACCGTCTCGCCCTCGTAGCTGGCGTGGTCACCGTCCCACAGCGCCCGCATGGCCTCGACGTACTCGTCGGTCCGCCTGCCCCGGCCGGCGAACGGGACGCCGAGCGCCTCGAACTCCTCCTTGAGCCAGCCGACGCCGATGCCGAGCTCGACCCGGCCCCCCGAGAGGGCGTCGAGGGTGGCGAGCTCCTTGGCCAGCACCAGCGGGTTGCGCTGCGGGAGGATCAGGATCCCGGTGGCGAGGTGGATCCGCTCGGTCACCGCCGCCACCCACGTCAGCCAGATCAGCGGGTCGGGGAGGTCGGTGTCAGGGCCCATCGCCATCTGGCCGCTGCGGTCGTAGGGGTACTGGCTCTCGTAGCCGTCGGGGTAGATGACGTGCTCGACGGTCCACAGCGACTCGAAGCCGACCGCCTCGGCGCCCTGGGCCAGCTCGACCAGCCCCTCCCGGCCGCTGAAGCGCATCGTGTTGGCGAAGATGATCCCGAACCTCATGGCCGGAACCTAGACCCGGCCGGATGGCGGCGTGGTTGGTAGGCATGCCTAACATCGCCGCCATGACGGATGCGATCGGTCGACGGGCCTTCCTCGCCGGGGCCGGGGCGGTGGTCGTGCTGGCCGCCTGCTCGGGCGACGGGGCGGCCGAGGACGGCGACGGCACCACGCCCACCACCGGCCGCGATGGCGAGGCGGAGGCGCCGCCGCCCCGCGTCCTGCTGCTCGGCGAGGAGTACCTGTTGGCCGATGCTCTGGCCCTGGGGATCACGCCCGTCGCCTCCACCGCCTCGGTGGCCGACGCCGGCTTCATCGGCATCGACCACGACACCACCGGCATCGAGGTCCTGGAGAACGCGGACACCGACCTGGAGAACCTGGTCGCCCTGGAGACCGACGTCGTGGTGGCCGCCCAGTACGTCGTCGACGCCCTCGGGCGGGAGGCGCTCGAGCCCTACGGCGAGGTCACCGTCGTGCCCGACGGGCTCACCGTCGAGGAGGTCGTCGCCCTGCTGGCCGACACCTTCGACCGCCAGGCCGAGGCCGACGAGCTGCTCGGCCGGCTGGCCGCGGCCAAGGCCCGCGCCGCCGAAGAGATCCCGCCCCAGGAGGTCTCGGTGGCGGCCATCTACCCGGGGCCGGCGGTGGCGGTGTGGGTCGACGGGCCGTGGGCCGTGCCCCAGACGCTGCTCGACGCCGGCTGCACCCTCGTCCCCGGGGCCGACCAGCCCCACGACGAGGACGGTCGGGTCCACCTGTCGCTGGAGAACCTCGACCTGGTGGCCGGGCCCACCGTCCTGCTGATGGTCAGCGAGGTGGTCGAGGGCGAGCCGGCGGCGATCGAGCAGATCCAGGACGACCCGCTGTGGAGCGAGCTCCCCGGCCCCGCCGCCGGCCGGGTCCACCAGATCGACCGGCTCGGCTACCCCGGCGTCGAGGGCCACATCCGCCTGATCGACGACCTGATCGAGATCCTCGGCTGACCCGACCCCCAGCTGGCGATCGGATCCGACGGCTTCCCGTCCGATCCGATCGCCAGTACGGGGTCAGGGGGTGGCGGTGGGGCGGCGGCGGAGGAGGGCGAGGGCGACCAGGCCGCCACCGATGGCCAGCAGCACGGCGGCGATCGACACCAGCTCGCCGGCGTCGGTGCCCGTCCGGGCCAGCGGCCCGGTGCCGGACCCGCCGCCCGGCCGGTCGCCGCCCGGCGTCCGGTCGGTGTCGTCGTCCCCGTCGTCGGGGTCGGTCGGGTCGTCGGGATCGGCGGCCACGGCGACGGTCACCTCGGCCGAGCAGCCGTGGCCGACCACGTCCTGGGCCGAGTAGAGGAACGTGTCGGTGCCGCTGAAGCCGGCGGGCGGCTCGTAGAGGACCCGGCCGTCGTCGGTGACGGCCACGGTGCCGCCCTCGGTGGTGACGCCCTGGCCCTCGTCCCCGGCGATGCCGGCGGTGGTGGTGGTCAGCGGGCTCGGGTCGCCGACGAAGTCGAGGTCGGTGTCGTTGTCGAGCACCACGATCGGCAGCGGGTCGTCCTCGGCGCCGATGGCGGTGTCGGCCACGCACGTCGGCGGCGGGTCGAGCTCGAACAGCCCGGGGTCGTCGGTGGCGGGGGCGACGATCTCGACGGCGACCTCCGCCGTCGAGCACCGGCTGGTGACGTCGCCGGGCGAGCGGCCGTCGGCCCCGTAGGGCGTGGCCGGCGAGGTCGGCTGCGAGAGCGGGTGGACGTCGCAGGCCTCGTAGGTCAGCGTGGCCACGCCCTCGGCGCCGAGCACCGGGGTGGCGTCGACCCGGCACTGCTCGTCGATGCTCGCCGTCTCGATCAACCCGGCGGGCGTGGCGGCCAGCGGGCCGGCGGTGCACGTGATCGTCTCGCCCTGGGGGTCGGTGTCGTTGGCGTCGGCCTCGAGGTCGACCACCGGGGCGATCGACGACGTCAGCACGGCGTCGTCGACGGCGTCGGGCGGGTCGTTGGGCACGACGAAGAGCGAGAGGATGCCGACGCCGCAGAAGGGCAGGCCCTCGACCTGCGGGGTCTGCGGGTCGTCCTCCTCGTCGTAGGACGGGTCCTGGGTCGCCGGGTCCTCGCACACGCGGTACGGCACCTGGACGTCGCCCGAGAACCCGTCGGCCGGGGTGAAGCGGATCAGGTCGCCGACGACGGTGGCGGTGCCGGCCGGGCTGCCGTCGACCTCGATCACGCCGTCGGCGTCGACCACGTCGAGCACGCCGGTCCACTGCGGGCTGCTCGGCGCCGGGCCGTTGACGTCGGTGTCGTTGGCCAGCACCGGCACCTCGACGCTGTAGGCGCCGACCCCGTCCCCGGCGTAGCCGGCGTCGACGATGTCGCTGTCGCCGTTCCCCAGCGGCGGTGCGATCAGCCCGGACGAGACGACGATCGCCACCTCGCCGTCGGTGCAGCGCCGCGACGTCGTGGCGCCGAGGTCGCCGGTGGCGTAGCCGGGCGCCTTGGCCCCGAGGGCGCCGTGGGCCCCGTCGCCGAGCAGCGGGTGGGTGTCGCACACCCGGATCGGGAAGGTGGCGTCGCCCGAGCCGGGCCCGTCGGGCTCCCACAGGGCGTCGCAGTCGCCGTCGACGGTGACGCTGCCGGTGACCGTGCCGGTGGCGCTGACCACGCCCGGGATGCACGAGAGCGGGTCGCCCTGGACGTCGGTGGCCACGGCGGAGAGGTCGAACACCGTGTCGGTGTTGGAGACGGCGCCGACCTGGGGGGTGCCGAACACCGGGGCGCTGTTGGGCCGCAGGGTCACGTTGACCTTGACGAAGGTGTCCTTGCCGTTGATCGAGCTGAGCACGTAGCCGAAGGAGTCGACCCCGGTGGCGCCGACGGGCGGGGTGTAGGTGCAGGGCCCGGTCGACATGGCGGTGAAGGTGTCCTCGCCCTTCTGGGCGCCGGTGCCGCAGCTGACCGTGCCCCCCTTCACCGATCCCGGCTGCCAGTCCTTGATCCGGACCTCGTCGGTGTCGCCCGGGCCGCCCGGCTCCTCGGGGTCGTCGTCGTTGGCCAGCACGTCGACGGTGATCCCGTGGGGGCCGGTGTTGGCGTCGTCGACGGTGGCGACGGCGTAGGCGGCGTCGGTGGTGACGCTGTCGGGCCCGCTGACGGGCGGGTCGGTCCCCGAGATCGGGTACGAGAAGCCGACGGGGATCTCGCAGGAGAAGTCGCCGGCGATCGGGGTGGCGTCGTGGCCGAACACGCGGAGCCTGGTGACGTTCATCCCGCCCGGCGCCACCGCCTCGACGGTGACCTTCATCTGGACGTGGGCGCCGTCGCCCGGCTGGACCAGGCCCTTGGGGCTGGAGTTGGAGTCGAACTCGTAGCCGAACGGGCCGTAGGGCGCGACCGGGCCGCGGAAGCCGTTCCCGGCGTACTGGTTGCCCTCGATCAGCGTGGCCGTCGTCTCGGCGCCCTGGGCGACCGGGCCGAGCACGGTGAGGTCGAGGATCAGCGGGTCGGGGCCGTCGTTGGGGGCCGAGCCCGACGAGAAGCCGTAGACGGTGGCGGTGAAGGTGACGGTGTCGCCGACCTCGAGCGGGGTGCCGCTGGCGACGCTGGCCCCGACGGTCCACTTGGCCTTGTTGGCGGCGTGCGGGCCGCGGCCGTTGATGTTGATCGGCCCGCAGTCCGGGAGCGGGACGTCGCCGTACTGGTCGCCGCTGGCGGTGACGTGGGCGGTGACCTTGCTCGGGTACTCGGCGTCGTCGCCGATGGCGCCGGCCGGCGGGATGCCGGGGGTGGGGGCGACGAAGAGGGTCGCCAGGAGGACGGCCGAGGCGGCCAGGACACGGCCGGCTCGGCGGGAGGGGGAGCCCGCGAACATGCCGGCACCCTACGTGTGGTCTGACCAACTGTCCACCAGACCGTCAGCCTCGGCGGGTGCCAGGTCTACGCTGCACGGCATGCCGATCGGACCCGTCGCCCGCCAATCCGTGGCCGACCAGGTCTTCGACCAGCTCCTGCGGAGCATCCTCACCGGCGAGGAGGGCCCCGGGACCCAGCTCCCGCCCGAGCGCGAGCTGGCCGTGCAGGCCGGGGTCAACCGCCAAGCCGTGCGCGAGGCGCTCCAGCGGCTGCGGCAGATGGGGCTGGTCGAGATCGTCCACGGCGGCGGGATCACGGTGAACGACTGGCGCACCTCGGCGGGGCTGGCCCTGCTGCCGATGCTCGTCGTGGCCCACGAGACCGCCGTCGACCCGGTCGTCTCGCGCTCGATCATGGAGCTGCGGGCCGTGATCGGCGCCGACGCCGCCCGCTGGTGCGCCACCCGCTCGCCCGAGGGCACCGCCGAGGTGCTCAACGGCATCGTCGGCCAGATGGAGGGCCTGGGCGGCGACTTCTCCCGCTGGGGGATGCTCGGCTACTCGTACTGGGACGCCATCGTCGCCGGGGCCGACAACGTCGCCTACCTGCTGGCCTACAACACCCTGCGGGAGGTGGCCGGCGCCCTCGCCCTGGCCGACCGCATGGCCCCCTCGCTGCTCGAGCGCGAGTGGCGCCAGACCGGCCTGTACCGCGACCTGGCCAAGGCCATCGGGGCGGGCGACGCCGAGGCGTCCGGGCGCATCGCCGGCGAGCTGCTCGGCGCCGGGGTGGCCGCCGTCAACGAGTGGCTGGCGAGCCTGCCGGCCGATCGCGGCGGTCGATGATCTCCAGGTAGCCCTGGCCCGCGATCGCCCGGCCGTCGAGCGTGCCGGTGTGGGCGACGCCGCCGACGTGGCCGCTCCCGAGCCCGTACAGCAGTGGCGTGTCGACGGTGACGACGACGTCGAGGCGGCCGTCGGCACTGGTCCAGTGGAGGACCCGGGGCGGCCGGGTGCGCCGGCCGTCGGGGGTGGTGACCTCGGGGCCGCGCTCCTCGACCGTCAGCCGGACGCCGCGGACGTGGCGCTCCGGGGCGCCCCGCGTCGAGCGCACGTAGGCGGCGTCGAGCACCGGCCGGCCGGCGATGCCGAAGCCCGACAGCAGGAGCTGGGTGTCGGGGTCGAGGTCGATCACGCAGTAGGCGAAGGTGTCGGCCGGGGCCTTGAGCCGGGCCGGCAGCGCCCACGGCAGGACGGCGTGGACCCCGGCGCTGCGGGCCCACTCGAAGGTCCCGGTGCCGGCGACGTCCTCGGTGCGGCCCGCCGCGGTGATCGTGCCCGCGTAGCGGGTCAGGACGCTCAGGTGCTCCCAGACCGGGCCCCGGGCGAACCAGGTGGCGGCGTCGGTGAGCTCGAGGTCGAGGTCGTAGGCGAGCCCGGCGCGGCGGCCCCGGGCGTGACGCCGGCGGCCGCTGCCGGTGATCTCCAGGTCGTCGCCCAGGCGGACCCGTGACCCGTCGGCCGCCAGGTGGCAGTCGTAGCGGGTCGAGTACTGGCGGTAGGCGGCGTCGGGGGCCGTGACGGCGGTGCCGGTGACGAGGCTGGCGCTGTGGCGGGGCCCGTCGACCCGGGCGTGGTCGGTGTCGAAGGTGCGGCTGCCGGTGGTGCCGACGATCGCCATGCAGGCGAGGAAGCGGTGCGGGTCCGGGAGGTCCGGCACCATCACGCCGTAGTGGGTCCAGGCCCAGCGCCGGGACCCGACGTGGGGCGGGAACACCGGCTCGGCCGGCAGCACCCCCTCGTCCGCCCGCGTCGCCCCGACCACCTGGAGCACCCCCTCGACGACCCGATCCCCGATCCCCACGCCCCCGATCCTGCCCCAGCGCTGCCGCCGCGACCGACTCTGCACAAGAACGACTTCTCGTCGGTCAGCGTCGCGTTGGCGGGACCAGGCCGCGCCGAAAGGCGGCACTTGCGCTTTCGGCGCGGTGGAGTCGCGTCCACGCGACCTCGCCGCGCCAGAACGCCGGCGCGACCGATCCCTACAACAACCGGTTCTTGTAGGGATCGGTCGCGTTCCTCAGGCGGCGAGAGCGGCGGCGGCGGTGCCCATCAGGTCGCGGAAGTTGTCGCAGTAGAAGGCCCGGCGGACCTCCTCCGAGGCGTCGCCGAGGCTGGCCTCGAATCGCTCGATCGGCCGGCGCCCGCCCTCGACGTGCGGGTAGTTCGACGAGAACAGCGCCACCTCGGGCCCGGCCTGCTCCACGATCCAGCCCACGTCCTCGGTCGGGTACGGCGTGAACCGCATCTGCCGTCGGACGTACTCGCTCGGCCGCATGCTCAGGGCCTGGAGCCGCTCCTCGTGGCGGGCGAAGGCGTCGAAGGCCGACTCCATCTGCCGCATCCACGACGGCACCCAGATGGCGCCCTGCTCGATCACCCCGACGCGCAGGTCACCGAACCGCTCGAAGACCCCGTCGAACAGCATCGTCGCCAGGGTCTGGGTCGGCGGGCCGGGGATGCCCATGTAGTCGACCGAGCGGAAGTTCTCCTCGCCGCCGTGGAAGTCGGGCGGGACGGGGAGGCCGTTGGCGAAGTAGGCGGGGTCGACCAGGTCACCGGTGCCGCCGACGTGGAACACGATCGGGATGCCGGCCTCCTGGGCCCGGGCCCACACCGGGTCGAGCCCGACGTGGCTGGGGGAGTGGCCGGGCGGGCAGCCCGAGGCGACGAGGAGGGCGGCGGCGCCCATGGCGATCGCCTCGTCGGCCATCGCCGCGGCCCGGTCGAGGTCGACCAGCGGGACGTAGCAGCTCGGCAGCAGCCGGTCGTCGACCGAGCAGAACTCGACCATGCCCCGGTTGTGGGCCCGGGCCGTGCCGTAGGCCAGATCGAGGTCGCCGCCGTGCTCCCAGTCGTGCAGCCGGCGGTTGTGGAACGTGTTGAACACGAGCTGGCTGGAGAACCCGAGCAGGTCGAGGGCGCGGGGCCGGTCCTCGGCCAGGAACGAGCCCGTGGCGGCGAAGTTCTTCCGCCGCATGACCTCGGCCTCCTCGTCGGCGGTGTACTCGGCCGATCGGTGGCGCTCGGCGAGGCGGTCGAACGCCTCGACCAGGTCACGCTGCTGCTCGGCCACGTCCCCGGTCTGGCGCAGCTCGTTCCCGCCCGGGTAGCGGAGCGGCTCGATCCGGTCCCGGATGCCCGGGTCGGCGTGGTCCCGCAGCCAGGTCGGCGTCTCCATGATGTGGGCGTCGGCGTCGTGGACCACCCGCCCGCTGCTGGACGGCATCCCCGCATCGTCGCGCACCCTGTGACCCCCGACACCTCGCGACCCCCGACCCACAGGTCCCCGTTCTTGTGGGCCAGGCGTCGCGCCGGGGGGTTCCTGTGGGCCAGAGGTCGCGAAAGCGCGACCAGGGCGCACAGGAAGCCCCGCGCCCGGGCCCGACCGCCGGTTTCGCGACCTGGGCGCACAAGAACCGGTTCCTGTGCGGTGGTGTCGCGTTCCCGGGGGGTCAGCGGGGGGAGGGGGAGGAGGAGGCGGCGGCGAGGTCGTGGGGGCCGTCGGCGGGGTAGCCACCGGCGGCCCGGACCGCCGCGCCCCACGGGCCGAGGATGCCCAGCAGCTCGTCGAGGTCGTCGCCCAGGGCGGCGATCGCCGGCTGGACCTGGGCGTCGGTGCGGACCTCGATCGCCTCCCGCAGCTCCCGGCCCGCCTCGGTGAGCCCGCCGTCGGCGACGAGGCCCCGGGCGACCAACCGCTCCTCGGCGGCGTCGAGCTGGTCGTCGGACCAGGCCCGGGTGCGGATGTAGGTCCGCATCGGCAGGCCCCAGTACAGCTCGGTCAGCAGGCCGATCTCGGTGGCGTCGAGCCCGGCCGAGATCCACGCCGCGATGTGGCTGTCGCCCCGGTACTCGCGCAGCAGGTCGCCCCGGCGCCAGAGGGCGGCCAGCGGGTCCGCGGGCACGCCGAGCCCGAGCAGCCCGGCGTACAGCGCCCGGCCCTCGGGGCGGAGCGGCTCGACCGCCCGGGCCAGCAGCGCGTTGGCCCGGTCGAGCCCCTCGGGGGCGACGCCGAGCACCCGGCGGAGCTGGCCGACGGCCCCCTCGGTGCGCGCCGCACCGATCGTCGCGGCGTCGGTCAGCGACCACCCCCGGGTCACGGCGGGCACGACGACGGCTGGGTTGAAGATGCCGAAGGCGGCGGCCACCAGCTCGCCCGGCACCTGGCCGAGGATGCTGCCCCGGCTGGTGAAGTAGGCCGGCCCGTCGGGGGCGGCGACCCCGGCGCCGAAGGAGGCGGGGCTGCCGCCGAAGCCGAGCGCCTCGTAGGCGGCGTGGCACTCGGGCGAGAAGTACACCTGCCCGATCACCGGTTCGAGGGCGGCGCCGAGCAGGCGGGCGGGGGAGGTGGCCATGCGCGGACCGTAGATCGGGCACGATGAGCCCGTGGGAGACACGTGGCGGGCCCGGGTCGACGCCGCCTACGGCGATGCCGTGGAGCGGGCCTACGAGGACGGCCTCCTCGACGTGCTCGACGAGCCCGGCCCGGTGCGGGGCCCGGACCTGATGCTCGACCTGCTCGACCGGGTGGGGCCGGGGCCGGGGGACGTCCTGCTCGACGTCGGCTCGCGCGACGGCCGCCACCTGGTCGAGCTGCACGGGCGCTACGGCTGCCGGGTCGTCGGCGTCGAGCCGGCGCCGGGGAACCTGGAGCGGATGCGGCGGGTCCACGGCGGTCCGCCCCACCCGGTCGCCCGGGCCGTGGCCGAGGCCCTGCCGGTCGCCACCGGGTCGGTCGACGTGGCCTGGATCCGCGACGTGCTCGTCCACGTCGACCCGCTGGCGCCGGCGCTGGCCGAGGTGGCCCGGGTCCTGCGCCCGGGCGGTGCCGCCGTCGTGTTCCGGGTGGTGGCCACGCCGTTGCTGGAGCCGGTCGAGGCCGAGGAGCTGTGGCGGCTCTGCGCCGTGGCGCCGGCCAGCGCCGAGGGGGCGACGTTCGACGCCGCCGTGGCCGCCGCCGGCCTGGTGGTCGAGCACCGCGAGGACGTGGGGAGCGAGTGGCGCGAGCACCGCGAGGTGACGGGGACGCTGCGGGCCTCCGAGCAGCTGCTCCGGATCGCCCGCCTCCGCCGTGACCCCGAGCGGTACCGCGCCGCCCTGGGCCGGGAGGTGGCCGACGGCGAGCTGGGCAACGCCCTCTACGGCGTCTACCAGCTGCTGGGGAAGCTGACGGCCGTGCTCGACGTGCTGCGGTCGCCGGGGCGCGAGATGTGACGGTTCGGTGACGAACGCGATGGGTACGGGTGACCCCCGCCACGTGCGCTCCCGTGCACTTCGCGCATCCCCCGATCAGAAAGCCATCACATGTCCCACCATCCGCGCCAAAGACGGCGCGCCTCGACGGCGGTCGTCGCCTCGGTGCTCGCGATCGTGCTCCTCGGCATCGGCGGTGCTCCGGCCGACGCCGCCGGGGGTCCCCGCGGCGGCCACGGCGACGGCGGTCCCTGGAAGACCGTCGCCTGCCTGTTCCGCGCCAACACCACCCCCGAGAAGCTCACCGACTGCGTCGGCATCGACGGCGTCCGCCGCCACCAGCGGGCGCTCCAGCTGATCGCCGACCGCCACGACGGCAACCGGGCCTCGGGCACCGAGGGCTACGAGGCCAGCGTCGACTACGTCGCCTTCCTCCTCCGGGCCGCCGGCTACCAGGTCACCATCGACCCGTTCGAGTTCTACGCCTTCACCCCCGAGGGCCCGTCGGCCCTGGAGCAGACGGCCCCGACCCCGGCGACCTACGTCGAGGACGAGGACTTCGGCCTGCTCGACCAGAGCGACCCGGGCGACGTCACCGCCCCCGTCACCCCGGTCGACGTGCAGCTCGGCGAGGGCAACACGTCGACCTCGGGTTGCGAGCCCGAGGACTTCGCCGGCTTCCCGGCCGGCACGATCGCCCTGCTCCAGCGGGGCGTGTGCACCTTCGAGGACAAGGTCGAGAACGCGGCCGCCGCCGGTGCCGTCGCCGCCGTCCTGTTCAACCAGGGCAACACCGCCGACGACGAGCGCCAGGGCATCCCCGCCGTCACCCTCGGCAACGGCAACACCAGCGGCATCCCGGCGCTCGGCACCACCTACGCCCTGGGCGCCGAGCTGGCCCAGACCGAGGGCCTCGAGCTGCGGGTCTTCGCCAACTCCTCCCGCGTCCTGACCGAGAGCGAGAACGTCATCGCCGAGACCACGCGCGGCGACGACGCCAACACGGTCATGGTCGGCGCCCACCTCGACGGCGTCCTCGAGGGCCCCGGCATCAACGACAACGGCTCGGGCACCGCCGCCGTCTTGGAGACGGCGTTGATGATGCGGAAGGTCAACCCCCGCAACACGGTCCGCTTCGCCTTCTGGGGCGCCGAGGAGTCCGGCCTGGTCGGCTCGACCGACTACGTCGCCACCCGCACGCCCGAGGAGCTGGCGCAGATCAAGCTGTACCTCAACTTCGACATGCTGGGGTCGCCCAACTACGCCAACTTCGTCTACGACGGCGACGGCTCGGACTTCGGGCTCGCCGGACCCGAGGGCTCGGCGGCGATCGAGGCCCTGTTCCAGGACTTCTACGAGAGCCGGGGCGAGGCCTACGAGGGCACCGAGATCGACTTCCGGTCGGACTACGGCGCCTTCTTCGACGCCGGCATCCCCTTCGGCGGCCTCTTCTCGGGCGCCGAGGACGAGAAGACCCCCGAGCAGGTCGCCCGTTACGGCGGCACCGCCGGCGAGGCCTTCGACCCCTGCTACCACGCCGCGTGCGACACCTACGACAACGTCTCGCTGGCGGCCCTGGCCACCAACGCCGACAGCGTCGCCCACGCGACGATCACCTGGGCCCAGGCCCGCACCCTCCCCGGCCCGGCGCCCGAGGGCCGCTCGGCTCGGGCCGCCAGCGCCGCCCCCAGCTCGGCCACCCACCCGCCCACCACCGGCCACCACGCCACCGCCTGACGACGGCACCTTCCCCGGCGCAGCGGGGCGGCGATCGACCTAGGTTGATCGCCGCCCCGTCCGCGTCCTCCCGGAGACCGTCGATGCCCCCCTTCCCCCGCACCGAGATGGAGGAGGCGTTCGCCCGCTACCAGGAGGCCGCCAACCGGGCCGGGGCCACCGGCGACTGGCGCCCGTGGGTCGAGTGCTTCGTCCCCGACGTCCACTACGTCGAGCACCTCTACGGCGAGTTCCACGGCCGCGAGGCGGTGCTCGAGTGGATCACGGCGACGATGAGGCCGTGGCCGATCAGCCACATGCAGCTGTTCCCGTGGGACTGGTACACGGTCGACGAGGAGCAGGGCTGGATCGTCGGCCAGGTCGAGAACCGCTTCGTCGACCCCGGCGACGGCCGGGTCTACGAGGGCGCCAACTGGACCCGGCTGGTCTACGCCGGCGACGGCCTGTGGGCCTCCGAGGAGGACGTCTACAACCCGTCGCACTTCGGCGACGTCGTGAAGGCGTGGCTGGAGGCCTGGCGCACCCACCACCCCGACGAGCCGAACGGGCCGGTGTCGTGAGCAGCGCCGGCGGCTGGCCCGAGCTGGCCGACTGGAAGGCCACGCAGGACACCTTCATCCTCTGGACCCAGATCGTGGGCAAGGTCCGCATGGCCCGCACCCCGCTGGTCAGCCACTGGTGGAACGTCCCGCTCTACGTCACCGCCGAGGGCCTCACCACCGGCCTCATCCCCGACGGCGGCCGGAGCTTCGAGATCCGGTTCGACCTGCGTGACGTCCCGATGCTCCGCATCAGCACCACCGACGGGGCCGAGGGCGGCTTCGGCCTGGAGCCGATGACGACGGCCGCCTTCCACGCCACCTTCCACGAGATCCTCGGCGGGATGGGGCTGGCCACCGAGACGTGGGACATGCCGGTCGAGATCCCCGGCGCCGTCCCGTTCAGCACCGACACCGAGCACGCCGCCTACGACCCGGGCGCCGTCCGCCGCTTCTGGCTGGCGCTGGTGCAGATGGACCGGGTCTTCACCGAGTTCCGCAGCCGCTTCCTCGGCAAGGTCAGCCCGGTCCACCTGTTCTGGGGGGCCCTCGACCTGGCCGTCACCCGCTTCTCGGGCCGGGACGCCCCGCCCCACCCCGGTGGCGCCCCCAACTGCGGGCCCCACGTCATGCACGAGGCCTACAGCCACGAGGTCAGCAGCGCCGGGTTCTGGCCCGGCGGCGGGACCGAGGGCGTCTTCTACTCCTACGCCTACCCCGAGCCCGACGGCTTCCGGTCGACCGCGGTCGATCCGGCCGAGGCCCGCTGGGACGACGACCTGGCCGAGTTCGTCCTGCCCTACGAGGCGGTGCGGACGGCGGCCGATCCCGACGCCGTGCTGCTCGCCTTCCTCCAGTCGACCTACGCGGCGGCGGCCGACGCCGCCGGGTGGGACCGCGCCGCCCTGGAGCGCTAGCCGGTCACCCGCACCCAGCTCTGGCGGATGAAGGCGAGGGCGGCCGGGTCGTGGACCCGGATCTCGGTCAGCCCGCAGCCGGCGCAGGTGTAGGTCCAGACGTCGTCGGTGACGTGGCGGGGGAGCGCGCCCCGGAACCCCGGTTCGACGTGGCCCCGGAGGGCGATCTTCGCCCCCTCGCCCAGACCCAGACCGTTCCGGGCGGCGTAGACCTCGGTCCCGCCGCAGCTGCCACACGTGCCCGTTCGCATGGCGGGACGGTAGGGCGCGGCCAACGTTTACAGGTGTAAGACTTGGTCCGTGACCCGGCCCCGCCGTCTCGGCGACCTCACGCCGCCCGAGCTGGCCACCCTCCTCCCCGAGCTGCTGCTGGCCGGGCACCTGATCGACCGGGCCGGGATGCCCCACGCCATCTCCGCCTTCGGGCTGGAGGGGATGCGGGACATCGCCATCGAGGAGTGGATGGGCGCCAGCCCCGTCTACACCAAGCGGATGCAGCGGGCGCTCGGCTTCGAGGGCGACTCGGTCGAGGTCATCTTCAAGGGGATGCAGCTCGACGTCGGGGCGCCGCCGCAGTTCATGGACTTCCGCTACGTCGTCCACGACCACGACCGGGGCGAGTTCCACCTCGACCACTGCGGCGCCCTGATGGACGTCGAGCCCATGGGTGACGACTTCGTGGTGGCCATGTGCCACGACATCGAGGACCCGACCTTCGACGCCACCGCCATCGCCACCAACGTCCGGGCCCAGGTCCGCCCGGTCCACCGCCCGCCCCGCACCCCGGCCGACCGCCACCCGCACTGCGCCTGGACCGTCACCATCGCCGCCGACCACGAGCCGCTGCCCATCCCCGCCATCGCCGAGCGGATGGGCCGGACCCACGCCGCCCGGGCGACGCTGACCGCCATCGACCCGACCGAGGAGGGCCGCACCGACTACGCCGGGCCGTTGCTCGACGACCTCCGCTTCGCCGACTGGGCGCCGTCGGCTCTCGTGCGCACGGCCGAGGAGGTCTGCCTCCAGGGCCACCTGCTCGCCCTCTCGTACCAGGAGGCGCTGCGGGCCCGCGGGGCCGACGACGACCAGGTGCGGTCGATCGCCCGCAAGCAGCTGGCCGGGATCGCCGGGCTCACCTCCGAGCGGCTGCGCGCCGCCCTCGCCCTGCCCGCCGACCTCGACGGCGCCGCCCAAGTGCTGCTGCTGCACCCGGCGCTGCTGCCGGCGGCCTACGTCGACGTCACCGTCACGCTCGACGACCGCCTCGTGCTCCGCCTGGGCCGCGGTGACGGGGCCACCGCCGACGGGGCGTGGCCGAGCCTGATCGACGCCGACCACACCGAGCCGCTCGACGCCCTCCTGCGCGGCGTCGACGCCCGGCTGCGGGCCGACGTGCTCGCCGCCGACGACGACGCCCTGGTGGTCGAGGTCGTCACCGACGACGAGCCCGCCCCCGAGGCCGACGAGGTCGCCCTCACCCGGTTCAGCACCGGCGCCACCTTCGCCTTCGCCGACCGCGGCACCCCGGTCGAGATCGGGCTCAGCCCCCGGGGGTGAGGGCCTCGGCCAGGGCGGCCAGGCGGTCGACCACGGCGGCGAAGGGGAGGTAGCCCATGCTGGCCTGGAGCATGGCCCCGCTGTAGGCGAGCGACAGGGCCTCGACGGCCAGCGGGGTGGCCTCGGGGCCGAGGGCGGCGACGATCCGCTCGACCACGTGGGCGCCGAGGGCGTCGCGCACGGCCACCACCCCGGGCTCGTCGGTGAAGAGGGCGCCGAGGCCGGCCCGGGCCAGGGCGGGGTCGGCGCTGGCCGCCCGCCCCGGTCCGGCCAGGGCGGCGCGCACCCGGTCGCCGACGGGGGCGGCGGGCTCGATCGGGTCGGTGCCCTGCGCCGCCACCTGCCGCTGGTAGAGCGTGGCGACCAGGTGGTCACGGGAGTCGAAGTAGGCGTAGGCCGTGGTGTGGGTGACGCCGGCCCGCTCGGCCACGGCCCGCACGGTCAGCCCGTCGTTGCCCCGGGCCCGCAGGTGGGCGAGGGCGGCGTCGAGCAGGGCGTCGACCGTCGCCTGCTGGCGCTCGCTCCGCAGCGGGGGCATGAGGCATCGTCGCACCCGCCGTAGGTTGGCGACGTGCTCCTCCACATCACGACGGCCGCGCCGTGGCGGGTCGCCCTCGCCGCCGGCAGCCACGTCACGCCGTCGCTGCGCACCGAGGGGTTCGTCCACCTGTCCCGCCCCGACCAGGTCGCCCTGCCGGCCAACCGGCTCTACGCCGGGCGCGACGACCTGCTGCTCCTGGTGGTCGACCCCGAGCGGCTCGACGCCGAGGTGCGGTGGGAGCCGGGCGTCCCCACCGACCCCGCGTCGATGCGGTTCCCGCACCTGTACGGCCCGCTCCCGGTGGCCGCCGTGACCAGCGTCGTGCCCTGGCGGCCCGGCCCCGACGGCGCCTTCGCCGAGCCGACCGGCCTCCCGGCGCCCACCGACGCCCTGGCCCGGGCCCGGTGGTTCGACCGCAGCCTCGGCGAGCGGCGGGCGCCGATCCTCGTGCCCGTCGCCGGGGGCATGGGCACCCGGGACCCACGGGTGCCGGCGTCCTACGAGCACAACATGGTGTGGCTCGACGGCGCCCCGCCGGCCGCCGTCATCGAGGCCGCCGCCGACGAGGTGCTGGCCGACGCCCGCCACCGGCGGATCGTGGTCGACAGCCCGCCGGTCGACCTCGAGGGCTGGGAGACCGACGAGGAGCGGGTGCTCGCCCTCGCCCCCGACGCCGTGGTGGCCGGGCCCGCCGGGGTCACCGTCGTCCCCGTGACGAGCGAGGTGATGGCCGGACTGTGGGCCCCGGCGTGGCGGCGCGACCTGCCCGGCGTCCCCGAGGCCGCCATCGCCGACCTGCTCCGGCGCGAGGCCTTCGGCGACGCCCACCTGCGGGTCGTCGACCTGGCCGTCCTCGGCCCCGACGGGGTCCCCGTGGCCGGCGCCCAGCTCCGCATCGACGGGGCCACGGCGGCGATCGAGGCCGTCCTCTGCGACCCCGGCCACCGGGGGCGGGGCCTGGCCTCGGCCCTCCTGGTCGACGCCGTGGCCCGGGCCCGGGCCGCCGGCTGCGACCTGGTCTGGCTGTTCGCCCGGGCCGAGGACTGGCCCCGCCGGTGGTACGAGCGGCGCGGCTTCGTCGACGTCGGCGCCCGCTGGGTCGCCCACCGCCTCAAGGTGCCAGGCACCTTGAGGCGGTCGCACGGAACGCCCTAGGAGCCCGCCGGCACGGCCTCGGGGTCGATCCCGTTGGCGGCGAGCCAGGCCGGGTCGGGGGCGATGAAGGCGACGACGTCGACCACGGTGCCGGCCGGGTCGCGCACGAAGGCGTGGCGCTGGCCCCACGGCTCGTCGACGGCGTCGGCGATCACCTCGGCGCCGCGCTGGCGGGCGGCCCGCACGACCGCATCGACGGCCTCGGCACCGTCGACCACGAAGGCCAGCAGCGGGGCGGCCCCGGCGGCCGAGGCGCGGACGGCGGCGGGCACCGACTCGTGGCCCGGGTCCCAGACGCACACCTCCCAGGGCGCGTCGCCCCGGCGCAGCGAGGTGAACCAGCCGACGTCGCTCGAGACGTCGAGGTCGAACAGGTCGACGTAGAAGTCGCGCACGGCGACGGTGTCGGTGGCGAAGACGGTGGCGGAGAACTGGGGGATCGACGGCACGGGGCCTCCTCGTCATGGACTACGACATCTGTCGTGGTCAACAGCGACAGGTGTAGTGGAAGGTGGCTAGGGTGTCAACCGTGCCGCCCAACCCCACCCGCCGAGCCGACCTGGCCGATGCCGGCCTCCGGGTCCTCGCCGCCGCCGGCGCCCGGGGCCTCACCCACCGGGCCGTCGACGCCGAGGCCGGCGTCCCCACCGGCACGGCGTCGAACTACTTCCGCACCCGGGGCGCCCTGCTGGCGGCGCTGGGCGAGCGGATCTTCGAGCGGCTCACCCCCGGCCCCGAGCGGCTCGACCCCCTCGCGGTCGAGCCGGTCTCGGTCGACCTGGTCGCCGCCTACGTGCGTGACATCGCCGATCGGGTCCTCGCCGCCCCCGAGCTCACCATCGCCCTGCTCGAGCTGCGGCTGGAGGCGACCCGCCACCCCGAGCTGGCCGACAGCCTGGGGCGGACGCTGGCCACCGGCTACCAGGGCGACGTCGCCTTCCACGTCGGGCGGGGCCTGCCCGGTGGCGCCCGCGAGGTCGAGCTGCTCCACTACGCCATCGACGGCCTGGTGCTCGACCGCCTCACCCCGTCGATCCACGCCGGGGCGGCCGAGCCGGTCGAGGCCGTCGTCGACGACCTCGTCCGCCGCATCGTCGGCGGGGCCTAGCCGGCGACCACCAGCGACAGGGCGGCGTCGAGGGCCTCGCGGTCGAGCGGCGTGCCCAGCAGGTGCACATGTCGGCAGCGCTGGTGGCTCCTCTGAGCCTGGCGGGCCTACAACCCACGGGCGTGCTACCACGGAGGTATGTCGTGGTGGGAGGGCCGGCCGGACGAGATCTACTGGATGGAGATCACCGACCGGGCCGATCTCGGTGTGGACCTCAAGGCTCCGCAGACCTACGACAACGGGCGGCCGTACTGGAGCTACACCCTGGTGACGCAGGTCCAACCCGGCGATGTCGTCCTCCACTACTACAAGCCGGACAAGGCAGTCGTCGCCCTCTCGGTCGCAGCGGGGCTGCCCTGGGAGGAGGACATCGTCTGGGCATCGCATGGCGCCGTGGCCCGGGCCGCAGGGGTCGAGCCGTACCGACGTCCTGGGTTCCGCCTGGCCCTCGAGCATTTCACGTACCTCCGGGACCCGATCGACTTGGAGCAGTTCCGTGCCGGCGAGGCGCAGCTTCGAGCCGCGGCAGCGGAGGTGGAGGCACTCGGCCGGGGCCGCAGCTACTTCCCGTTCGCTCTCTCGGAGAAGCGGCCCGTACGACCGCAGCAGGGGTACCTGGTCAAGGTGCCACGCCGGTTGATCGACCTCTTCCCCGATCTGGGTCAGGCGGTCGGGGAGGTGATGGGCGATCTCTCGGGCCGAGCCACCCCCTCCGGGATGATCGACGTAGGCGACGACTACCGGTGGGCGGACGAGACCGCGGCGTCCTCGGAACGCGACCCCTTTGCCGTGGATCCGGCGCTCGTCGAACGGGGCATCCGGGGTCACGCTCGGACACAGAACGCTCTGGCCACTTGGTTGCGGGCCCGCGGGATCGAACCCCGGTCGCCCAAGCCGGCTGAGCCGTACTTCGACCTGGCGTGGCGACAAGGCGGGACCACATATGTCGCCGAGGTCAAGAGCGTCACGTCGGCGAACGAGGAGAAGCAACTCCGTTTGGGACTCGGCCAGGTCCTTCGCTACCGCCACCTCCTGCACCAGGACGAATCGGGCACGACCGAAGCTGTGCTCGTCACCGAGCGGGAGCCGAGCGACCCCTCGTGGGTCGACCTGGCCGACGCCGTCGGCGTCACCCTCGTCTGGCCGGGAGCCTTCGAGCGGCTGCGCGCCAGCTGACCACCCGACGGACGCCGGGGCGGGGGCCGGTCCGCCGGCCGGCCCCCGCGAGCGGGGCTACATGGGTGGGGCGGGGTTGACGCGGGTGGCGTAGGCGTCGGAGTGGAGGATGTCGGTGATGAGGTCGGTGAGGGTGAGCTCGCCGGTCTTGAGGCCGGCGGTGATCTCGGCGACCTCGGCCCGGCGGGGGCTCCGCTCCAGCATGGCGAGGTAGAGGTCGATCACCTTGAGGGTGGCGGTGCTGGCGTTGCGGAACTCACGGGACTCCGAGAAGAGGAGGAACACCCGGTGCCGGGGCACGCCCCGGTCGAGCTCGCCCAGCCAGAAGTCGAGGTCGGCGGCCGAGGCCGAGCGGCCCAGGACGTTCTCGTAGACCAGCTCGACGAACTCCTCGTCGGTGGCGTTGCCGTACAGCGATCGGAACTCCGCCGAGCGGGCGAAGAAGGCGGTGACGCTGTTGATCGACCGGCCCTTCGCCATCTGGTCGACCCAGTAGCCGAGGTCGGCCACCGACGGGGCCCGCCGGAACAGGCCGAGGTAGAGCCGGGTGATCTGCGCCGCCGGGTCCCGCAGGTCGACGACCTGGAGCTCGAGCACCATCTGCTCGATGGTGCGGGCGCCGGTGTAGATGCCGACCTCCCAGCTGCGCTGCTCGTCGGCGCTCGGCGCCCGACCGGCGATGTCGGTGAACTGCTGGGTCACGGCGTCGGCCACGGCGTCGAACGGCGTGAGGTCCGGCTCCTCGGGGACGGCCACGGCGGTGCGGGGCTCACGGTCGACCTCGACGGGACCGCTGAAGGACTCCAGGTAGGCCCGCAGCGCGGTCAGGTCGGTCTCGCCGAGGGTGAAGGGGTCGGTGCCCTCGCCGAGGGTGAAGAAGTTGTCGCCCCCGGCGGCGAGGAAGGAGTTGGTGGTGACCCGGTACTGGCCCGCCGGGTCGATGGGCACGCCGTCGAGCATCAGCGAGCCGTCGTTGATGCGGTACCCCTTCGGCGCGGCCGGGTTGTAGGTGTAGCTGAAGCCCTCGGAGATGCCGAGGAAGAGGAACGGGCGGGAGGCGTCGGCGGGTTGCCACTGCTCCTCCAGCACCTGCTCGATCTGGGCCCCGGTGAAGGTCTGGGTGGTCACCGTGTTGGCGAAGGGCTGGACGTCGAAGGCCTCGCTGTAGGTCACCACGCCGGGGCCGTCGCCCGGCCGGTTGGCGACGGCGGCGTAGAAGAGGTCCTGGCGGATGCCGCCCGGGTTCATCAGGGCGAGGTCGGCGTCGCCCCGGTCCGGGGCGCTCGTGAACGCCAGCTGGGCATCGGCGATCAGGTTGGCCAGGTCCGACTCGGTGTTGCGGTCGGGCGAGCGGAGGATGTCGGCGTCGATCGTGCCGACCTGGATCGACCCGAGCTGGGCCGACTCGGCGGCGGCCTCGTCGACGATCGCCTTGACGTCGGGGTTCTCGGCCGAGGCGGTGGGGTCGAGCAGCTCGACGACGTCGGTCTCGACCGAGCCGGTGGCCGGGTCGACGGTGAGCTTCACCCGCCCCAGCCGCTTGCCGTACTCCGAGGTCGACACGACGGCCCGGGTGCGGTCGGTGTTCGGGATGGGCACGTCGAAGGCGTAGGCCTGGTGGGTGTGGCCGCTGAAGATGGCGTCGACGTCGGCGCTCATGGCCACGAACTCGCCGAAGACCGGGTCGGCCTGGAGCTCGGCGATCGAGTCGACGTTCTCCGAGGCGGCGCCCTCGTGGGCGAGCACGACCACGACGTCGGCCTCGCCGTTGGCGGGGTTGCCGTCCTTCAGGTCGGCGGCGACGTCCTCGGCCTCGGCCACCGGGTCGGTGAAGGTCAGCTCGGCGATGCCGTCGGGGGACACCAGCGATCTGGTCTCCTCGGTGACGACACCGACGTAGCCGACGTCGACCCCGCCCACGTCGACGACGGCGTAGGCGTCGAGGGCCCGCTCGCCGTCGGCCTCGTAGCGCACGTTGGCGCCGAGGTAGGGGAAGCTCGAGGCGGGGATGACCCGGCCCTCGAGGTCGTCGAAGCCCTGGTCGAACTCGTGGTTGCCGACGGCCGTGACGTCGAGGCCCATGGCGTTGAGGACGTCGATGGTCGGCTGGTCCTGGGCGACGGCCGAGACGAAGGGCGTGGCGCCGATGTTGTCGCCGGCCGAGGCGAACGACGTGGGCGCCTCGGCGCTGACCGTCTCGACCAGGGTGGCCAGCTTGGCGACACCGGGGACGCCGGCGGTCGTGTCGGCCTGGAGGCGACCGTGGAAGTCGTTGATGCCCAGCAGCTGGATCTGGACGGGGGCGGCGGATGCCGGGGTGGGTGCGATGGTCAGCGCGCCGATGGACGCGCCGCAGAGGAGGAGGGCGGACAAGGCCCTCCGGCCGGGACGGAGCATGGAGCTGGACCTCGGGGGTTCGGGGGATGTCGGCCTCGACGGTAGGGAGAGCGGGTTTCGATGCCGGGGCCTCCGCGTGAACGGCGGGCCACGGGTGAGCGGACTCCACCTCCGCCGACGCCACCCCGGACCCTACGCGACCCCTGTGACAGTCGCACGGGGTCGCTCAACGAACTGTTGAAGTCCTGCCTTGGGGGCAGGCTCGAACCTGGCGTACGCTGTCGTCCGACCCGCAGGGTGCGGGTGCAGGGGAGGAAGCTCTGATGCGAACGATCGTCGTCGCGGCCGCCGTGGCGCTCGCCGCCAGCGGGATCTCGGCGTGCCAGCCGCCGCGGGTGTTCAAGAACTGCGCCGAGGTCCGCACGGTGTACCCCGGCGGCATCGCCCGGCCCGGCTACGTGCAGATCGGCCCGCCGCTCAAGAAGGCGCCGCACGTCGACAAGGCGCTCTACGACGCCAACCCGGCCCGCGACGCCGACAAGGACGGCATCGGCTGCGAGGTCACCTGACCCGATCACCGACCCGCCGGGCGCCGTGGGATCCGGTCGGGCCGAACGCTGAAAGCGTGTCCTGCAGGCGGCGCTGAGGGGTCGCCCTCGGTCGCGACGCCCCGCTACAAGAACTGGTTCTTGTCGGGTGAGGTCGCGTGGGCGCGACCTGGCCGTGTCGGAAGTCGGGCGAGGTCGTTCTGGCGCGGTGGGGTCGCGTGGGCGCGACCTGACCGCGCCGGAACCGCTGAGCCGGTTCTCATGAAACTGGTCGCAGTCACGGGCCAGGTCTGAACGACAGGACAGGCTCTAGGTGAAGTCGCCGCGTGGGGGGAGGTGGCCGGCGGCGAGCTGCTCGGCCCGGTCCCGCAGCGCCTGGGCGTGGTGGGGGTGGGTCAGGAGGAGGAAGGTCTCGTCGCGGACGGCGTCGACGACCATGCGGGCGACGTCGGCCGGGTCGATGCCCTGGGCGGTGACGTCGACGATCACGTCGTTGACGAACGCCTGGTCCTCGGTGACGTCGGTGCGCAGGTCGGCGGGGCGGCGCTCGTCGATGGTGCTGGCGATCGCCGTCCGCACCATGCCCGGGCACAGGGCGGTGACCTTGATCTCCGAGCCGGCGGCGGCGAGGTCGTTGGCGAGGGTCTCGGTGGCGGCCAGGGCGGCGAACTTCGACACCGTGTAGGGCCCGGCGAACGGGGTCCCGAGCAGGCCGGCGATCGAGCAGGTGTTGACGACGTGGCCGGGCCCGCCGGCGGCGATCATCCGGGGCACGAAGGCCCGGATCCCGTGGAGGATCCCCCACACGTTGACGCCGAGCACGAACTCGAGGTCGGCGGCCGGTCGCTCCCACAGGAACCCGCCCACGAACACCCCGGCGTTGTTGCAGAGCACGTCGACCCGTCCCCACTCCCGGTACACCCGGTCGGCCAGGGCGTCGACCTCGGCCTCCAGCCGCACGTCGGTGGGCTGGGCCAGGAGGGCGCCGGGGTCGGTGCCGGCCTCGACCAGCAGCCGGCCCGTCTCGCCCAGCCCGGTGGGGTCGACGTCGGCCAGGGCGACCCGCATGCCCTCGGCGGCGAACCGCTGGGCCAGGGCCCGGCCGATCCCGCTGCCGGCGCCGGTGACGACGGCGACCTTGCCGACGAGGTCCTTCACGATCCGACCCCCTGGGCGGCGGTGGCGAGGTGCTGGGCCAGGAAGGCGCCGGCGGCGGCGAGGCACTCGTCGGCCTCGGGGACGAGGTCGGCGGGGAAGGCCGGGAAGACGTGGATCATGTCGGGCCAGACGACGACGGCGGCGGTGCCGCCGGCCTCCTCGATGCGGTGCCCGGTGACCACGGCGTCGTCGAGCAGGACCTCGGCGTCGCCGACGTCGATCCGCACCGGGGGGAGGTCGTCCAGGTCGGCGAGCATGGGGGAGGCGAGCGGGTCGGTCGGGTCACCGTCGCCGAGGTAGTCGCCGGCGGCCTCGGTGAGCCCCTCGCGGCGGAGCATCGGGTCGACGTCGACCCGGGTGTCGTAGGTGGCGCCCGACTGGGTCAGGTCGGCCCACGGCGAGGCCAGCCAGGCGGCCGCCGGGCGCACCGCCCCCCGGTCCCGCAGGGCGACGAGGGTGGCGAGGGCCAGCCCGCCCCCGGCCGAGTCGCCCGCCACCGCCAGGGGCCCGCCGTCGGCGGCCAGCTCGACGGCGGCGGCCACGGCGTCGTCGACGGCGGCCGGGAAGCGGTGCTCGGGGCCGAGGCGGTAGTCGAGGGCGACGACGGGTCGGGCGGCGGCGAGGGCCAGCCGGCCGCTGAGGGCCCGGTGGGTGGCGAGCGAGCCGCTGACGTAGGCGCCGCCGTGGAGGTAGAGGATCGTGCCCGGCCCGTCGACCTGCTCGGGGGTCGAGCGTTCGGCGGGGCGGCCGGCGAGGGTGAGGGGCTCGACGGTGACGCCGTCGGGGGAGGGGACGCCGCCGGCCAGGGCTTCGAGGCTGGCCCGGCGCTCCTCGACGGTCTGAGGCGTGGTGGCCCGCTCGCCGAGCAGGCTGCGGATGACGTCGATGCCGGGGTGGCTCATGCGTCGGGAGTCTGCCACGCTCATCTGGACAGGTGTCCAGAGCCGTTCTGAGGCGCACGGGTGCCCCCGGCCGGCGCCCCCACGCCTCAGAACGGGACGGCGTCGTTCTGAGGCGGGCGGGTGCTTCCGGCCGGCGCCCCCACGCCTCAGGACGGGATGGCGTCGTTCTGGGGCGGGCCGGGGCAGGTGACGGTGCGCTGGCGCCTCAGAACGGGGCGGCGTCGTTCTGAGGCGGGCCGGGGCAGCTGACGGTGCGCTGGCGCCTCAGAACGGGCGGGGCGGGGCGGGTCAGGCCGGGGCGGCGGTGTCGGCCCGGGCGGTCAGGGCCTGGAGGACGCGGCGGGTGGTGGCCAGGTCGGCGGGGTCGATGCCGGCGCCGGCGGCGCGCTGCCAGGGCTGCGAGGCGGCGGTGATGGCGGCGAGGGCCTGGCGGCCGGCGGCGGTCGGGCGGAGGAGGGGGGCGCGCTGGTGGCGGGGGTTGGGCGCGGCCGTGACCAGGCCGTCGGCGACGAGGGCGTCGGCCACCCGCTGGACGGCCTGGCGGGTCACGCCGAGCCGCCGGGCCGCGCTCGACGCCGTCCAGTCGCCCGCGGACACCACGCTCAGGACCTGCCAGCGGGCCTGGGTCTGCCCGGCGACGGCGGCGATCCGGTCGCCGTGGCGGCGGAGGGCGCCGGCGCACTCGAAGACGTCGGCGACGAGGAGGGCGAGCTCGTCCATGCCCCGGACCCTAGTTGACAACACGTTGTCAAAGCGCGACCGTCGGGCATGCCCCGGATCGACCTCTACTCGCTGCCCCACAAGGCCCTCCGCCTCGCCGTCGCCCACGGCGGCACCGTCCTGTCGGCCACCGACCCCGACCGGCTGCCCGACGACCTCCTCGTCGTCCGGTCGGTCCTTGCCGAGCTGCGGTCCCACGCCGCCCACGAGGACGAGTTCATCCACCCCCTCCTCGCCCGCCTGGCCCCGGGGGTCGAGGCCGAGCTGGCCGCCCAGCACGTCGAGCTCGACGCCGCCCTCGACGCCCTCGACCGCCGGCTCGACGCCCCCGTCACCCCGGACGGCATCACCGACCTCTTCCGGGCCTACCAGCGGATGGCGGCCCGCAACCTCCTCCACCTCGACCACGAGGAGACGGTGGCCATGCCGGCGCTGTGGGCCAAGGCCCCCGACGTCTCGCTGGAGGCGCTGATGGATCGCTTCCGCGCCGCCCACCCCGACGCCGTCGACCTCTACCGGCGCTGGTCCGCCGCCCTCAGCGCCGAGGAGCGCCAGCGGGTGGGCGTCGCCGCCTGACCAGCGCCGACCTGACGGGCCGTCAGGTGACCGTGGACACGTGTCCAGTCCTGGGTCATGATCGGCGGGCAGCCGAGCCGGAGGATCCCATGAGCACGCTGGCCACGCCCACCGCCGACGCCACCCACCGGGGGGCCGACGACCTGCCCTTCGTCGACATCGGCGGGGGCAACAAGCTCAAGGTGATCCAGGTCGACACCGGCCTCGGGCTCTGGATCGTCGAGAACGTCTTCCAGCCCGGCTACGCGGTGCCGACCCACCGCCACACGGGTCCCGTCTACGCCTACACGACCTCGGGGGCCTGGCACTACCGCGAGTACCCGCAGGACGTGAACCGGGCCGGGTCGTTCCTCTACGAACCGGCCGGCTCGGTGCACACCCTGGAGTGCCTCGAGCCCGACACCCACGTGTGGTTCCAGATGTACGGCGTCAACATGAACCTCGACGCCGACGGCAACGTCGAGAGCGTGTTCGACGGGCCCGGGACGCTGGAGGTGTACCTCGCCCTGGCCGAGGCCGAGGGCTTCGGCCGCCCGCCGGTCCTCGTCTCGTGAGCGCCGTCGAGAGCTCGACGCTGCGGCTCGCCGACCCGGCGACGTTCGCCGCCGGCGTCCCCCACGCCGCCATCGACGCCCTGCGGGAGACGACCCCGGTCGCCTGGCAGCTGGGACCGGCGCCGACGAAGCCGGCCCCCTCAGGGCGGGGGGCGGGGTCGGAGGACGTGGACGGCGAGCCGGGGTTCTGGGCCGTGCTGCGCCACGCCGACGTGGTGAAGGTGGCCCGCGAGCCGGTGCTGTTCAGCGCCACCCGGGGCGGGGTCGTGCTGGAGGACCTCCCGCCCGACTCGCTGGAGATGATGCGCGGGATGCTCCTGGCCATGGACCCGCCGCGGCACCTGACCTACCGCAAGCCGCTGGCCGACAGCTTCAAGGCCAAGGTCATCGCCGGGATGGAGGACCAGATCCGCGACCTCACCCGGAAGGTGCTGGCCGACGCCGCCGAGAAGGGCGAGGTCGACTTCGTCCACGACGTCGCCGCCCACATCCCCACCCAGGTGATGGGCCGGCTGATGGGCCTCCCCGAGGCCGACTGGGCCCTGCTCCACACCCTGGCCGAGCGGCAGACCTCCGGGCAGGACCCTGACGTCGTCGGCGAGGTCGACCACAGCGCCTCGATCGAGATGGCGATGTACGCCATCGGCTTCGCCGCCGAGCGCCGCACCCAGCCGCCGCGGGAGGACCTCACCACCCTCATCCTCGACGGCGACTTCGGCGGCACGCAGATGGGTGACGTCGACTTCGGGTCGTTCTTCGTCCAGCTCGTCACCGCCGGCAACGACACGACCCAGACCATGCTCAGCTCCGGCCTGCTCGCCCTCCTCGCCCACCCCGAGCAGATGGCGGCGCTGCGGGCCGACCGCACGCTGATCGCCGGGGCCGTCGAGGAGATCCTGCGCTGGGCCAACCCGCTCCACTACTTCCGGCGCACGGCCAGCGAGGACACCGTGCTCGGCGGGCAGGCGATCGCGGCGGGCGACAAGGTGGCGATGTACTACACGGCCGCCAACCGCGACCCCGCCGTCTTCGCCGACCCCCATGTCTTCGACATCACCCGCTCGCCCAACCCGCACCTGAGCTTCGGCATCGCCGAGCACTTCTGCCTCGGGGTCCACCTGGCCCGGCTGGAGGGCCGCATCTTCTTCGAGGAGCTGCTGGCCGCCTTCCCCACGATCGAGCCCACGGGCGACCCGGTGCGGCTCCGGTCGAACCTCAACAACTCGTACAAGAAGGTCCCGGTCCGCCTCTCGTGAGCCGCAACCGTCACGCCGGCCGGCCCATCACCGAGACCGACGAGGAGATCGCCGCCCACCTGGAGGACGTGAGCATCCCGGCGTTGCTGGCGTCGATGGTGCACCTGACCGGCGACCCGGCGTGGATCCGCGACGACCCGAAGCCGGTCGGGATCTACATCAACGAGATCCAGGGGTTCATGAGCCCCGAGGACCAGGCCGTCGTCCGGGCCCGGGCGCTGGCGGCCATCACGGCGTACCGCGACGGGGGCCACGTCCTGCCGGCCCCGCCGGGGCCCGAGCTGGTCCACGAGATCATGGAGGCGCTCGTCGCCGGGCCGGTGCCGCCCGAGTACGTGCCGCTGCTGCTGGAGGAGCTGGAGCTCGATGGCGTCGACCAGCGGGCCGTGGTGCCCCCGGCGCTCACCCGGGACGGGGCGGCGGAGGCGCTGCCGGTCGTCGTCATCGGGGCGGGCATGGCCGGGCTGCTGGCCGGGATCCGGTTGGGGCAGGCCGGCGTGCCCTACACGATCGTCGAGAAGAACCCGCGGGTCGGGGGGACGTGGCACGAGAACACGTACCCGGGCTGCCGGGTCGACGTCGGCAACCACTTCTACTGCTACTCGTTCCAGCCCGACGACGAGTGGACCGAGCTGTTCGCCCAGCAGCCCGAGCTCCAGGCCTACTTCGAGCGGGCCGCCACCGACCACGACGTCACGGGCCACATCCGCTTCGACACCGAGGTGGTGGCCGCGAGGTGGTCCGACGACGGCCGCTGGACCGTCACCACCCGGTCCGCCGACGGCGCCGAGGCCACGCTGGAGGCCGCCGTCGTCGTCAGCGCCGTCGGCCAGCTGAACCGGCCCAAGGTGCCCGCCATCCCCGGCGTCGAGACCTTCGCCGGCACGGCCGTCCATTCGGCCCGCTGGGGTGACCTCGACGTCGCCGGCCGCCGGGTCGCCGTGGTCGGCACCGGCGCCAGCGCCTTCCAGATCGTCCCCACCATCGCCCCCGATGCGGCCCACGTGACCGTGTTCCAGCGCTCGGCGCCGTGGATGTTCCCCAACCCGATCTACCACGCGACCGTGCCGGCGGGGATGACGTGGGCCCTCCGCCACCTGCCCTTCTACGGCCGCTGGTACCGCTTCCTGCTGTTCTGGCCGGCGTGCGACGGCGGGCTCGAGGCCATGCGGATCGACCCCGACTACCCGCACCAGGACCGGGCCGTCAGCGAGATCAACGACGCCGCCCGGGAGGTCTTCACCCAGTGGATGGTCGACCAGGTCGGTGACGACGCCGACCTCGCCGCCAAGGTCGTGCCCGACTACGTCTGCCTCGGCAAGCGGACGCTCCAGGACAACGGCTCGTGGCTCGGCGCCCTCACCCGGCCCGACGTCGACCTCGTCACCGAGGCGATCGAAGCCGTCGAGCCGGGGGGCATCCGCACGGCCGACGGCACCCTCCACGAGGTCGACGTCATCGTCTGGTGCACCGGCTTCCACGCCAACCGCTACCTGTGGCCCATGCGGATCGAGGGCCGGGGCGGGCGGGTGCTGTCCGAGCGGTGGGGGGACGAGCCGACCGCCCTCTACGGCATCACCGTCCCCGACTTCCCCAACCTCTTCCTGCTCTACGGCCCCGGCACCAACCTGGCCCACGGCGGGTCGATCATCTTCAACGCCGAGTGCCAGGTGCGCTACGTGATGGGTTGCCTCGGGCTGCTGGCCGAGGCCGGCCCAGGTGCGACGCTGGAGGTCACGGCCGAGGCCCACGACGCCTACGACGTCCGGGTCCAGGACGAGATGTCCCGGATGATCTGGTCGCACCCGTCGATCCGCAACAGCTGGTACCGCAACGAGCACGGCCGCATCCGCATCCTCAGCCCCTGGCGGATGGTCGACTACTGGGCCTGGACCAAGGCCCCCGACCCCGCCCACTTCACCCTGACGCCGGGCCGCTAGGCGAGGACGGCGATGGCCTCGACCTCGACGAGGAGGTCGGGCTCGGCGAGGGCGGCGACGCCGATCATGGTCATCGGCTTGGTGGGGTCGATGCCGTGGGTGGCGGCGACCCGCATGGCGCCCTCGACGAACGGGCCCAGCTTCTCCTCGGTGAGGCCGACCACGTACACGGTCACCTTGGCGACGTCGGCGTAGGTGGCGCCGGCACCGGCCAGGGCGGCGAGGAGGTTGGTGTAGGCCTGCTCGACCTGGCCGGCGAGATCGCCGGGGGCGACGTGGCCGCCCTCGGCGGTCCGGGCGACCTGGCCCGAGACGTAGACGGTGCGGCCGCCGGTGGCCACGCCGACCTGGGCGTAGCCCAGCGGCTCGGGGATCCCGGGCGGGTTGATCAGCTCGACGGGCACGGCGTCGTCTCCTCGCGTTCGATAGCAGCGCTATGCATAGCACTGCAATGCTATGTTGGCAACCGTGCCCCGCCCCGCCGACCCCGCCGTGCGCGAGCGCCTGGTCGACGCCGCCGCCCACCTGCTGGCGGCGGGGGAGGAGGTCGCCCTGCGGAAGGTGGCCGCCGCCGCCGGGACGTCGACCATGGGCGTCTACACCCACTTCGACGGCATGCCCGGGCTGGTGCACGCCGTGCGGGAGCGGGCCTTCGGCTTGCTGGCCGAGCGGCTCGCCGCCCTGGAGCCCACCGCCGACCCCGTCGCCGACCTGGTCGCCAGCGGATCGGCCTACGTCGGCGCCGCCCTGGCCGAGCCCGCCCTCTACCGGGTCATGTTCGACATCGACGCCCGGGGTCGCCCGCCGGCGGCGGCGTCGATGACCTTCGCCGTGCTGGTCGCCGGGGTCGAGCGGGCGGTGGCCGAGGACCGGCTCGTCCCCCGCACCGACGCCCTGGCCGCCGCCACCCGCCTGTGGGCGATGACCCACGGCGTCCTGACGCTCGTACTCGCCGGCGCCCTGCCCCGGGCCGCGCTCGACGAGCACCTGCCCCCGATGTACGTCGCCCAGCTGGTGGCCTGGGGCGACGGCCCCCGCCGGGCCCCCGCCAGCGTCCGCCGGGGCTGGGGGACGGCCTAGCCGACCAGGCCGGGCGATCGCCTCAAGGTGCCTGGCACCTTGAGGCGATCGCCGGGCACCGCGCCTAGCCGACCAGGACGGAGGCGCCGTTCGCCGGGGTGACCACCGCCCGGCAGCCGGGGAGCGGCGAGGCCCCCGACACGAGCGGGGTGTCGAGTCGCACCCGGGCGCAGACCTCGCCCGAGGCGGGGTCGACCACCGCCACCTCGACCAGGCGCTCCGGGACGAAGGGGTTGCCCGACTCCCGCTCGCGCTCCATGACGACGCCGTCGCGGCCGCCGGCGACCAGGTCCCACCCGGCGTGGGTGGCGAGGACCGCGTCGTCACCGAGATCGCGCACCACGACGCGCCGGGCGTCCTGCTCGACGAGGACGCCCTCGCCGGCGAACGCCACCCGGTGGTCGGTGCCGACCTCGGTGGTCGCCACCGTGCCGTCGGTGACGTCGACGGCCACCACGGTGCCCCACTGCCGGTGGACCACCCAGGTGCCGATCGGGGTGGCGGTGGCGAAGCGGTCGCCGGCGCACGGCACGTCCACCACCTCCTCGTCGGCCCCGCCCCGGACGATGCCCACCTCGCAGCCGTCGGGTCGCACCCGGGCGATGGTGACGACGTCGCCGACCACCGCCACCTCGCCGGCGGGGGCGAGGTCGGCCTCGGCCCCGGTGACCACGTCGACCTCGACGGCCCGGGCGTCGCCGGCCTCGGGCTCGTCCACCACCACCAGGCGGGTGGGCGCCTCCCGCAGCGCCGGCTCACCGGGGACGTCGACCACCACCGGGCCGCTGCCGACGCCCGTCGTCTCGGGCACCATCCGGCGCCACGCCTCGCGCCCGTCGGCGCCGATGCCCACCAGGTCGCACCGGCCCTCGACGCAGGCGTGGACGACGGCGGCGTCCTCGGCGTCGGCGGCGACCACGTCGAGCCGCTCGGTCGGGCGCCCGTCGACGGTGAGGGTCGTGCGCCAGACCAGCGCCCCGTCGTCGCCCCGGATCACGACGTCGCCCCCGTCGTCGACGGTGGCCGCCCCGCCCGAGGGGAGCACGACGTGGCGGCCGGTCGCCGCCTCGCCGCCCCCGCCGACGGTGCCGTCGTCGCCGATGACCCGCACGGTGTCGTAGGTGGCGCCGACCACGGCGTCGCCGGCGGCCCAGGCGGCCTCGAACCGGCCCTCGACGTCGGCCGCGGGACCCCCGACGCCCACCGACCGGGCCTGGACGACGAGGGCGCCGACCGCCAGCACGGCCAGCGCCAGCCCGGCACCGAGGCCGAGGGCGGCGCCCCGGCGGGTCCGGTGGCGGGGCCGGCCGAGACCGGCGCCGATGCCGGCGGCGGCCCCGACGCACAGGGCGATGCCGGCGACGAGGGCCAGCGGCCGGCGGTCGGCCACGGCCCACCCGATGACGACGATCCCCAGCGTCTCGACCGCAGCGCTGGGGCCGAGGACATCGGTCGCCGACGGGCGCGCCGCCGGTTCGTCCGTCATGTGGTCCTCCCGGTCGGTCGGCCGGCAGTCTGCCCCCCGCCGACCCCCGGGAACCTCGTCAGGCAGGGGCGGCGACGCCCGGGGCGGTGATGCCGGGGGCGACCATCGGCCAGGGGCGGTTGCGCTCGACCGCCAGGGCCACGTCGAACAGCAGGGCGTCGCGGTGGTGGGCGGCGAGGACCTGGAGCCCCACCGGCAGCCCGCCGACGGTGCCGGCCGGGATCGACACGGCGGGGTTGCCGTAGATGTTCGAGATGATCGTCAGGGCGCCCATGTTGACCATGTCGGGGAACTTCTGGCTGAAGTAGTCGAGCAGCTGGGTCGGCAGCTTGGGGGCGAAGGCGCTGACCAGCCGGGTGCCCATCAGGGCGCCGCGGAAGGCGTACCGGAAGGCCTGGCTCGACTTGGCCATGTCGATCAGGTCCTCCTCGGCGTTGCTGGTGGCGGCGTCGGCGGGGAAGGCGGGGCCCGGGTTGGTGGCGGCGATGATCAGGTCGACCTCGCCGAAGGCCTCGGCCATGGCGACGTAGGACTTGACCCGCAGGTCCTCGGCGGCGGCCGCGGTGTGCAGGTTGTAGAGCGCCTGCGAGAGGAACAGCCCGATGGCGACCTCGTCGGTGAGGTCCTTGGCGCAGCCCGGCCAGCAGTCGTCGAGCTCGGCGAGGAGGGTCGACAGGTTGCCCATCATCCACTGGGCGGCCAGGTTCGGCGGGCGGACGTCGAGGTCGACCTCGACCATGCCGTTCTCGTCGATCAGCAGCTTGGCCTCGGCCCGGATCTGGTCCTCGACGCCGGGCTCGAGCGTGACGCCGCCCAGGTTGGGGACGACGGCGACCTTGAGCCCGCGCAGGTCGTGGGTGCCGAGGCCGGCCTCGTAGCTGCCGGTGTGGGGGAGCGACGTGGGGTCGTAGGGGTCGACGCCGCAGACGACGTCGAAGAAGCGGGCGGCGTCACGCACCGAGCGCGACAGGTTGCCGTTGACGACCGTGTTGGGCCGGCTCATGGCGTGGGGGCCGCGGGTGACGCGGCCGAAGGTGCCCTTCATGCCCAGCAGGCCGGTGTAGCCGGCGGGGATGCGGATCGACCCGCCCCCGTCGCCGCCGCTGGCCAGGCTGACCAGGCCGCCGGCGACGGCCGAGGCCGACCCGCCCGACGAGCCGCCCACCGTCTTGCCCCGGCGCCACGGGTTGTGGGTGACGCCGTTGAGCTTGGTGACGCTGACGTTGAGGCCGCCGAACTCGCTGGCGGTGGTGAGCCCGACGGGGGTGACGCCACCGTTGGTCAGCATCCGCTGGGTGCTGTGCATCGTGTGGGTGGCGATGCGGTCCTTGAACACGAGCGAGGCCCCGGTGTCGGGCCAGCCCTCGACCGGCTCGAGCTCCTTGATGCCGGTGGGCACGCCACCGAAGGGCAGCGAGAGGTCGGCGTCGGCCGCCGCCTGCCGGGCCCGCTCGGGGTCGACGTGGGAGAAGCAGTTCAGGTCGCTCGCCTCGATGGCGGAGAGGGTCGCCTCCAGCTCCTCGACGGGCGATCGCTCGCCCGCCCGGAAGGCGTCCACGAGGGAGCATGCATCGTTCTGCCACGGGGTGTCTGCCACCCTGACATCATCGCTCGCAGGGGTCATGGGCTCCTAGTGAAGCCAGCCCTCACTTGCCATCGGTGCGCGACCGGACCAGGGCCTCGATGCCGTCGAGCACCCGGGGTCGAGCGGGGCCCGGCCCCCCCGACGTCACCCGCGCCCCCGACCTCGGCCTGCTCCTGATCGACACCTACGTCGGCTTCCCGTCCTCCTGGCCGACGGCGGAGATCAGCCCCAGCTCGACGCGCTCGGCCTCGAGCTTCATGTTCTCCTCGTAGATGGCGGTGACGATCGCCTGGGCGTCGTCCTCCAGGGTGTGCCGGGCCCGGAGCAGGAGCAGCAGCCCGAAGATCACCGGCGGGAAGACGATGTAGAAGGCCGCCACCAGCGAGCCGGTCACGTCCGAGATCCAGCCCACGAGCAGCGGCGCCATGGCCTGGCCGAAGACCGACGTGGTCAGGGCCATGGCCGACGCCCCCACCCCCCGCGACTCGGGCGGCACCACGTCGAGCATCGTGGCCCGCAGCCCGGGGGCGGCGCCGGCGGCCAGGGTGACCCCGGCGAACTGGAGGAAGATCCGCAACCCGACCAGGTCGACGGCGAACGAGCCCATGAAGAGCACGGCGCAGGCCACCGCCGAGTACACGACGATGACGATCCGGCCGCCCTTCCAGCGGTGGTGGTGGCGATCGGAGAACCAGCCGCCGGCGAGGGTGCCGATCAGCCCGCCGATGCCGAGGATCACCCCGGTGAGGGCGGTCGACTGGGCCTCGGACAGCCCCGAGTAGCGGTCGTGGTAGATGGCCAGCCAGGTCCCGATGCCCGACACCGTGAACAGCAGGGCCCCGACGCCGATCAGCACGTAGCGCATCGTGCGGATGCCGAAGATCATCTTGAGCTGGCTGACCAGCTCGGTCGACGCCAGCTTCACGAACTGGCCGAACGACACGCCCTCGGCGCCGGTGGTCGTGTCGACCTCGCGGGGCGGGAGGGCCTTCACCTCCTCCCACGACATCGTCTCGGGCAGCTCGGCCTCACCCCGGCGGGGCTCGCGCAGGGCGAACACGGCGAAGGCCACCAGCGCCCCGGGCACGCCGACCACAGCGAAGGCCCAGCGCCAGCCCCACCCCTCGGCGATGGCGCCGCCGAGGGCCAGCCCGATGCCGCCGCCGACGAAGAAGCTGACCTGCTGCCACGAGAACACCCGGGCCCGCATGCGCGCCGGATAGCTGTCGGCCAGGTAGGAGGTCGAGGCCGGGTCGTCGACCGCCTGGCCGATGCCCATGGCGGCCCGGGCCACCAGCAGGTTGACGTAGTTGACGGCCGTGGCCGAGAGCAGGATCAGCCCGCTCCAGCTGAGCAGCGTCCACCCGATCACCCGGGTCCGCTTGAAGTGGTCGGCGACGTAGCCGGCGGGGATGGCCGCCAGCGTGCTGACGAAGACGAAGACCGACACGATCAGGCCGAGCTGGGTGTCGTTGAGGCCCCACTCCCGCTCGAGGGTCGGGAGCACGCCCCGGGCGACCGAGACGTCGATCTGGTCGACCAGCGAGACCAGGGCCATCACCGTCAGCGGCCAGAGGGGGTAGCGCCTCCGGGGCGGCGAGTCGGTCACGGAGTCCCCCGGCGCCTGCACGGGTACTTACAGTAACAGTGCAGGTTCTTGGCCACCCAGAGGCCGCGTAGGTTCTCGGGCGTGAGCTCCCCCGTGCCCGTGTCCCCCGACGCCCCGGCCTGGTTCGGCCGGAACCTGGCCGTGCCGTTCACCGACGAGGTGGTCGAGGTCGACGGCTGTCCCATCCACTACCTGGCGTGGGGCGCACCCGGGCGGCGCGGCCTCGTCTTCGTCCACGGTGGCGGCGCCCACGCCCACTGGTGGACCCACATCGCCGCCGCCTTCGCCGACGAGTGCCGGGTCGTCGCCGTCGACCTCTCGGGCCACGGCGACAGCGGCCACCGCGACGTCTACCGCTTCGAGCAGTGGACCGACGAGGTCGTCGCCGTCACCGCCGCCGCCGGCATCGACGGGCTGCCGGTGATCGTCGGCCACAGCATGGGCGGCTTCGTCACCATCGCCACCGCCGCCCTCCACCCCGAGATGGTCTCGGGCGTGGTCGTCGTCGACTCGCCGGTGACCGAACCCGACCCCGAGGTCGAGGCGTCACGGTTGAAGGAGGCCTTCGGGCGGTCGCGCACCTACGCCTCGGTGGAGGAGGCGCTGGCCCGCTTCCGCACCGTCCCGCCCCAGGAGCGCTACCTGCCCTACGTGATGGACCACGTCGGCCGGCGGTCGCTCCGCCCGGCCGCCGGCGCCGACGGCGGGTTCCGCTGGAAGTTCGACCCGAACGTCTTCGCCCAGTTCGGCGGGGGGTCGATCCGGGGCGTCGCCCTGCCCTACCTCGGGCGGGTCGTCTCCCGCTTCGCCCTCCTGCGCTGCGAGAACGGCCTGGTCACCCGGGACATCGGCGAGTTCATGAACGCCGAGCTGGGCCGGGTCGCCCCGGTGATCGAGCTGCCCGAGGCCGGCCACCACCCGATGCTCGACGAGCCCCTCGTCCTGCTCACCGCCCTCCGCTCCCTCATCGCCGACTGGGACCACTCCGAACCCCACCGCCGCCGCTGACCGTACGAACGGTGCCAGGCACCGTTCGTACGGATCCCACCGAGTTCGGGGGTTGTCGTCGGTCCGTAGCCTGGTCCGCATGTCCGATCCCGTGCGCCAGACCGTCCCGCTGGGTCCGCAGTGGCCCACCATCGACCCCTTCCTCTTCTGCGCCCACCACGACGACGCCTACCCCGAGGGCCGGGCCCACCTCGGCCCCGACCCGGCCCTGCTCGCCGGGCGTGAGATCGGCATGGACTTCGAGGGCCGGGACGGCTGGCGGATGTACCACGGGCAGCGGGTCCCCGGCTTCCCGCCCCACCCGCACCGGGGCTTCGAGACGGTCACCTACGTCCGCAAGGGGATCATCGACCACGCTGACTCGCTCGGTGCCGCCGCCCGCTTCGGCCGGGGCGACGTCCAGTGGCTGACCGCCGGCAAGGGCATCCAGCACAGCGAGATGTTCCCGCTGCTCGACGGCGAGGGCCCCAACCCGCTCGAGCTGTTCCAGATCTGGCTCAACCTGCCGTCCGCCGACAAGATGGTCGATCCCCACTTCACGATGCTCTGGGACGACCGGATCCCGCGCCTGAGGGCCGACGGGGTCGAGGTCACGGTGATCGCCGGCCGGCTCCCCGGGGCCGACGCGCCCCCGGCGCCGCCGCCCGCCTCCTACGCCAGCGACCCCCGCTCGGACCTCGGGATCTGGCACGTCGTCCTCGACGCCGGGGCGTCCTGGACCCTGCCCGCCGCCGAGGGCCGGGAGACGATCCGCACCCTCTACGTCTTCGACGGCACCGCCCTCCGCATCGCCGGCCACGACGCCGAGCTGCCCCGCGACACCGGCGTCGTCGTCGACAGCCAGGTCGACCTCGCCCTCTCCTCCGAGCACGGGGTCGAGGTCCTCGTCCTCCAGGGTCGTCCCCTGGGCGAGCCGGTCGCCCGCTACGGCCCCTTCGTCATGACCACCAAGGCCCAGATCGAGGAGGCCTTCGAGGACTACCAGCGCACCCGCTTCGGCGGTTGGCCCTGGCCCGACGACGACCCCGTCCACCCCGCCGACCGGGGCCGCTTCGCCCGCCACGCCGACGGCCGCGTCGAGGAGCAGGAACCCGCCCCCACCTGACCTGTAGACGATTCGTCTACACCGCCGTACCCTGGGCGCCATGACCACCACGACGATCCGAGTCGACCTCGACACGCGCGATCGGCTGCGGGCCATCGCCACGCAGCGCGACGCCTCACTCGGCGAGGTGCTGCGGGACGCCGTGCGGGAGCTCGAGCGTCGCGAGTTCGCCCTCCGGGTGCGCGAGGGGTACATCCGGCTGCGCGCCGACCGCGAGGCATGGGACGACTACCTCGCCGAGGCGGAGGCGACCCATGTCGAAGACGGGCTCGGTTGACGAGGTCTGGTTGGTCGACTTCGGAGACCCGTTCCCCGGGGAGCCGGCCTACCACCGACCGGCGGTCGTCGTCGGACCGGATCGGATCTTCGGCGGGGCGATCCCGCAGGTGATCCTCGTCCCGCTGACCACCCGGGATCGGAGGCTTCCCAACCACATCGAGGTCGAGCCGAGCGAGCGCTCCGGCCTGGACGCGACCAGCTACGCCCAGTGCGAGCTGGTCCGGTCGGTCAACCGGCGGCGGTTGGTGCACCGTCTCGGCGTGGTCTCGCCGGCCGAGGGCGGGGGCATCCGCGCCGTCCTGGCGGCGCTGCTGGGGCTGTGATCCGGGCGGGGCGTCAGCTGGTGGCGACGGTGTCGGTGTCGCGGCCGCTGCGGAGGACGGTGCCGCCGAGGGCGCCGGTGGCCCGGTTGTCCTCGACGGCGACGATGCCGTTGACGTAGACGCGGCGGACGCCGTGGGCGCCGGCGGTGAGGCGGGGCGAGTCGCCGGGCAGGTCATGGACCAGGGTGGCGTGCTCGGCGCCGACGGTCTCGGGGTCGAAGACGAAGACGTCGGCGAAGGCCCCCTCGGCCAGGGTGCCCCGGTCGCGCAGGCCGAAGAGGCGGGCCGGGACCTCGGTCATCAGTTGGACGGCCCGCTCGAGCGACACCAGCTTCCGCCCCCGCAGGGTGTCGGCGAGGAAGCGGGTGGGGAACGGGGCGCCGCACATGCGGTCGAGGTGGGCGCCGGCGTCGGAGCCGCCGAGCATGGCCCGGTCGTCGGCCCAGGTCTGGCGGCGCAGCTCCCACGAGGCGTCGTCGCCGTCGGGCGGGATGGGCCACAGCACGGTGCGGAGCTCGTCGGCCACGACGATCTCGACCAGCGTGGCGAAGGGGTCGTCGGAGCCACGGGCGGCGGCGATGTCGGCCACCCGCTGGCCCTTGAGCCCCTCGTTGGCCTCGGAGTAGGTGTCGCCGATGACGTAGTTGGCGAAGTCGGCCAGCCGCTTGAACACGCCGGCCTCGTCGGACTGGGCCCGCTCCTGCATGAAGGCCTGTGTCGCCGGGTCCTGGAGCGTGGCGATCCGCTCGGGCACCGGCAGCCGCAGGATGTCGCCCCAGCCCGGGATCAGGAACAGCCCGCAGTGGGTGAGGAAGCTCATGTTCATGGGCACCTGCACCGGCAGCGTGAGGGCGACGACCCGCCCGCCCCTCTCCCGGGCCACGTCGTCGGCGCTCAGCTGGCGGGGGATGCGACCGGGCTCCTTGGAGTCGATCGTCATCACGTTCCAGTTCAGCGGTCGCCTGGCCGCCGCCGACATCGAGGCGAAGAGGTCGATCTCCTCGTCGCTGAAGCGGTCGAGGCAGCCATCGGTCATCCCCTCGAGGGTGGTGCCGTCGTGCTGGCCGACGACCTCGCAGAGGGCGAGGATCTCCTCGGTGGTGGCCCAGCGCGAGGCGACGGGCTGGCCGTCGCCGTCGGAGTGGGTGCGGCTGAGGGTGGTCGAGAACCCGAGCCCGCCGGCGGCGATCGACTCGCCCAGCACCTGCTTCATGGCGTCGAGCTGCTCGGGGGTCGCCTCGTTCCCGACTGCCGCCTCGCCCATGACGTAGCGGCGCAGGGCGCAGTGGCCGACGAGGAAGCCGGCGTTGACGCCGATGTTCCCCTCCAGCTTGTCGAGGTAGTCGCCGAAGGTGTGCCAGTCCCACGGGACGCCCTGCTCCAGCGCCGCCACCGACATCCCCTCGACGCTGGCCAGCATCTCGCGGGTGTAGGCGGCGTCCTCGGCCTTGAGCGGGGCGATGGTGAAGCCGCAGTTGCCGCTGACGACGCTGGTGACGCCGTGGACGTTCGACGGCGAGACGTGCGGGTCCCAGAAGATCTGGGCGTCGTAGTGGGTGTGGGGGTCGATGATCCCGGGGGCGACGACCAGGCCGGTGGCGTCGAGGGTGTCGAGGGCCTCCTCGGTGATCGTCCCGGGCTCGGCGATGGCCACGATGCGTCCCCGGGCGATGGCGATGTCGGCCGGCCGGGCGGGGGCGCCGGTGCCGTCGACGACGGTGCCGCCGGTGATCAGGTGGTCGAGCATGGGAGGCCTCCGGCCCGCGAATCTGACGGGTCGTCAGGTTAGCGCGGGGCCGGAGGCCGGCGGCCCGGGACTAGGGCGTGTCCTGCAATTGCGCGCGTGTGTTCGTTAGCGTGCTGGGGTGCCTGGGCGTGGTGAGCTGACCGATGCGGCGTGGGCTCGGATCGAGCCGTTGTTGCCCAACGAGAACGAGAGGCGGCGTGGTCGTCAGTGGCGGGATCACCGTCAGGTGATCAACGGGATCTTGTGGAAGATCCGCACCGGTGCACCGTGGCGGGATCTGCCGGAGCGGTACGGGCCGTGGAAGACCTGCCACGAACGGCTGCGACGCTGGAGCGCTGATGGCACCTGGGACCGGATCCTGGCCGAGGTGATCGTCAAAGACGACTCGGTCGGCGCGGTCGAGTGGGTCATTTCGGTCGACTCGACAGTGGTACGAGCCCATCAGCACGCAGCCGGCGCCCGGAAAAAGGGGGGTCCCGATGCGGCTGGGTCGAAGACCTCGTCGTCGACGGGGAAGGACTCGGACGCTCCCGAGGAGGCCTGAGCACCAAGGTCCACCTGGCCGTTGATGGACGTGGTCTGCCGATGTCGACGCTCCTCAAGCCCGGTCAAGCCGGCGACAACCCTCAGCTGGTGCCGTTGCTGGACCAGATCAGCGTGGCTCGTGACGGTCCCGACCGACCGAGGTCGCGCCCCGACATGGTGATCGCCGACAAGGCCTACTCGCATCTGTCGACCCGCACCGAGATGCGCTACCGGCGGATCAGATTCACCTGCCCGGAACGCTCCGACCAGATCGCCCACCGCAAGGCCAAGGGCTCAGCCGGCGGTCGGCCACCCGCCTTCGACGCCGCCGCCTACAAGTGTCGCAACGTCGTCGAGCGATGCTTCAACCGGCTCAAGCAGTTCCGCGACCTCGCCACCCGCTACGCCAAGCGCCTCGCCTACTACCAAGCCGAGCTCACCATCGCCGCCATCGTCCTCTGGCTCCGCCAACACGAACTACAGGACAGGCCCTAGGCCGCGGAGGGGGCGCTCGTCGCCTGCGGGGGGCGGGTGAGGTGACGGGCGACGAGGGTGAAGGCCCGGATCCGGGCCGGCCACGGCTCGTGGCGGTCGCCGAGCACGGCGACGGCGACGGGGGAGGCGCCGGCCTCCCGGCCCTCGCGGGCCAGGCGGGCGAGGGCGTGCTCGTTGGCCTCGACCCCGTGGGTGGCGAGGTCGGAGGCCAGCTGGTCGAGGTCGAAGCTGGTGTCCATGGAGCCTTTGTACGCCGGGAGGAGGAACAGGGCTAGCGATGATCCCTTCTCAAGACCAACAGGTAGGCTGATGGACGTGACCCGGCTCCGGGACGTCGAGATCAAGCACCTGATCGCCTTGGAGGCGGTGGCCGAGGAGGGCACCTTCGGTCGGGCCGCGGCCCGGCTGGGCTACACCCAGTCGGCGGTGAGCCAGCAGATCGCGGGTCTCGAGCGCATCGTCGGTGCCGCCGTGTTCGACCGCCCCGGCGGCCCCCGCCCGGTCGAGCTCACCCCGCTCGGCTCGCTGCTGCTCGACCACGCCCGCGACGTGCTCCGCCGGGTCGACGCCACCGGCGACACCGTCGACCGCTTCCTCCGGGGCGAGAGCGGTCGCCTGCTCGTCGGCACCTTCCAGAGCATCACCACCTCGATCCTCCCGACCATCGTCGGCCGGATGCGCGACGAGAGCCCCGACGTCGACATCCGCCTGGTCGAGAGCAACGACAAGGAGATCTTCCCCGGCGCCCTGGCCCGGGGGGAGATGGACGTCGCCTTCACGCTCGACGAGGGCTGGCCCGACCTGGAGACCGAGATCCTCTTCGACGACCCCTACCTGGTCGTCACCGAGCTCGACCACGGCCGCTGCGGGCCGTTCCCGACCCAGGACCTGGTCGGCACCGGCCTGGTCGGCTACCAGGTGACCAGCTGCCAGCAGGACATCGAGGACGGCCTCCACGCCGTGGTCAAGGGCGAGCTCGACTGGGTCTTCCGCACCAACGACAACATCGCCGTGGTCGCTCTGGTGCGCGCCGGGATGGGCGCGGCGGTCGTGCCCCGCCTGGCCGTCGACGTCCGCGACCCCACCGTCGCCGTCCACGAGATGGACCCACCCATCCCACCCCGCCGAGTCGGGCTGTCGTGGAAGGCGGGCCGCACCCTCTCACCCGTCGCCCACCGCTTCCTGGAGCTGGCCCGCGAGGTCAGCGCCGCCCACGTCGCCACCGTCGCCCCCGCCCTGGGCTAGACCTGCCCTAGGGGATGTGCTCGAGGTCGGTGCTGGAGATGCTGCCGGAGCGGACGGCGTAGCGGCAGAGGTTGTCCTTGGCCTCGGGGCCCTCGAGCCCGGGGACGCCGGCCGAGGCGTACTTCTTGACCAGGTCGGCGATGCAGTTCTCGACCCGGCTGCGCGAGAGGAAGAGCCGCTCGGCGGCCTGGGCGTAGGAGGCCGGCTTGGCCTGGTCGCCGCTCTTGGTCAGCAGCGGCTCGCACAGGGCGGTGAGGATGCGGCGCTCGGCGTTGGTGAACTCGAGCAGGTACTGCGTGGCCGGGCCGTCGGTGGGGATCGGCCGGGTGTCGCCGAGCGACGAGGGCTGCTCCAGCTCGACGATCACGTCGTGGGTGCGGATGCGGCCGCGGAGCTGGACGGTGACCCGGTCGATCGGGAGCGAGGCGATCTCGTCCTGGTTCTCGAGCACGCGGGTCGGGCCGGTGCCGGGGACGAGGTAGACGGGCTGGCTGGCCGAGTCGTTGCGGACCCAGAGACGCCCGTCCTGCATGCTCACCGTCGCCGCCGTGCGGCTGACGCCGAGGTCCTCGGGACCGCCGTCGGCCCCCGAACCCACCTGCACGTCGCAGACGGTGCTGCGCCCGATGCGCACCCGCTGCCCCTCTTCGATCGTCGCCTGGCTGTCGCCGTGGCTCACCGTCGCTCTGGCCATGGCGCTCATCTTCTCACGATCCGTGCTCGAAGCCGGGCCTACACGTCCAACAGCGACCGCAGGGCGTCGGCGATGCGCACGGCGTCGACGGTGAGCGCCTCCTCCAGCGGCGGGGCGAAGGGGAAGGCGGGGACGTCCGCGGTGGCCAGTCGGCGGACCGGGGCGTCGAGGTCGAAGAAGGCGTGCTCGGCGACGACGGCGGCGACCTCGGCCCCGACGCCGAAGCTGAGGTTGTCCTCGTGGACGACCAGGCAGCGGCCGGTGCGGGCCACCGAGGCGAGCACGGTGTCGACGTCGAGCGGGCTGATCGTCCGCAGGTCGACGACCTCGACCTCGCCGACGACGTCCTCCGAGAGCCGGTCGGCGGCGGCGACGGCGAGGTGCCGGTGCATCCCGTAGGTGACGACGGTGGCATCGGTGCCCGGTCGGGCGATCGAGGCCACGCCGATCGGCACCCGCCACCCCGGGTCGTCGGGCACCAGGCCCTTGATCAGCCGGTAGCTCTTCTTGTGCTCGAGGAACAGGACGGGATCGGGGTCGGCCACCGCCTCCCGCAGCAGCCCGGCGACGTCGGCCGGCGTGGAGGGAGCGACGACCTTGAGCCCGGGCACGTGGGCGTAGGTCGCCTCGATCGACTGCGAGTGGTACAGCGCGCCGTGGACGCCGCCGCCCCACGGCGCCCGGATCACCATCGGCACCGAGACGTCGCCGTCGGAGCGGTAGTGGAGCCGGGCCGCCTCGCTGGCGATCTGGTCGTAGGCGGAGTGGATGAAGTCGGCGAACTGGATCTCGCAGATCGGCCGCAGCCCGGCCAGGCCGAGGCCGATCCCGATGCCGACGATCGACGACTCGGCCAGCGGCGTGTCGAGCACCCGGTCGCGGCCGAAGGCCTGGGCCAGCCCGTCGGTGGC
>DASTYI010000061.1:0-30760 GCA_035765045.1 Iamia sp. | reverse complement strand
AGCTCCAGCCCGGGGCCGATCTCGCGGGGCCGGCCGCCCATCGACCAGCTGGGCCCGGCGAGCATGGCCCGGACCCGGTGCCAGGTCTCGTCGGAGCGCCAGGCGACGGTGCGGGCCCGGTCGGCGACCATCGCCATCAGGCCGTCGGCCCCGCCCTCGACGCCGAGGGCCTCGGCCACGGCGTCCTGCTGGTCGAGGGTGAGGACGTCGCTGGCCCGGCCGCTGGCCCGGTGGAGCTCGGCCCGCACCGCCAGCAGGTCGTCCTCGGCCCGGTCGATCTCGGCGTGGTCGTCGTCGAGCAGCACCTGGCGGGCCCGCTCGGCCCAGCGGACGGCGTGGATGTCGCGGAGCCCGCCACGGGCCAGCTTGAGGTCGGGTTCGAGGAGGAAGGCGACCTCGTCGGCCTTGGCGTGGCGCTCGGCCACCGAGTCGGCCAGCCGCCCCAGCCAGCGCTTGCCCCGCTTCTCCCACTGCGCCGCCGCCTCCCGGGCCAGGGCCCCGGCGAGCAGGGCGTCCCCGGCGAGCAGGCGGACGTCGAGCAGGGCGGTGGCCGTGTCGAGGTCGTCGGCGGCCAGGGCGAGGGCGTCCTTGGGGGTGCGGACGGCGTGGCCGAGCTTCACCCCGGCGTCCCAGATCGGGTACCAGAGGGCCTCGGCGACGGGGGCGGCGTCGACCGCCTTGGCGTGGAGGAGCAGCAGGTCGAGGTCGCTCGCCGGGCACAGCTGGCCCCGGCCGTAGCCGCCGACGGCCAGGAGGGCGACACCCGAGGGGGGCGGGGCCACCGCCGCGGTGGCCGGGTCGCCGCCGACGGCCCGGGCGAAGAGGGCGGCCACCCAGCGGTCGACGGTGCGGGTCCACGTCGTGACCAGGTCGAGGCCGGGTCCGGCGGTGGTCAGGACCGCCTCGGGATCGAGGGTCGGGACGGCGGAGCCGTCGGAGGCCGGGGTGCGCGTCTCCATCAGGACCGACAGGTTGGCGTCAGCATGTTGCGGGCGCGTTTCGTCGGCGTGATCGCTCACACCTTTCGGACCGCGGCCCGGGCGGCGACCTGGACCGGGTCCCACACCGAGGAGAACGGCGGGGCGTAGGCCAGGTCGAGCTCGACGACGTCCATCACGGTCATCTCGGCGGTGATGGCGGTGGCGGCGGTGTCGATGCGCTTGGCCGCGCCCTGCCCCCCGACGATCTGGAACCCGAGCAGGCGACCGGTGCCCTTCTCGGCGATGGCCTTGGCGACCATCGGCTCGGCGCCGGGGAAGTAACCGGCCCGGGTCGTCGCCTCGACCACGGCGGTGACGACCTCGAAGCCGGCCCGCTCGGCCTCGGTCGTCGACAGCCCGGTGCGGGCCACCTCGGTCTCGCACACCTTGGTGATGGCGGTGCCGACCACCCCGGGGAAGGTGGCGTAGCGACCGCCGATGTTCACCCCGGCGACCCGGGCCGTCTTGTTGGCGACCGTCCCGAGGGCGACGTGGACCCGCCGCTGGCTGACGCGGTGGTAGGTCTCGGCGCAGTCGCCGGCGGCCCACACGCCGGGTGCGCTGGTCTGCTGGCGGCGGTCGACCGAGATCGAGCCCCGGACCCCGAGGGTCAGCCCGGCCTGCTCGGCCAGCGTGGACTCGGGGGCGACGCCGAGGCCGAGGACGACGAGGTCGGCCCGCACCGCACCCGAGGCGGTGTGGACGGCGCCGGGCTCGAAGCCCTCGACCCGCTCCCCGAAGCGGGCCTCGATGCCGAGCCGGCGCACCTGGTCGACCAGCCGGTCACCCATGTCGGGGTCGAGCGTGCGGCTCATCGGCCGCTCGTTGCCCTCGATCAGGACGACCCGGGCGCCCCAGCGGTGGAAGGCCTCGGCCATCTCCAGCCCGATGTAGCCGGCGCCGACGACGACCACGTCCTTGCAGTGGGCGTCCCGGGCGTGGGCGAGGAGGCGGCAGCCGTCGTCGAGGGTCTGGACGCCGTGGACCTGGTCGCCGTCGATCCCGGGGAGGTCGGGGCGGATCGGGCGGGCGCCGGTGCCGATCATCAGCTGGTCGAACCCGAGCCGGAAGGTCCGGTCGTGCTCGATGCTGCGGACCTCGACGGTGCGGGCGTCGAGGTCGACGGCCATGGCCTCGTGGCGCATGCGGACGTCGATGCGGTGCTCGCGCCGGAACTCGTCGGGCGTGCGGGCCACCAGGTCGTCGGGGCCGTCGACGTCACCGGCGACGAGGTAGGGGATCCCGCAGGCCGAGTAGCTGGTGCGCGTGCCCCGCTCGAGGGCGACGATGTCGAGGCCGGGGTGGAGCCGGCGGGCCTGCGAGGCGGCGGCCATGCCGGCGGCGTCACCCCCGATGACCACTACGCGCTCCGGCATCCCCGCAGGCTAGGGGTCAGGCCTCGGTGACGGGGTACGCATCGCGCACCTCGCGGTTGAACGTGGCCCCGATCGAGTCGGCCTCGACCAGCCGGCGGTGGACGGTGGCCGGGACGGCGAAGTAGCGGTACACCCGGCCGCTGCGGAACTCCACCTCGAGCGTCGCCGTCGCCCGGTCGTAGCCGACCGACGCGATGCTCCGAGAGTCCACCGGCTGTCTGCGCACGCCACATGGTGACACCTCGGCCGTCGCCCCCCGGATGACATGATCGGGCCATGCGCACCACCGCCAAGGTCGACTACGCCGTCCGGGCCGGGATCGCCCTGGCGCTCGCCGCGGCCCGGGCGGAGGCCGACGGCGAGCGCCCCGAGCCGATGAAGGCCCACGTCCTGGCGGCCGAGGAGGACATCCCGCCCAAGTTCCTGGAGTCGATCCTGGCCGACCTCAAGCGGGCCCAGCTGGTGGCCAGCCAGCGCGGGGCCGTGGGCGGCTACCGCCTGGCCCGGCCGGCCGGCGAGATCACCATCGCCGACATCATCCGGGCCGTCGAGGGGCCGCTGGCCGACGTCCGGGGCGAGCGCCCCGAGGACATCTCCTACCGGGAGGGGCTGGAGTCGCTCCAGCGGATGTGGATCGCCCTGCGGGCCAACCTGCGGGCCGTGCTGGAGCGGACGACGCTGGCCGACCTGGCCGCCGGGGCGCTGGCCCCCGAGGTCGACGCCCTGGCCGACGCCCCCGGCGCCTGGGACCCGCACTAGGGGCCCGGCGGCCCCGCCTAGGCTCTCGGCACCGCACCGCTGTGGTGCGGCGCATGACAGCAAGAGGTGTTCCCGTGCCGACCGGTACCGTCAAGTTCTTCAACACCGAGAAGGGGTACGGGTTCATCTCCCGCTCCGACGGCGACGACGTGTTCGTCCACTTCTCGAACATCGCGGGCGACGGGTACCGCAACCTCGAGGAGGGCCAGAACGTCGAGTTCGAGATCGGCCCGGGGCGCAAGGGCGACGAGGCGCTCAACGTCCGCGTCGTCTGAGCCTCAGCGCCGGCCCTCCCGCCGGCGGCGGGCCAGGACGACGTGGGCCTTGGCGGCGCCCCAGGTGATCCCCGCCTCGTGGAGGTCGGGGTGGATGTCGGCGAAGGCGGCCGGGGCGAGGTCGTAGACGTCCTCGGGCTGGAGGCGGGTGGCGACCTCGTCGCGCACCACCGGCGGGACGCCCGCCGCCCGCAGCACCGCCGTCGGGTGGGCGGCGGCCGCCCGCAGCAGCGCCAACGGCCCGGTCGGCTGGTCGTCCACGTCCCGTTCGAGCAGGGCCCGGACCCGGGGGGCGACCTCGGTGGTGGCGGCGGCGCCGGCGGTGCGGGCGGCGTCGCGCACCGAGGTCGGCAGGTCGGTCCCGGACCACTGCCGGTGCCGCTCGGCCACGACCCGCTCGACCCAGCCGGCCAGGTGGGCCTCGACCCCGTCGGCCAGGGCGGCGGCGAAGGCGGCCAGGGCGGCGACGTCGGCCGGGTCGTCGGCGCCGCGGGCGTCGGGCGGGTCCTCGGCTGTCACCCTGCCAGGATGGCGCCCGTGGCCGCCCCCTCCCCCATCGTCGCCCTCCCGGCGACGCCCCGCCTCACGTGAGGATCACGGAGCCGAGCCGCCAGGCGAGGCGACCCGACAGGCACGGCGCCCTCCCTGCGAGGCCCCGCCGAGCAGAGCCCACATCGCCACCGAGCCGACGGCACCCGTGAGGATCAGAGCCCTCAGCGTGTTCGAGGGGGTCGTGTACCACTGCTTCGTCGTCGACCCGTCGCACCCGTGCCGGCCGACGCTGGAGGTGGAGGCGGTGCTCCGGGACGGCGACGCCGACGAGGGGCCGATCCTCCTGCCGCTCGCCGAGTACGTCCTGATGGCGGGCGGACGGGAGGTCGCCCGGCCGTGCGTCGAGCAGCTCGTGGCCCGGGGCCGGATCGTCCACCACCTCGGCGTCGAGCACCTCGCCTTCCCCACGTGGACCCCGGTCGACATCTCCGGACCGGGTCCCGTCGAGGCCTGAGGTCGGCAGTGTGAACATCGGGTGACGGAGCGTCGACGACCGCGGGCACGCACTGCGACGAACCCCTACGATGCCGCCCGTCGGCCCGGCCTTCGGGGTCACGGGGTCGGCGACACCACATCTGAAGGGACACAGATACATGCGAGACAAGAGGGTGCTCATGCGCCTCTTCGCCCTGTTGTTCACCTTCGTCCTCGTCGCCGCGGCCTGCGGTGACGACGACGACGGCGGCGACGAGGGCAGCAGCGACACCACGGAGGCCAACGACGACTCCGGGGACGACGGTGGGGACACCACCGAGGCCCCCGAGGACGGTGGCGAGGCGACGGGCAGCCTCGAGGGCTGGAAGGGCACCACGCCCCTGCCCGAGACGACCCCGGAGGTCGAGGCCTTCCAGGACCGGATGCTCGAGGTCGACTCCGGCCTCACCGACTTCAACTACGGCCCGGAGTCCTACGACGCCGCCATCGTGATCGCCCTGGCGGCGCAGATCGCCGAGGACGACGGCAGCGCCCACGCCGCCGAGATCGTCGGCGTGACCACCGGTGGCGAGAAGTGCACGAACTACGCCGACTGCCTGGCGATCGTCGAGGCCGGCGGCGACGTCGACTACGACGGCATCTCGGGCCCGCTGGAGTTCTCCGGCAACGGCGAGCCGACCATCGGCTCGTACGGCGTGCTCCAGTTCGGTGCCGACAACCGCATCGACGAGGACGCCACCACGTTCAAGACCATCGAGGCCCCGCCGGAGGTCGCCGACATCCCCCTGTCGGAGACCGAGGTCGATCGCCCCGGTGACGGCGTCCTCACCTTCGGCACCCTGCTGCCCGAGACGGGCAACCTCGCCTTCCTCGGCCCGCCCGAGGTCGCCGGCGTCAAGGTCGCCGTGGCCGAGATCAACGAGGCCGGTGGCTTCAACGGCCAGGACGTGGTCATCAGCGAGTCGGACTCGGGCGACACGACGACCGACATCGCCAGCCAGTCGGTCGAGCGCCTCCTCTCGGAGAACGTCGACGCCATCATCGGCGCCGCCTCGTCGGGCGTGACGCTGACGGTCATCGACGCCGTGGTCAACGCCGGCGTCACGATGTTCTCGCCGGCCAACACGTCGAAGGAGCTCAGCGACTACGACGACAAGGGCCTGTACTTCCGCAACGCCCCCTCGGACATCCTCCAGGGCAGCGTCCTCGCCGAGGTCATCGCCGAGGACGGCAACTCGACCATCGCCATCATCAACCTCGACGACTCGTACGGCAACGGCCTGGCCGAGGACCTGACGACGTACTTCGAGGAGGGTGGCGGCGAGGTGCTCACCACCGTCCAGTACGCCCCCGATGCGCAGACCTTCGAGTCCGAGGTGAACCAGATCGTCGGTGAGGACCCCGACGCCATCGTGGTCATCGGCTTCGAGGAGTCGGCCCGCATCGTGTCGGAGCTCATCAAGCAGGGCTCGGGCCCGAACACCGTGCCGATCTACGGCACGGACGGCAACATGGGCAACGCCACGGGCGAGGAGTTCGAGGCCGGCGGCTGATCCCCGCCACCCCGACCTGACCCAGGCTCACCAGAGCCGACCCAACACCGCAGCGGCCCCCGGCCCCCCGCCGGGGGCCGCCCCGCGCCCAGCCCCGCGACCTCAGCCCCACAGGAACCCCTTCTTGTGGGCCGGAGGTCGCGAAGGCGCGACGTGGAGCCACAAGACCCCTTCTTGTGGGCTGGAGGTCGCGAGTGCGCGATGTGGGGCCACAGGAAGGGGGGACGGTCGTTCCTGTGGGGCCCAGGTCGCGGAAGCGCGACCTGGGGGCACAGGAAGCCGGCAGGCGGCGGGTCGACCTCAGGCCGCGGCGGTGACCGAGAGGCCGAGGGCGTCGGCCACATCGCCCGCGACCGAGGCCGGGTCACGGACGATCTGGTCGTAGCCGAACTGGAGGACCACGTTCCCCGCCAGGGTGAGCATGTTGGCCCGCCGGGTGTCCCGCTCGAGATCCGCACGGCTGCGGTGGGTGGCGTAGCCGAGGGACTCGACGATCACCGGCGCATCGTCATACCGGAAGTCGACCCGGCCGACGAACCGGCCCCTCCGATCGACACGCTGCTGGACACGAGGCAGGGGGAGCCCGGCGTCGTCGAGGATGCGCAGCGTCTCCCGTTCGAGCCAGCTCTCGGTCGGCCCGAGCTGCACCCGTTCGGCCAACGCCTCCTCGAAGGCGATGGTGCCGGCCCGGCCCTGGATCCGCCGACGCTCCAGCAGCCAGAACAGCCACCGCTCGGAGGCCTGGCCCCGTTCGCACGCCACGGCGACCACCTCGGCCAGCGCCTCCTGGGTGAGCCCGGCGGGCACGAGGGCGCCCAGGTTCATGAGCGTGCGGGCGACGCTGAGCACCGGGATCCCTCGGCGGAGCGTGATGTCGCCGACGGGCAGGTCGGTGGAGGAGTGGACGACGACGCCGGGGGGTGGGGTCGGTGCGGTCCAGGGGCCGTGCCGGGGGACGCACACGTGGATCCGAGGAGGCCGCTCGATCAGGTGGTGCAGCCAGGCTGCCGTCTCGTGCGAGGCCACGCCGCCGACGTCGAGGCAGGCGGCGAGGACGGCGCCGTCGTGCGTGTTGGCCACCGCCGGGAGCCGGAAGGTGCGCGACCCGACCGGGACGAGGGCACCGGTGGATCGGCGGCGCCAGATCGTCGAGCGGGCGAGGCCCGCCCGGAGGAGCTGGTCCCGGGTCACCAAACCGTGCTGCTCGGCGGCGAGGGAGGCGATGCGGAGATCGTTCGTCGTGCTCATCGCCGGATCATGCCGGCACCCTGCGACAGCGAGACCGGCCTGCCGTCGACGCCCCATCGCCCGTCGGCCCTTCTTGTGCGTCACCGTCGCGCTAACGCGACCCCTGGCCCACAAGAACCTCCCGCCCTCCTTTCCTGTGCCCCCAGGTCGCGCTTTCGCGCCCCCTGGCTCGCAAGAAGACGTTCTTGTGCCCCACGGTCGCGTTTGCCCGGAAAGCTGGGAGCCAGGGCGGGAGGGAGGGAGAGGAACTACTCGGCGCGGGCGAGGGTGCCGAGGTAGAGCTCGATGACCTTGGGGTCGTTGAGGAGCTCTTGGCCGCCGCCGGTGTAGGCGTTGGTGCCCTGGTCGAGGACGTAGGCCCGGTCGCAGATCTGGAGGCAGCGGCGGGCGTTCTGCTCGACCATGATGATCGAGACGCCGGCGGCGTTGATCCGCCGGCAGCGGATGAAGACCTCGTCCTGGTAGAGCGGCGACAGGCCGGCGGACGGCTCGTCGAGCAGCAGGACCTGCGGGTCGGGCATGAGGGCCCGGCCCATGGCCACCATCTGGCGCTCGCCCCCCGACAGCGAGCCGGCCCGCTGCTTGCGGCGCTCGCCGAGCATGGGGAACAGGTCGCAGACGGCGTCGAAGCGCTCCTTGAAGGCGCTGCCCTTCTGCTTGTACGCCCCCATCTCGAGGTTCTCCTCGACGGTGAGGCGGGGGAAGACGTTGTTGTTCTGGGGGACGTAGCCGACGCCCAGGCTCACCAGCTGGTTGGCCTTGAGCCCGGTGATGTCCCGGCCCTCCAGCGTCACGGTGCCGGAGCGGATGGGGATCAGCCCGAACAGCGACTTGAGGAACGTCGACTTGCCGGCGCCGTTGGGGCCGATGATGCCGACCAGCTCCTGGCGGTCGAGGTGCAGCGAGCAGCCGTTGAGGATGTTGACCTCGGGGACGTACCCGGCGACCAGGTCGTCGGCGACGACGATCGGCCCGCCCGACGAGGCCGGGGTGGACGTCGGCGTGGTGGCGCTCATCCGGCCTCCTCCCCGGCGATGGCCTCCTCGACCTCGGCGAGCACCTGCTCCTCCTCCTCGGCCGACAGCGGCGCGTCGTGGTGGCTGCCCAGGTAGGCGTCGATCACGGCGGGGTCGGCCGAGATGTCGCGGGGGGTGCCCTCGGCGATGACCCGGCCCTCGCCCATCACGACGACCCAGTCGCTGATGTCGTGGACCACGTCCATGTCGTGCTCGACGAAAAGCACGGTCATCCCGTCCTCCCGCAGCGACTTCACGTGCCCGAGGAGCGACTGCGTCAGCGCCGGGTTCACGCCGGCCATCGGCTCGTCGAGCATCACCATCTGGGGTTGGACCATCAGCGCCCGGGCCATCTCCAGCAGCTTGCGCTGCCCGCCCGACAGCGACCCGGCGAACTCGTCGCGCATGTGGTCGAGCTTGAAGCGGACCAGCAGCTCGTCGGCCCGGGCCTCGATCTCGGCCTCCTGGGCGCCCCAGATCGGCTTGAACAGGCCCCGGAAGAAGTTCTCGCCCCGCTGCCCGGTGCCCCCGAGCTTCAGGTTCTCGATCACCGACAGCCGGGCCAGCGACTTCGTCAGCTGGAAGGTCCGGACCATGCCCCGGCGGGCCACCTTGTGGGCGGCGAGGCCGGCCAGGTCCTGGCCGTCGAAGGTCCACCGCCCCGAATCGGGTTTGTCGAACCCGGTGAGCAGGTTGAAGAACGTCGTCTTGCCGGCGCCGTTGGGCCCGATGAGGGCGGTGATGGTGCCCCGCTGGATCTCGACGTGGTCGACGTCGACGGCGGTGAGCCCGCCGAAGGTCCGGCGCACCGAGTCGGCCACCAGGATCGGGTCCGGCTTGGGGACGCCCGGCACCCGCTCGAGCCCCTCGTGGGGGGCGGCCTTGGCCAGCGAGGGGCCGGAGGTCTTGGAGAGATCAGCCCCGCTCACCGATGGCCACCTCCTTCTTGTCGCCGAAGATGCCCTGTGGTCGGAACACCATCAGCAGCACGAGGCCGGCGCCCACGAGCATGAAGCGGATGATGCCGACCCGGGTGCCGGTGAGGAAGTCGCCCGGGATCTTGTCGTTGACGACGGCCTGGCGGAGCGTCACGTCGGTGAACGAGAGCAGCGACCAGAACAGCATCGAGCCGACGATGGGCCCGAAGATGCGGGCCGTGCCGCCGAGGATCAGCGCCGTGTAGGCGAAGAACGTGAGCGCCGTCGAGTAGTTGTCGGGCTGCACCGACTGGCGGGAGATGGCGAAGATCACGCCGCCCAGGGCCCCGATCACGCCGCCCAGGATGAGCGACTGCATCTTGTACCAGTTGACGTTCTTGCCGAGGCTGCGGACGGCGTCCTCGTCCTCGCGGATGCTCTTGACGACCCGGCCCCAGGGGCTGCGCATGAGGGCCCACACCATCAGCGACGTCAGGCCGACCAGGCCCCATCCGACGATCAGCACCCACGTCGTGTTGGGCCCGAAGGTCCAGATCCAGAACCCGTAGCCCCCGTCGCCCAGGTGGATGGGCCCGAGGGCGGTGCCCCCGGTGGGCAGCGGGTTGATGTCGAAGAACGGGTCGGCGAAGGCCTGGAGCCCGTCCGAGCCACCGGTGCTGCTGCGCAGCGAGGCCGACCGCAGCACCAGCCGGACGATCTCGCCAGCGGCGATCGTGACGATGGCCAGGTAGTCCGATCGCAGCCGCAGCGTCGGCAACCCGAGCAGCACGGCGAGGATCACCGCCGCGAACAGCCCGAGGAAGACCGCCAGCCAGAACGACAGGCCGAAGGTGATCACGCCCATGGCCACGCCGTAGGCGCCCATGGCCAGGAAGGCCACCTGCCCGAAGTTGACCAGGCCGGTGTAGCCGAAGTGGACGTTGAGGCCGATGGCGGCGAGGGCGAACACGACGGCGTCGGTGCCGACCAGCGCCTTGCCGCCGTTCTCGAGGATGAGCTCCCAGTCCATGCGCTACCCCACCCTCTCGGCGCGTCCGAGGATGCCCTGGGGTCTGACCAGCAGGACGAGGATGAGGACCACCAGGGCTCCCACGTTCTTGAGGTTGGGGGGGACGGCCGGGAACGGGTCGAGCGTCGAGATCTGGATGAAGAGCCCGATGATGAACGAGCCGACCAGGGCGCCGTAGGCCGTCCCCAACCCGCCCAGGGTGATCCCGGCGAACATCAGCAGCAGCAGGCCGAACCCGCTGTTGAACGAGATCCGCTCGTTGAGGGCGAACAGCACGCCCCCCAGGGCGGCCAGCCCGCCGCCGAGCACCCAGACGAAGAGGATGACCCGGTCGACGTCGATGCCGGAGCTGGCGGCCAGGTCGCGGTTGTCCGAGACGGCCCGCATGGCCTTGCCGATCTTGGTCCGCTGGAGGACGAAGGCGACGGCCAGCAGCACGACGATGATCAGCCCGATGCTCCACAGGTCGCGGGGCGCGATGTTGACCGGCCCGGCCTCGATCGGGTCCTGGCCCTGGTAGGCGGCGTACACCCGGGGGCTGGCCCCGAAGATCAGCTGGAACCCGTAGCGGAGCACGATCGAGAGCCCGATCGACACCACCATCATCGCCAGCAGGCTCACGCCCCGGCGGCGGAGCTTGCGCCAGACGCCGATCTCCATCGCCGCCGCCCCGCCGGCCCCGGCGGCCACGGCGATCAGCACCGACGGGATGAAGTGCAGCCCCCAGTCGACGTTGGCGTACCAGGCCATGATCCCGCCGAAGGTGACCATCTCGCCGTGGGCGAAGTTGGTGAGCCCGGTGGTGCCGAAGATCAGCGACAGGCCGACGGCGGTGATGGCGATGATCAGCCCGAAGCGGATGCCGGTGAAGCCGAGCTGGAGGAACCGGTCGAAGGTGGTGGTGACGTCACGGGTGCGGGCGCCGAGGTCGAACTGGATCAGGCGCCGCTGGTTCGGGTTGACGTCGAGCTCGAGCTCGTTGCGGTCGCCGGCCACGCCGACCCCGTCGGGCAGCGAGTCGGGGTCGAGCTCGACGGTGTAGCGACCGGGGCCGGGCACCTCGACCTCCCACGCCCCCTCGGCGTCGGAGGTGGCGGTGCCGATCTCCTCGCCGCCGGCGGTGCTGACGGTGATCTCCGCCCCCTCGACGGGGACGTCGTCGGTGCGCTCGCGGGTCTGCTTCTTGTCGATCAGGATGCCGCGGACCGAGTGGGCCGGTTCCTCCCCCTCGGCCTGGGCGCCGGCGGGAGCGGCCCCGGCGAGGTCGAGCGCGAGCAGCGCGAGGAGCACGGCGAGGATGGCGAACCGGGCTCGACGGCGACGTGGTGTCAGTGGTTCTGCTCTCAAGACCGGCGGACCATAGCCGCCCGATCGCCGGTCGGCTCGGGCTGGACGCTGACCGTCACGCGCCGTTCACAGGACGAACACAGGTCAGGTCGCGCAGCGCCCGGGTGGTCGGACGTCACAGCCAGCGGTGCATGACGACCAGATCGACCTCACCCTGCTCGGCGTGGCGGAAGGCGCCCGGAACCCGCCCGACCTCGGTGAAGCCGATCGACTCCCACAGCGCCAGGGCCCGCGTGTTGGTCGCCACCACGGCGTTGAACTGCATGGCCCGGTAGCCGGCGGCCCGGGCCCGGGCCAGGACCTCCTCGGCGAGGGCCCGGCCCACCCCCCGGCCGGCGGCGTCGGGGGCGACCATGAAGCTGGCGTTGGCCACGTGGCTCCCCCGGCCGACCTGGTTGGGGCGGATCTCGGCGGTGCCCACGACCACGCCGTCGTCGGTCGCCACCAGCACCTCGGCCGGGGGCGGGAGCATCCAGGCGGCCCGGGCGCCCTCCTCGTCCATCTCGTCCAGGTCCCAGACGTAGGTGTCGCCGGCGGCCACCACGGCGCGCCAGATCGGCCAGATGGCGGGCCAGTCCTCGGCCGTCGCCGAGCGGACCTCGACCGTCACCGGTGGGGGGGTCAGGCGAGCCCGACCCGGGCGAGCACCTCGTCCAGGTCGGCGACCATGCCGGTGTAGAAGGTGCCGAAGTCGCCGTAGTGGGCCGAGGCCTGGTCGTAGCGCATGGTGTAGACGGCCTCCTTGAGGTCGTCGGGGTGGACGCCGAACAGCGTCACCCCCCACTCGAAGTCGTCGAGCCCGGTCGACCCGGTGACCAGCTGGACGATGCGCCCGGCGAACTTCCGGCCCGACTGGCCGTGCTCCATCATCAGCTCGCGCCGCTCCTCGTAGGGCAGCGTGAACCAGTTGGCCCCCACCCAGCGCCGCTTCGACATCGGGTAGAAGCACCACGCCGTCTTGCCCTCGGGGGGCAGCTGCGGCCAGAGGCGGACCCGGCGCTGGCCCTCGGAGATGGTGTCGGGGGCGTACTCCGACAGCTCGGTGACCGAGACGTAGGAGTCGACGAGCACCAGCCCGGCCCGGGCCAGGTCGGTCTGGAGCCGTCGCAGCCGCCACAGGTCGAGCCCGAGGGCCATGGTGGCGATGTCGGCCTTGTGGCCGAGCATGGCCACGGCGACGACCTGGAGGCCGTCGGCCTCGGCGTCCTTGACGGCCAGCCGCACGGCGTCGAGGTCGACCGGCGGGGCGTCGGGGGCGGGCACCTTCCAGAACAGGTGCAGCACCCCCTGACCGGTGGCGGGCTCCAGGGGGTCAGGCATCCCCCCAACCTACCGACGCACATCTGGGTAAGAAGGCCCGCGCATGCAGATCGTCCTCACCGACCGCGGCCGGGTCCACGAGCTCGACGTCGTCGTCCACGACCCCGAGGCCACCGTGGCCGACCTGGTGGCGGCGCTCACCGGTGGCCGCCACGACGTCGCCCTCGAGGCCGAGGGCGCCCTGGTCCCGCCCGAGCGCCGGCTCGACCGGGCCGGCATCCGCACCGGCGCCGCCGTCCGCCTCGTCCCCGCCCCCTCCCCTGCGGCAGGCGAACCGGTGTCAGCACAACCCCCGGGCGGTCATCGTCCTGACACCAGTTCGCACCCCGGGCAGGTCGAGGTCGCCGTGGTCGGGGGGCTCGACGCCGGGGCCCGCAGCCGGATCGGGCCCGGCCCCTGGGCGCTGGGCCGGGAGACGCCGACCCTGGCCATCGCCCACGACACCGTGTCGGCCCACCACGCCACCCTCCGGGTCGACGACGCCGGGGCCGCCACCCTGGTCGACGAGGGCTCGCTCAACGGCACCTGGGTCGGCGGCGTCCACGCCGAGCGGCCCACGCCCCTCGCCGTCGGCCAGGTGGCCCGGATCGGCGCCGTCCAGATCGCCCTCCGCCCCCCGGTCGACGACGACCGCCCCGCCGGGCTGGCCACCGGCCCGGGCCGGGGCGGCGCCACCATCCCGTTCAACCGCCCGCCCCGCCCGGCCCCGCCCGAGCCGGACGACCCGGTCGAGACCCCCGACCCGGTCAAGGGGTCGTCGGGCACCAGCGCCATCGGCGTGATGTCGATCGTCGCCCCCGTCCTCTTCGGCGGGGTGATGGTGCTGGTCACCAAGCAGCTGATGTTCGCCCTGTTCCTGTTGCTCAGCCCGATCATGGTGATCGGCAACGCCATCGACTCCAGGCGGCGGGGGCGGAAGGGCAAGCGCAAGGACGAGGCCCGGTTCCGGCGCGAGCTCGACGAGCTGGCCGGCGTGCTGGCCGAGCGGGCCGCGGCCGAGCGCGACCGGCGGGCCGAGGCCATCCCCGACCCCGCCGAGCTGCTCCGCCGGGTCGAGGCCCCCAGCGTGCGCCTGTGGGAGCGCCGCCCCGGTCACCCCGACTGGCTCCACCTCCGCGCCGGGATCGGTCCCGAGGCGTGGACGCCCCCGATCCACGGCGACCGCCGCACCCAGCCCGAGGAGGTGCGGGAGGTGATCCGCACCGCCAGCCGCATCCCCGACGCCCCCGTGCTGGTCGACCTCTCGGGCGGGGGCGTGGTCGGCGTCGTCGGGCCCCGCGCCGCCGTGCTGGCCGTCGGGCGGAGCCTCGTCACCCAGGCCGCCGTCCTCCACGGCCCCGCCGACCTCCCCACCCTCGTCCTCAGCGCCGCCGACCGGGCCGACGACTGGGACTGGGCCAAGTGGCTGCCCCACACCGCCGACCCCGGCGGGTCGGGGCGCCGCCTGCTGGCCGCCGACCCCGATGCCGCCGAGGCGGTGGCCAAGGCGATGCTCGAGGCCGCCGAGGCGCGCCGGGCCGAGGCCCGCCAGGACCTCGGCGCCGACCGGGCCGACCCCACCACCCTGGTCGTCGTCGACGACGAGGCCCTGATCGAGGGCCGCCGGGCCCCGGTGCGCAGCCTGTTGCGGGGCGGCGCCGGGCCGGTGGCCGGGATCGTCCTGGCCGCCACCGAGGACCAGCTCCCCGCCACCTGCACCACCGTCGTCGAGGTCACCGACGGCGACGGCACCGCCCGGGTCCACCACGTGCGCCAGGGGGTCCGGGTCGACGACGTCCTCGCCTGCGGGATCTCCGAGGCCACCGCCCGGCGCGCCGGCCGGGGCCTGGCCCGCTTCGACGACCCCGAGCTCGACGTGGCCGGGGCCGGCCTGCCCCCGATCGTCGCCCTGCTCCCCCTGCTCGGCCTCGACCCGCCCACCCCCGAGGACATCGCCAAGCGCTGGGCCGCCGCCGGGCGCGACCCCGACCTGGTCGGGCCGATCGGCGTGTCCGAGGACGGCGTCCTCAACCTCGACCTGGTCCGCGACGGCCCCCACGGGCTGGTGGCGGGCACCACCGGCGCCGGCAAGTCCGAGCTGCTCCGCTCGCTGGTCGCCGGGCTGGCGGCGGGCAGCTCCCCGGACCACTGCACCTTCGTCCTGGTCGACTTCAAGGGCGGCAGCGCCTTCGACCGCTGCGCCCGCCTGCCCCACACCGTCGGCATGGTCACCGACCTCGACGCCCACCTGGCCGAGCGGGCGCTGCGCTGCCTGGAGGCCGAGCTCCGCCATCGCGAGCGGGTGCTGCGCGACCACGGCGCCGCCGACCTCCCCGCCTACCGCCGGCTGCCCGGCGCCACCGACGGCGTCGACCGCCCCACCCTCCCCCGCCTCGTCGTCGTCATCGACGAGTTCGCCACCCTCAAGGCCGAGCTCCCCGACTTCGTCGACTCGCTCGTCGGCGTGGCCCAGCGGGGGCGCAGCCTCGGCGTCCACATGGTGCTCGCCACCCAGCGGCCGAGCGGCGCCGTCAGCGACAACATCAAGGCCAACACCAACCTCCGCATCGCCCTGCGGGTCCAGGACGCGGGCGACTCCAAGGACGTCATCGACGTGGCCGACGCCGCCCGCATCGGGCGCAGCCAGCCCGGCCGGGCGCTGGCCCGCTTCGGGCCGGGCGAGGTCATCCCGGTCCAGACGGCGTTGAGCACCGGGGTGTCCCGGGGGACCCACGGCGCCGTCGAGGTCCGGCCCTTCCGGGCGACGGGGGGCGGAGGCGCGTCCGGCGGCGGGCCCGGCGTCGAGCGCACCGAGGGCCCGACCGACCTGGCCCTGCTGGTCGAGGCGTGCACCGAGGCCCACCTCGCCTCGGGCCGACCCGACCCCCGGCGCCCGTGGCCCGACCCGCTGCCCGACGACCTCGACCTCGCCGCCCTGGCCGCGGCACCGGCGCCGCTCTCCACCCCCGGCACCGAGATCACCTTCGCCCTGGCCGACACCCCCGACGACCAGACCCAGGTCCCCGTCGGGTGGACCCCCGACGACGGCAACCTCCTGCTCGTCGGGCTGCCCGGCTCGGGCACGACCACCACCCTGCTGACCGTCGCCCTGGCCGCCGCCGGCGCCACCGGGCCCGACGACCTCCACCTCTACGGCCTCGACTACGGCACCGGCGAGCTCGACGCCCTGGCGGCGCTGCCCCACACCGGCGCCGTCGTCCCCGCCGCCGACCGCGAGCGCCAGGCGCGGTTGATCGCCTGGCTGCGGGCCGAGGTCGAGCGGCGGCGCGGGTTGCGCTCCCCCCGCACCAGCGAGCCCCGGATCCTGCTCCTCCTCGACGGCGTCGCCCCCTTCCGGGCCGAGTGGGACGAGGCCATCAGCCCGGTGCTGGAGGGCTTCGCCCGGGTCTTCGGCGAGGGGCCCGAGCTCGGCATCCACATGGTCGTCACCGCCGACCGGGGGGCGGCCCTGCCCGGCCCGCTCCGCTCGCTGGTCCGCCAGCAGCTGCTGTTCAAGCTGGGCGACGACCTCGACTACAGCCAGGGCGGGTTCCGGGCCTCCGAGCTGCCCACCTTCGTCCCCGGCCGGGCCGTCGACGTCGAGCGCCACCTCGAGGTCCAGGTCGCCCGCCCGGCCGAGGGGTTCGAGGCCGCCCTCGCCACCGTGGCCGCCACCGCCCCGGCCCCGACCCGGGCCCCGACCGCCATCGGCTCGCTGCCCCGCCAGGTCGCCGTCGCCGGCCTGCTCCCCCACGTCGACCTCGGCGGCTCGCCCCGCCGCCTCCCGCTCGGCATCGGCGAGCGGACCCTCGCCCCCGCCGGGCTGGTGCTCTACGAGGGCGAGCACGCCCTGGTGGCCGGGCCGGCCCGGTCGGGGCGCACCACCACCCTGGCGGTGGCCGGCGCCGGGGCCCGGCACGCCGGCTGGCGCACCGTGGTGGTGGCCGGGCGCCGCTCGCCGCTCGGGCGGGACGGCGGCCTCGGGCCGGTCCTGGGCCCCGACGCCCTGGCCGACGACCTCGGCCCCGCCCTCGACGCCGGCGCCGGGCCGGTGCTCCTCCTCGTCGACGACGTCGAGGCCGTCGACCCCGACGGCCGGGTCATGCCCGACGTGCTGGCCCGGCCCGACGTCGTCGTCCTCTGCGCCGGCCGGGCCGACACCCTGCGGGGGCTGTACTCGCACTGGACCCGGACCGTCCGCCAGAGCCGGGCCGGGCTGCTGCTCCAACCCGACATCGACCTCGACGGCGACCTCTTCTCGGTCCGCCTCCCCCGTCGCACCACCACCGCCATCGGGCCGGGCCGGGGCTACCTGTGCGCCGGGGGCGAGGTCGACCTCCTCCAGGTGGCCCAGCCCTGACCTGGGAGTGGGGGGCCTACCCCGTACATCGTGAGTGGCGGAGGTTTCACGAGATGCATGAAGGGTATCGAAAGGTCATCGCCCGGCAGGACCGCCGGACCCGACACCCGGAACCAACGGAGACCGCACGATGAGTGGAAGAGTCCTCACCACCCCCGAGGCCGAGACGGCGTCGAACCGCATGGGCACGATCATCACGGGCAGCCTGGCCGACACGCTGCGCGACCTGATCGCCCAGGGCGACACCCTGTCGGAGCCCAACGTCTGGGACGGCCGCCACGCCGGCACGTTCCGCAGCGGCTGGCCCAACACCCGCACCCAGCTCAACGAGGCGCTCGAGCAGCTCGGCCAGCTGCGCACCGCCGTCGAGCGGGTCCGCACCGACATCGTCGCCGCCGGTGGTGGCGCCTGAGACCGTCCACCCCTCCCAGGAACGGGCGATGAGGCCCCGGCTTCCCGGCCGGGGCCTCGTCGCGCCCGGGGGCACCTCGTAGCACGTCCTCCGACCCCGCCCGCCACCCTGAGCGTGTCGGCTTCGCCGACCCCGTACCCTCGCTGTGCATGGGTCGCCGCATCGTCGTCTCCGGGAACTGCCAGATCGGAGCGCTGTCGGCCACCTTGGCCGCCATGTTCCCCGACGACGTGGTCGAGCCGGTCGCCTACTTCCCCGAGGACCCGGCCTCGGAGGCCGCCAACCGGGAGGCGCTGCGGGGCGCCGACGTCTGGGTCAACAACATCTCCCGCCCCCTCCACGACCAGATCATCGGCGACGCCGGGCGGCCGGGGACGATCCTCTACGTCCCCAACGTCCGGTTCTTCGGCTTCCACCCCGACATCGTCCACGTGTCCTTCGCCGACGGCGGGACCCTCCAGACCGGGGCGGCCGGGCCCTACAACTCGGCCATCGTCCTGGCCGGCTGGAAGCTGGGGCTCGACGAGGACCAGATCGTCGCCCGCTTCACCCGCGAGACCTGCGCCGCCCTCGGCTACTCGTCGTTCTGGGGCCAGGCCCTGGTCGAGCTGAAGCGCCGGGTCGACCTCAGCGACTTCGACTGGGGCGAGGTCTACCTGCCGCTGGCCCGGGGCACGGCCTTCATGCTCACCGACAACCACCCCCGGCTCGACGTGATGGTCCACCTGGCCCGACTGGTCGGGGCCCGGCTCGGCGCCGATCCCGAGGTCGTGCAGTTCCCGTGGGAGCAGGTGATCCCCGACGGTCTGCTCGCCACCTCCGAGGTGTGGCCCGTCTACCCCGGCGTGGCCGAGCCGCTCGGGCTGCGGGGCGGCCACGTCTGGCGCACCAGCGCCGGCGAGCTGCTCGACCTGCGGGCCTTCGTCCGCCGCTCGCTCGAGACCTACGCCATCGTCGACCCGGCCACCCTGGTCGCCCCCGCCCTCGACGACCCCCGGCTGCTCGACGTCCTGCGGGCCGAGCCCGGCCCCCGCCCGGTGGCCGTAGGGGCCGACGTCCCCGCCTCGCCCCCGGCCCGCATCTGGAGCGCGGCCGCCGCCGGGGAGCGCCCGCACCCCTACAAGGGGCTGCCCGACCACCAGTTCTGGAACCGGGGCGTGGCCTACGCCGCCCCCGCCGGCGTCGACCCCGTCGTCCGCGGCGCCTACCGGCTCACCCCGGAGCACAAGGTCGCCACCATGGGCAGCTGCTTCGCCCAGAACCTGTCCCGCCACCTCCAGCGCTCGGGGCTGACCTACTTCGTGGCCGAGACCCCGGGCGCGGACGTCTCGGCCGAGTCGGCCACGGCCCGGCAGTACGGCGTGTACTCGGCCCGCTACGGCAACGTCTACACCGTCGCCCAGGCCGTCCAGCTCTTCCAGCGGGCCTACGGCACGCTGCTGCCGCACGAGCGCCCGTGGCTGCGGCCCGACGGCCGGCTGGTCGACCCCTTCCGCCCGCTGGTCGAGCCGGACGGCTTCGGGTCCGAGGACGAGCTGCTCGCCGCCCGGGCCGAGCACCTGGCCGCCACCCGGCGGGTGTTCGAGGAGGCCGACGTCCTCGTCTTCACCATGGGGCTGACCGAGGCCTGGCGCTCGACGGTCGACGGCTGCGTCGTCCCCGCCGCCCCCGGCTCGGCCGGCACCCCCACCGGTGACGCCACCTACGAGTTCGTCAACTTCGGGGTCGACGAGGTGCGGTCGGGGCTGACCGAGCTGTGCGAGCTGGTGCGGTCGGTCAACCCCGGGGTCCGCATCCTCCTCACCGTCTCCCCGGTGCCGCTGATCGCCACCTTCGAGGACCGCCACGTCCTCGTCTCGACCGTCTCGTCCAAGTCGATCCTGCGGGTCGCGGCCGGCGAGGTCTCCTCGCAGCTCGACTTCGTCGACTACTTCCCGTCGTACGAGCTGATCGCCAGCGCCACCTCGGACCGCGACTACTTCGCTCCCGACCGCCGCGAGGTCTCCGAGCTCGGCGTCGCCCACGTGATGCGCACCTTCAGCGCCCACTACATCGCCGGCTCGGAGGCCCCGGCCCCCACCGCCGTCCCCGCCGCCGCCGCCACCCAGTCGCAGGACGTCGTCTGCGACGAGGAGGTCATCGTCGGCGCCCTCGAAGCCAGCCGCTAGCCCGCCTCGCAGCGCGACCGATCCGGACAGAAACCGGTTCTGGCGCGGTCAGGTCGCGCCTCGGCCTTTCGGCGCGGTCAGGTCGCGTCGGCGCGACCCCACCGCGCCAGAACGGCTGGACGCGACCTCACCGCGCAGAAACCGGTTTCTGTCTGGATCGGTCGCGGACGACCCGGGAGGTCGGGGCGGGACGCGGAGAGGCCGGCCCCGGGGGGCCGGCCTCTCAGCAGATCGGGGGAGATCAGACGATCAGAAGTCGTCCATGCCGCCGGGCATGCCGCCGGCGGCGCCCGCGTTCTCCTCGGGCTTGTCGACGATGACGGCCTCGGTGGTGAGGAACAGGGCCGCGATCGACGCCGCGTTCTGGAGCGCCGAGCGGGTCACCTTGGCGGCGTCCGGGACCTTCTGGGTGAGGTCCTCGTACTCGCCGGTGCCGGCGTTGTAGCCGTTGCCGCCCTCGAGCTCCTTGACCTTCTCGACCACGACGCCGCCCTCGAGGCCGGCGTTGATGGCGATCTGCTTGAGGGGCTCCTCGACCGACTTGGCCACGATGCGGGCACCGGTGGCCTCGTCGCCGTCGAGCTTCTCGGCCACGTCCAGGATGGCGGGCTGGGTGCGGAGCAGGGCCACGCCACCGCCGGGCACCACGCCCTCCTCGACCGCCGCCTTCGCCGTCGAGACGGCGTCCTCGATGCGGTGCTTCTTCTCCTTGAGCTCCACCTCGGTGGCGGCGCCGACCTTGAGGACGGCCACGCCGCCCGACAGCTTGGCCAGCCGCTCCTGGAGCTTCTCCCGGTCGTAGTCCGAGTCGGTGTTGTCGATCTCGGCCTTGATCTGGGCGATGCGGCCCTTGATGTCGCCCTCGTCGCCCCCGCCCTCGACGATGGTGGTCTCGTCCTTGGTGACGATGACCTTCTTGGCCGTGCCGAGCAGGTCGAGCGTGGTGTTCTCCAGCTTGAGGCCGACGTCCTCGCTGATGACCTGGCCACCGGTGAGGATGGCGATGTCCTGGAGCATGGCCTTGCGGCGCTCGCCGAAGCCGGGGGCCTTGACGGCGACCGACTTGAAGGTGCCACGGATCTTGTTGACCACGAGGGTGGCCAGGGCCTCGCCCTCGATGTCCTCGGCGATGATGACCAGCGGGCGGCTGGCCTGCATCACCTTCTCGAGCACGGGGACGAGGTCGCGCACCGAGGTGATCTTCGAGCTGACCAGCAGGATCTGGGCGTCGTCGAGCGAGGCCTCCATGCGGTCGGTGTCGGTGACGAAGTAGGGCGAGATGTAGCCCTTGTCGAAGCGCATGCCCTCGACCAGGTCGATCTCGAGGCCGAAGGTGTTGGACTCCTCGACGGTGATGACGCCGTCCTTGCCCACCTTGTCGAGGGCCTCGGCGATGAAGCCGCCGATCTCGGGGTCGTTGTTGGCCGAGATCGAGGCGACCGAGGCGATGTCCTCCTTGGAGTCGACCTCGCGGCTGGCCGTGCCGAGCTGGGCGACGGCGGCCTCGACGGCGGCCTCGATGCCCCGCTTGAGCGACATCGGGTTGGCGCCGGCGGCCACGTTGCGGAGGCCCTCGCGGACCAGGGCCCGGGCCAGCACGGTGGCCGTCGTCGTGCCGTCACCGGCGACGTCGTCGGTCTTCTTGGCGACCTCCTTGACCAGCTCGGCGCCGATCCGCTCGTAGGGGTCCTCCAGGTCGATCTCCTTGGCGACCGACACGCCGTCCTTGGTGATGGTGGGGGCGCCCCACTTCTTCTCCAGGACGACGTTGCGGCCCTTGGGGCCGAGGGTGACGCTGACGGCGTCGGCGAGCTGGTTCATGCCCGCCTCGAGCGAGCGACGAGCGGTCTCGTCGAAGGCGATGATCTTGGCCATCCCCTGGTCTCCTTCGTTGGACGATCGGATGAATTGGCACTCTCAGGTGAGGAGTGCCAACAGCCAACCATCTCAGCCCGCGGTTAGCAACCGCGGGAGGAGACTGCTAACCGGCGGGGGCGTCAGCCGCCGGCGACGGCGGGGATGATGGCGACGGTCTCGCCGTCGGGGACGGGCGTGGCCAGCCCGTCGAGGAAGCGGATGTCGTCGTCGGCGACGAAGACGTTCACGAACCGGCGGAGCTGGCCGCCGTCGTCGAGGAGCCGCTCCTTGAACCCGGCGTGGGCGCCCTCCAGGGCGTCGAGGACCTCGGCGACGGTGCTGCCGTCGACCGCCACCTCGGCCGAGCCACCCGTCAGGGTGCGGAGGGTGGTGGGGACACGGACGGTGACGCTCATCGGTGTGGGGTGCTCCTCGTGGCGACCGGCGGCTCCGGTCACGGTCTCGCCGCAGGTTAGCGGCGCTGCCGGAGCACAACCGCCGGGCGGCACCCGACCTTCCCGGTCGTCCCGGTCGGTCAGGTCGAGGCCGGGCGGGTGACCGTGTCGTGCTCCAGCGCCTCGGCGGCACCGAGGTCGTCGTCGTCGACCTCCTCGTGTGCCTGCTCCCCCGGCTCGGGCGCCCGGTCGGTCGGGTAGGGCTCGTCGAGCCCGGGCACCGAGATGCCCATCACCCACTTCCGCCAGAGGTGGCCGCCGACGATCTTGAGGGTGGCGGTGAGCGGGACGGCGAGCAGCAGGCCGACGAAGCCGCCGATCGTCCCCCACGCCAGCAGGGCGAGGACGACGGCGGCGGGGTGGAGCTGGACGGCCCGGCGCATCACCTGCGGGGTGATGAAGTGGTTGTCGATCTGCTGGACGACGATCATCACCACGGCGACCAGCACCGCCTTCTGGAGCCCGTCCTCCCCCTGGGTGGCGAGGGCCACGACGATGCCGGGCACGGCGCCGACCCACGGCCCGATCAGCGGGATCATGTTGAACATCCCGGCGATCATCCCGACGACCAGCCACAGCGGGAGCCCGATGATCCACAGCCCGAGCGAGGCCATCACGCCCACGACGAAGGCCACCGCCAGCTGGCCCTTGAAGAAGCCGCCGATCGCCAGGCGCAGCCGGTGGGCGAGGAACAGCACCTCGGCCCGGGACCGGTCGGGGATCAGGTCCTCGACGTGGCCCCGCACCCGGGGCAGGTCGACCAGCAGGTAGAAGGCGAGGAAGGGGCCGATCACGAAGATGACACCGACGTGGAAGACCTGGGTGGCGTACTCCCGCAGCGTCTCGAACTGCTCGCCCACGTCCTGGTCCTCGGGCGCCGCCGCCTGCTCCTCGATCTCCCGCACCGACGGCACGTGGAAGGGCCAGTCGTCGTCCTCGGAGCGCTGCGACAGGTCGTTGAGCCACTCCTCGGCATCGGCTCGGAGCTTGGGCCACTCCTCGGAGACCTCGTCGGCCTGGCTGGCGATCAGCGGGTAGAGGATCGCCCCCACGGCGGCGAACAGCAGGAGGACCACGCCGAAGGCGGCGATCGTGCCCAGGAGGCGGGGCAGGCCCCGCTTCTCCAGCCGGGTCACGATCGGGTTGAGGAGGAAGACGAGGGCACCGCCGAGGATCAGCGGCGGGAAGATCACGCGGAAGTACCAGGCGAGCCCGCCGATCAGCGCCACGACGAAGGTGATGCCGACGATCCACCAGGCGGTGCGGCCGATCCGGGCGAGGCGCTCCTCCATCGGGGTGACGGTAGCGGCGGCGTCAGCCGAGGGTGGCGAGGTGCTCGGCCACGACCTCCTCGACCAGCGCCTCGACCTCGGCCCGGGCCCGCTCCTCGCCGACCCGGGCGGTCAGCGACACCGCCGGGATGCGGCTCTCGACCCCGTCGTAGATCGCCCCGGCCACCGCCAGCACGGGGACGCCGAGCTCGGCGGCCAGGGCGGCCACGCCGCCCACCACCTTGCCCTCGAAGGACTGGACGTCGAGGAAGCCCTCGCCGGTGACCACCAGGTCGGCCCCCTCGATGCGCTCGTCGAGGCCGAGCTCGTCGGCCACCAGGTCGAAGCCGGGGACGATGGTGGCGCCGACCGCGGCCAGCCCGCCGGCCAGGCCCCCGGCGGCGCCGCCGCCCTCGATCTCGCGCACGTCGACGCCGTGGTCCTCCTCGTAGACCTGGGCCAGACGGGTGAGCCGGCGTCGCAGCAGCTCGACCTGGGCCGGCGTCGCCCCCTTCTGCGGGGCGAAGTGCTCGGCGGCGTCGACGAAGCGGGTGCGGACGTCGGTGGCGACCTCGATGTCGATGCCCCGGAGGCGCTGGACCGGGTGGAGGGCGCGCAGGGCCCCGAGCCCGCCGTCGGTCGTCGCCGAGCCGCCGACGGCGACGATCACCCGCCGCGCACCGAGCTCGATCGCCTGCGAGATCAGCTCGCCGGTGCCGTAGGTCGAGGCCGAGATCGGGTCGTTCTCCTCGGGCCCACCGATCAGGGCGATGCCCGAGGCGAGAGCCGACTCGACCACGGCGGTGCCGCGGTGGAGCCGCCACGGCGCCTCGACCGGATCGCCGAGCGGATCGGTGACGAGCGTCGTGCGGTTGGGGCCGCCGAGGGCGTCGAGCGTGCCCTCGCCGCCGTCGGCCATCGGGACCTCGTCGCACTCCCAGCCGGCGGCGCGCGCCGCCCGGCCCACGGCCGCGGCCACGGCGGCGGCCGACGCCGTGCCGCGGAACTTGTCGGGGGCGGCGACGACGCGCATCGGCCCATCCTCCCACCGCTACGGTCGCCCCCATGTCCTCGCGGCCGGTGGTGATCGTCTCCAACCGGGGCCCGGTGGCCTTCCGGCGGGACGACGACGGGCGCCTGGTCGGGCGGCGGGGCGCCGGCGGGCTGGTCTCGGGGCTGGCCCCGCTGGTCGCCGGCACCGACGCCATCTGGGTCGCCGCCGCCCTGTCCGATGCCGACCGGGCGGCCGCCGCCGAGGGCGTGGTCGAGGCCGGCGGGCTGCGGGTGCGCACCGTGGAGCTCGACCCCGAGGACCTCCGCCAGGCCTACGACGTGGTGAGCAACGAGACCCTCTGGTTCGCCCACCACGGGATGTTCGACGGCTACTCCGAGCCGACGTTCGACGCGGCCTGGTTCGCCGCCTGGGACGCCTTCCGCCGGGTCAACGCCGCCTTCGCCGCCGTCGTGGCCGAGGTCGCCCCCGAGGGCGCGGCCGTGCTCGTGCAGGACTACCACCTGCCCCTCGTGGCCCGCGCCCTGGCCACGAGCCGCCCCGACGTCGCCTGCGTCCACTTCAGCCACACCCCCTTCGCCCGCCCGGCCGAGCTGGCCGTGTTGCCCCTCGCCGTCCGCGAGGAGCTGCTCGGCGGGCTGGCCGCCCACCGCGCCTGCGGGTTCCACTCCGAGCGCTGGGCCGGCGCCGCCCGCGGCTGCGCCCGGGCCGTCGGGCTCGATCTCGCCACCTTCGTCGCCCCCCTCGGCCCCGACCCCGACGACCTGGCCGCCACCGTGGCCGGCGACGCCTGCGCCACCGCCCACGCCGACCTCGACGCCCTCGTCGGCGATCGGGCCTTCCTCGTGCGGGTCGACCGGATCGAGCTGTCGAAGAACATCCGGCGGGGGTTCCTCGCCTTCGACCACCTGCTCGCCACCCGCCCCGAGTGGCGTGAGCGGGTCACCTTCGGCGCCTTCGTCTACCCCTCCCGCCAGGACGTCCCCGCCTACCGCCGCTACCGCGAGGCGGTCGACGCCACCGTGGCCGAGGTCAACGCCCGCTGGGCCACGCCGGGCTGGACGCCGATCCTCCACGAGGCCGACGACGACTACCCCCGCTCGGTCGCCGCCCTCCGCCGGGCCGACGCCGTGCTGGTCAACCCGATCCGCGACGGGCTCAACCTGGTGGCCAAGGAGGCCGTCCTCCTCTCCGAGCGCGACGCCGTCGTGCTCCTCAGCGAGGGCGCCGGCGCCCACGACGAGCTGGCCGGCCCGGGCGCCGCCGTCACCGTCGACGCCTGGGACGTCGTCGCCGCCGCCGACAGCCTCCATCGGGCCCTGGCCATGGACCCCGCCGAGCGCGCCGCCCGCGCCGCCACCCTCCGCACCCGCGTCGCCGCCCGCACCCCCGCCCGCTGGCTCGCCGACCAGCTCGCCCACGCCTAGACCCGCACCCCCCCAGCGAACCGGTGGTGCCACGTGGCGCCCCGGCTCCCCGTGGTACCACCAGTTCCGGGAGGGTCGGGCCTAGAGCAGGGACCGGAGCCAGGCGATGGCGCCGGGGGTGCCGTCGACGATGACGTCGGCGCGGGCGAGGACCTCGGGGGCGGTCTCCTCGTCGCGGACGCCGACCTTGACGACCTCGAGGCCCTTGTCGGCCAGGCGGTCGAGGGCGTCGAAGGCGGGGATGTCGCCCACGTCGTCGCCGACGAAGCAGGCGGCGTCGCACCCCATGGCCAGGTCCTCGACGGCGATGCCCTTGTCGGGGGTCTCGGGCGGGTGGACCTCGACCGAGCGGCGGGCCGGGCGGACGGTGAGGCCGTGGCGCCGGGCCACCTCGGCGGCCAGGGCGTCGACGGCGGCGGCGTGCTCGGGGACCCGGCGGTGGTGCACGGTGAGCGACAGCCGCTTCACCTCGACCGTCACGCCCGGGGGCACGGCGGCCTCCAGGTCGGCGGCGGCGGCCGCCACCGGGGCCAGCCAGCGCTGCGACTCGGGCAGCTCGGCGATGACGCCGTGCTCGCGCCGCTCCAACCCGTAGAGGCCCGACAGGTGGAGCCGCTCGTCGGGCAGGTGGCGGACGAGCACGTCGACCGGGCGACCCGAGACCACGCCGACCACGGCGGCCCGCTCGGCCAGGGCGGCGAGGACGTCGACCGCACCGGGCCCGGGGACGGCGTCGGCCGGGTCGTCGACGATCGGCGACAGCGTGCCGTCGAAGTCGGTCAGGACGGCCGCGGTGGCCAGCTGCTGGCGCAACCGGTCGGTGGGATCCATGACCCCATGATGGCGAGCGGGGAGCCCGCTGCCCACGTGGCGGGGGCCGGCCCCGCCGATGTTCACCGGCGCGTCACGGCACCGTCGTGGTCGTCGCGGTGTCGCCGCCGGCCCCGGCGCCGGTGACCGAATCGGCCCCGAGGAGCACGACGACGTCGGCATCGGCGTCCTGGCCCTGGTCGCCCAGCGGCTCGGCCGGCTTCTGGGTCACCGGGGCGTCGGCCACGTTGAGCACCCGGGCGACGGCCTGGGCGTCGGCCTGGGCCTCGGGGGTGGCGTAGATCGTGGTCGTGTCCGTGTTCTCCCCCGAGGCCGGGTTGCCCTGGCCGGTCTGGTAGCCGGCCGACTGGAGGATCTCGGCGTTCTCGCGGGCCCAGCCGACCTCGTCGGTGGCGTTGAGGACGACGACGGTGATCGAAGCCGGGTCCTGGGTGTCGCCGGTGGGGGCCGCCTCGGTGGTCGACGACGAGTCCTGGACGGGGACGACGGTGGTGTCGCTGCCCCCGGTGGCCTCGGTGGTGACCGACGACTCGGTGGTGGCGTCGGTGCCGGTCTCCTCGTCGCCATCCCCGCCGCCGCCCGAGCGGGCCAGCAGGGCGAGGCCGATCACGATCGCCACCACCAGGACGACCGCCCCCCGCAGGGTGGCGTCGTCGCGTCCGGAGCCGGGGGCGGTCATCGGCGGGCCGCCCGGGACCCCGTGGCCGTGGCCCGGGCGCGCTGGCGGGCGTCGCGCAGCCGGAGCAGGCGGCGGACCAGCAGGGGGTCGTGGGCCATGGCGTCCGGGTCGTCCATCAGCTGCCCGAGGAGCTCGTAGTAGCGGGAGGCGGAGAGCTCGAACCGCTCCTGGATCGCCGTCTCCTTCACCCCGCCCTCGGCCCACCAGGACCGCTCGAAGTCCAAGATCGCCCGGTCACGCTCGCTCAATGGCACGGGCACCAGGTTGGTCACGTGGCAGCAGCGGAAGCAAGCACCCCCCTGCTCGCCGACCCCGGCGGGGTCCGTGAGCAGGGGGGTGCGAGGCTCCGGGAGCGGCTCGCTCACCCGGGCGGCGTGCCCACGAACAGCCGCTGGCCGGCCGGGGCGCCCCCGGTCATGTCGGCCGGATCCCGCTGGTTGAGGCGGACCTTGATGGCGTCGGGCGTGACCGTGATGCCGTTGACCGACTCCTTGGTGCCCGGCGCCGGCTCGGGGAGCTCCTGGCGCGACCACCGGACGCCATCACCCGACCACACGACCTCCTTGGGCCCGTCGAACGGCCCGAGGGCCACGGCGACCCCGAGGGGCCCGACGCCGGCGCCGTTGATCCCGACGTCGGTGGGGAGCTCGAGCAGCTCGTTGAGGTCGACGGTGGTGACCGTCCCGCCGGCGTCGATCCGGTGGACGCGGGCGCTCAGGTCGCCCCCGACCCTCTGGTCGATGGCGACGACCATCGGTCGCCCTCCGGTCACGCCGGTGGCGAGGATCGCCTCGTCGGTCGCCACGGTCACGTCGGTCCACGTCTCGCCGTCGGCCGAGTGGAGGGCGACGATGTCGGACGAGGTGTCCATCCCGTTCTCGTCCCGCCCGCTGACGACCTGGTCGACCAGCCACCAGCCGTCGTCGGCGGCGAGCAGCCGGGTCGTCGTCGGGCTGGTGAAGCTGGTCCCGGGAGCGACGTGGGTCGGCGCCAGGGCACCGTCGTCGTCGCTGGCGAAGAGGTGGACCTGGCCGTCGGCCAGCGCCGCCTGCTCGGCGGTCAGGCCGAGCTCGGCCCACGACCGGGTCTCGGCCCGCGGCGCCTCGCCGTCGGGGCAGGCGGCCTGGCCCGAGGCCGCCGCCTCCTCCAGCCGCTCGATGTCCTCGGGGGTCAGGGTGACGCCCTCGGTGCCCGGTCGGGTGGTCGCCGGCGGCGGGGCGGTGGTGCTCGCCGCCCCGCCCGGATCGACGGCCGGGGTGCAGCTCCCGGCGTCGGGCTGGCGGACGATTCCCCCGCCCTGCGGGTACCACAGGTCGGGGTCCTCGCCGGGGGGCAGCACCGCTGCCGGGTCGACGAAGCCGGAGACCGACACGGCCACGACGGTCCGGCCGTCGGCCGCCACCGCCACCTCGGCGTCGGTGATCCTCACCTCCCCCGGGAAGCCGTCGCCCAGGGCGGCGAGGTCGATCGGCACGGCGCTGGTGTCCCAGCCCCCGCCGCCGTCGCCCGACACGGCCAGGTCGACCCCGGTGACCTCGCCACCGGCGGCGGTGGTGCCCACGGCGTAGACCGCGCCGTCGGCGGCGGCGACACCCGAGGCCGAGAGGCCGTCGGGCAGGCCCACGTCCTCCCAGTCGGTGCCGTCCTCGGATCGGTAGAGCCGTCGTCCCTCGGCGCCCGAGGGCTCGGGGCCCGCCGCCGTCGAGAGGCTGTAGACGGCCGAGCCGTCGCTGACCGGGCCGCTCCCCCAGCCGAGGCCCTGCTCGACGGCGACGAGGCTCCAGTCGAAGGGCGAGTCGACCACGGCGGCGGCCACACCGCCGACCTCCTCGGGCTCCTCGGGGGCGGGCTGGACGAGGGCGACGGCGAGGCCGCCGGCGATCAGGGCGGCGGCGAGGCCGCTGCCGGCGACGGCGCGCCGACGACGCCGACGGCGGGCCCCCCGGGTGATCGCCTCGATCCCGGCGTGGGGGAGGTCGATCGTGGCCGAGCGGTCGGTGAGGTAGCGCTCGAGGCGCTCATCGGTCGTGGTCATGGCTGCTCCTCGTCGGATCGGAGGTGGCGGAGGCGGGCGGCGAGCACCTGGTTGGCGCGCGAGAGACGGCTCTTGACCGTCCCCTCCCGCAGGTGGAGGGCGGCGGCGGTGTCGGCCACCGACCACCCGAGGAGGTGGCGGCAGACGACGACGCTGCGGTGCTTGGGGTCGAGCTCGGACAGGGCGGCGTGCACCGAGGGGTCGGTGATGGTCGGGTCCTCGTCGGCCGGCTGGTAGAGGCGGTGGGGGCTGCGGCGCCGCTGGCGGAGCACCGACAGCGCCCAGTTGAGGGCGACCCGGTACACCCACCCCGCCGGGTTGGCCGTCGAGCGGAGCGAGGACCAGCGGGCGCAGGCCCGGGTGAAGGCCTCGTCGGTGGCCTCGGCGGCCAGGTCCGGGTCGCCGAGGGCGAGGGCGATGGCCCGCCCCAGCTCGGCCCGGTGGGCCAGGTAGAAGCTCTCGAAGGAGGGCACGACCACGGCGATGTCGGCGTCGAGCGGGAGCGGGCCGCGATCGAGCGGCAACGCCGGTCGGTCGTCGTCGGCCCACTCCGGCGGTCGCCCGGGGGACACCGGTGGGGCCGGGGTGTCGGCGGGGAGGCTGCGGGTCACACGGGAGGAACGCCGGAGCCGTCGGATCGGTTCCACATCTCCCCCTCAGCCCTCGATCAGCGCGCCGACCTCGACCACCGCGGGGTCGTCGGGGTCGACGGCCCGGGCCCGGGCCAGGGCGGCCCGGGCCTCGTCGTCGCGGCCCTCGACGTGGTGGAGCCGGGCCAGCCGGGCGGGCGCCGCCGGCGAGCGGGGCGCCAGCGCCTCGGCCCGCGCCCACGCCCTGCGGGCCGCGGCCGTGTCGCCGTCGAGCCGGGCGGCGTCGCCGGCGAGGAGCAGCAGGGCGGCGTTCACCGGGTCGTCGGCCACCGCCGCGTCGGCCACCCGGCGGGCCGCCCGGGCGTGGGCCGGGACCTCGGTGGCTTCGGCCCGGGCCACGAGCAGCCGCACCTGCTCGCGCCGGGCGATCGGGTCGCCGGGCGAGGTCCGCAGGGCCGCCTCGACCTGGTCGAGGGCGGCGAGGGTGCCGCGGCCGGCGGCGACGTCGGCCCGGGCCGCCAGCAGCCGGAGCCGGACGACGTCGGGGCGGAGGGCGACAGCGTCCCCCGCCGCCCGGGCCGCCCCGTCGGCGTCACCCGCGGCCAGGGCCCGGGCCGCCACCCCGGCCCGCCGGTCGGCGGCCACGTCCCGCCCGCCCGCCACCAGCGCCACCACCGCCACCCCGACGAGCCCCACCCGCACCACCCCCCTGAACCGGTGGTACCAGCCCGCGTCGTGGGTCTCTCTGGTGACACCGGTTCGGGAGGGGGTGGCGGTGAGGACGAGGCCGGCGAGGAGCCAGGCCACGGGCTCGACCTCGGCCAGCGGGAACAGCGTGAGGTGGCCGACGAGGTGGGCGACCAGGGCGGCGGCCGT
>DASTYI010000060.1:0-3276 GCA_035765045.1 Iamia sp. | reverse complement strand
GCCCGAGCTGCCCCGTGACGTGCGGATCTGGGTCGCCGGCGACGGGCCCGACACCGACCGCCTGCAGAAGCGGACCTCGGGCGACCCCCGCGTCGAGTGGCTGGGACGCATCTCCGACGCCGAGAAGGCCTCCCGCCTCCGCGGCGCCACCGTCTACTGCGCCCCCTCGCTGCGGGGCGAGTCCTTCGGCGTGGTGCTGCTGGAGGCGATGGCCGCCGGCGTGCCGATCGTCTGCAGCGACCTGCCGGGCTACCGCAAGGTCGTCCGGCCCGGCGCCGACGCCGTCTTGTTCGAGCCGGGCGACGCGTCCGGGCTGGCCCGGGCCGTCAGCGCCGTCATCGGCGACCGCGACCGGGCTGCGGCCCTGGTGGCCTCGGGTCGTGAGCGGGCCGAGGTCTTCTCGATGGACGCCCTCGCCACCCGCTACCTCGAGCTGTACGCCAAGGTCGTCTGAGGGGCTCCGCCCGGTGCGGCACTAGCATCCGCCCGTGGCCGTCGTCCTCGTCATCGTGCTGATCGTCGTGCTGGCGATCGTGGTGCTCGGGGTCGTCTCCTACAACGGGCTGGTCTCGGTGAAGAACCGGGTCGAGTCGGCGTGGGCCCAGATCGAGGTCCAGCTCAACCGGCGCCACGACCTGATCCCCAACCTGGTCGAGACCGTGAAGGGCTCGGCCGCCCACGAACAGGACACCCTGGAGGCCGTCATCGCCGCCCGCAACCGGGCCGTCGCCGCCACCACCCCGGGCGAGCAGGCCGAGGCCGAGAAGGCCGTCACCGGGGCCCTCGCCAACGTCTTCGCCCTCAGCGAGGCCTACCCCGACCTCCAGGCCAACCAGGGCTTCCTGGCCCTGCAGTCCGAGCTGTCCGCGACCGAGGACCGGATCGCCTACGCCCGGCAGTACTACAACGACTCGGTCAACCGGTACAACGACAAGATCCAGGCCTTCCCGGGCGTGCTGCTCGCCTCCCGCGGCGGCTTCGGCCCCCGCGAGTACTTCCAGGCCGAGGGCGACGCCCGCGGCAACGTCGAGGTGAAGTTCTGATGGACGACGCCCTGGCCCGCAACGAGGCCGCTGCCCGCCGCATGGTGATCGTGCCTGTCGTGGTGGTCGCTGCGGTCGCCGGTGTCGTCGGTGTGGTGGTCGCCTTCCTCGTCGGAGTCCCGCTGCTCGCGGTCCTCTGGGTGGCAGTGGCGGTGGGCATGTACTTCCTCGGCGTCGCCAGCTTCCGGAAGGCCGGTCCGACCCAAGCGCTGGCCGCCACGCGCAGCCGGCCGGTCAGCGAGGCCGAGGAACCCCGGCTCCACAACCTGGTCGAGGGTCTGTGCGTCGGCATCGGGCTGGAGCCGCCCCGTCTGCGCATCATCGAGGACGACGCCCCCAACGCCCTGGCCGTCGCCCGCGCCGTCGACGACGCCGACCTGGTGGTCACCCGGGGCCTGCTCGAGCGGCTGTCCTTGGTCGAGCTGGAGGCGGTGCTGGCCCACGAGCTGGCCCGCATCCGCCGGGGCGACGCCATCGTCGGCGCCCTCGCCGGGTCGGTGCTGCGCACTCCCCTGTACGGATGGATCGCCCGGGCCGTCGTGGGTCGGGGGGAGCCGGTCGAGGCCTGGTCCGACCTGGCCGCGGTCGAGATCACCCGCTACCCGCCGGCGCTGGCCTCGGCCCTGGAGAAGCTGGCGCCGGCGCCCGCCCCGCCCGTGTCGCCGATCAGCCACCTGTGGATCCACGGCGCCCGGGCCGATGGCGCTTTCGGCCAGGCGCTGGTGCGGGTGTACGAGCCGGCGCCGCCGGTCGCCCAGCGCATCGAGGTGCTCGAGGAGCTGTGAGGCCCCCGGGGGCCCTCGCATCCGCCTGGGCCTGGATCAACGCCACCCTGCTCCGCCAGGTCGTGGGCGGCCTGGCGCTGGCCGCCCTGATCGTCGCCGCCGTGGTGGTGGTCGGCGGGGGCGAGGACCCCGACGCCGAGGCCACCGGTCCGGCCCGGTCGACCACCACCGCCGCCGCCTCGGACGGCCCGGCGACGACGACCCCGACGACCGTGCCCGTCACCGTCCCGCCCCCGCCGCCCGACGACGAGCTGCGGTTCCTGCCCGAGGACCAGCCCGACAACGGCAGCGTGGCCCCGCTGACCGGGCTCCCGGTGGCCGACCCGGGGCTGCTCGGGCGACCCGCCCTGGCGGTCAAGATCGACAACCTCGACACCCCGGGCGAGACCGCCGTCCCCCAGACCGGGCTGGCCTTCGCCGACGTGGTGGTCGAGGAGGTCGTCGAGGGCGGGATCACTCGCTTCGTCGCCGTGCTCCACTCGACCGACGCCCCCGAGGTGGGACCGGTCCGCTCGGCCCGCACGACCGACGTCCACCTGCTGCCGATCTTCGGGCGCCCGCTGTTCGCCTACTCGGGCGGCAACCCGGGCGTGCTGGCGGCCGTGGCCGGCTCCCCGGCCATCGTCGACCGGGGCGGCGAGTGGGCCCCGGCCTACGTCCGCATCTCGGGCCGGCGGGCGCCGCACAACCTCTACCTGCGGCCGTGGGAGGTCTTCGCCCGGCCCGAGGGCGCCACCCCGCCGCCCGTCCTCGCCCCGTTCCGGCCCCGCGGCACGGGCTCGCCGGTGGGGGAGCCGGTGCGGGGCGTCAACCTCGGGTTCCGGGGGGCGGCGGCGGTCGGGGTCAGCTGGACCTGGCTGCCCGAGCACGGGCGCTGGGTGCGGACCCAGCGGGACCGGCTCCACGTCGATGCCGCCGGCTGGACGATCGGCCCCCGCAACGTGGTCGTCGTCGAGACCGACTACGTGGCCAGCCCGGCCGACCCCCGCTCGCCCGAGGGCGTGACCGTCGGCGGCGGGCGGGCCGTCGTGCTGACCGACGGCAAGGCGATCGAGGGGCGCTGGGAGCGGCCCTCGGTCGACGCCCCGCTCACCCTCCTCGACGGCGCCGGCCAGCCCGTCACCCTCTCCGCCGGCCGCACCTGGATCGAGCTGGTCACCCCCGGCACCACCGCCCTCGTCCACTGACCCCGGGGCACACCGCTCGCCCCCCTGCCGCGTCGCGCCGCCGCCTCCCGCCTGCCGCCGCCCAGTTCTGCCCCCGGCCCGGCTCGCCGCCAGCCCCCCTCGCCGCCCGCACCCTGCCGCCGTCCGCCCCTGCCGTCGCCCGTCGCCCGTCGCCCGTCGCCCGTCGCCCGTCCCCCGCTTTGCTACCGACCGAATCTCTTTTCGACTTCCCGCCAGTTGACGACGTTCCACCACGCGTTGAGATAGTCCGGCCGGCGGTTC
>DASTYI010000059.1:0-5298 GCA_035765045.1 Iamia sp. | reverse complement strand
CCCTACGACCGACGCACCCCAGACCCGAGTCGATCGCCCGCGCCCACCCGCACCGCCGCCGCCCCAGCGTCGGTCGACCACGCCAATCCCCTGCGAGCCGATCGCCCGCGCCCAGCGGTCACCGTCGCACCAGCCATCGGTACGACCGACGCACCCCGGACCCGAACCGATCGCCCGCGACCACCCGCCCCGCCGCCACCACAGCCATCGGTACGACCACGCCACTCCCCTGCGAACCGACCGCCCGCGACCACCCGCCCCGCCGCCACCACAGCCGTCGGTACGCCCGACGCACCCCGGACCCAAGCCGACCGCCCGCGCCGCCCCGCCGCCCACCGAGCCAGCCCCGCCCCAACGGTCCCGCCCCGCCCCCGAGGCGACCCACCATCCACCCGGCCGAACCCCCGCGACAACCGCACCCCACCCGTCATCACAGCCATCTCTACGACCGACGCCACCCGCCCCCGAGCCGATCACCCGCGGCGACCCGGACGCCCACCACGGGACAGGGGCCAATCCGGGAGCGGGGGGACGCCGAACCCTCGGCATCCCCCCACCCGAGAGGACCCCCTCCACCATGCGCACCAAGAAGCCCTGGATGACCTTGCTGGCCCTGCTGGCGTCGCTGTCGCTGATCGCCGCCGCCTGCGGTGACGACGAGGACGACGCCGCCGACACCGGTGGCGACAGCACCGAGCAGACCACCGAGGCCGACACCGGCAGCGACGACACCATGGCCGACGACCCGGCCACCACCGAGGGCAGCGACGACACCATGGCCGAGGAGGGCGGCGAGGCCGTCGAGCCCGTCGGTCCCGCCTGTGCGGAGATCCCCGCCGACGGCGAGGGCAGCAGCGCCGGCATGGCCGACGACACCGCCGGCACCGCGGCCAGCAACAACCCCGTCCTGAGCACGCTGGTCGACGCCGTCACGGCCGCCGACCTGGTCGACGCCCTCAACGCGCCCGACGCCGAGTACACGATCTTCGCCCCGGCCAACACCGCCTTCGAGAAGATCCCGGCCGAGGACCTCGACGCCGTGCTGGCCGACACCGAGCTGCTGACCGACATCCTCACCTACCACGTCTACGACGGCGGGAAGATGGACGCCGACCAGCTGGCCGAGGCCGGCGAGCTGACCATGCTCAACGGTGACAGCGTCGAGATCGCCGCCGACGGCGAGACCCTGACGATCAACGGCGAGGCGATGGTGGTCTGCGGGAACGTGACCACGTCGAACGCCACCGTCCACATCATCGACACCGTCCTGATGCCCCCGGCGTGACCTGATCGGATCCCCTGATCCCCGGGGCCCGGGTCGCCACGGCGGCCCGGGCTCCGTCGCGCTCAGGTGACGATCTGGGTGATGCCGTCCGGGTTCTCGCCCTCGACGGCGACGGGGAAGCCGGTGACGACGCCGCTGAGGTAGCAGCGCGCCGTGCCGTTCTCGAGCACGACGCCGGGGCCGTCGGCGCGGCGGTCGCCCCGGCGGAAGGCGGCGAGCCCGCTGGCCACGACCGAGCGGGCGCCGTCGAGCCGGAAGCCGACGCCGGTGTTGGAGTCGGCCTGGCACCCGACGAGCGACGAGCTCTCGGCCCCGCGCACGACGAAGCCGTCGCCGAAGCTGTCCTGGGCCTGGCAGCCGGTCAGCTGGTTGCGCCCGCCCTGGATGACGAACTCGCCCTCGTTGAAGTAGCCCTTGCAGCCCTCCAGCCGGTTGTTGCCCCGGGTGATCAGGTAGCCGGGCCCGCCGCTGCTGGCCACGTCGCAGGCCACGAGGGTGCCGTCGGTGCCGCCGACGAGGATGCCGGCCCGGTCGCCGCCGGTGGCGGCCTTGGCGCAGTCGAACACGACGGCGTGGAGGATGCGGGCGGCGCGGACCTCGGCGGGGGTGCCGCCCCCGGGCGGGTCGATGCCGATGGCGATGCCGTGGCCGCCGAAGTAGGCGACGATCACGTCGGCGATCAGGTGGAAGGAGTCGCTCCCGGTGAGCGGCGTCTGCCCGCCCCGGTTGTTGCCCCGCAGGGCGATGCCGTGGCGGCCGGGGGTGTGGGCGTCGGTCGAGCCGTCGAGGGTGAGGTCGCGGATGGCGGCGTTGGCCACCGGGGTGCCGTCGGGGTTCGTCTCGATGACCAGGGCGGGCTCGTCGGCGCCGGGCAGGAGCTTGATCACCGTGCCCGGGCCGGAGCCCCGGAGGGTCACGCCGGTGCGGAGGAAGAGGCTGCCGCTGATCGGGAAGACGCCGGGGCCGAGGTGGACGGTGCCGCCCCGGAGGAGGCCGGTGCCCTCGGCGGCGGCGGCGTCGAGGGCGTCCTGGAGGGCGCCCCGGTCGTCGCCGGCGCCGGTGCCCTGGGCCCCGTGGTCGCGGGTGGCGTCGCGCCAGCCGCCGGGGGGCGAGCCGGCCGGCGCCGTCGCCCCGGGGCGAGGCAGGGTGGTGGACCCGCCGTCGTCGTCACCGCCGCGCCCGATGGCGGCCATGGCGGCGGCCGCGATCCCGGCCCCGGCCAGCCCGGCCCCGCCGAGCAGCACCCCTCGCCGGGTCCGGTCGGGTCCCGGCCCGGCGTCGGCGACGTCCTCCTCCACGCCGACGAGGGTGGCACACCCCGAACTGGCGATCAGATCCGACGGGAAGCCGTCGGATCTGATCGCCGGTTCGCTACTCCCTCGGGGTGGCGCGGGTGGCGGCGACGAGGACGGGGCGGGTCAGGGCGATGGCGGCCACGCCGGCCAGCAGGGCGGCCAGGCCCAGGGCCGCCATCGGGCCCAGGTCGGGGCCGACGACGTGCTCCTCGCGGGCGCCGACCGCCACCATCAGGATCTGGGAGGCCACCGCCCCGCTGGCCATGGCACCGATGCTGGCCAGCCCGAGCGGGACGACCGCCTGCCAGCGCCGGGCCCGCTGGAGCACCCGCAGCGACGTGCCGGCCAGACGCAGCCGGGCCAGCGTCACCCGCTGGTCGAGGATCGACGCCGTGCCCCCGATGGCGGTGGCCACCGTGGCCAAGCCGAGGGCGGCGAGCGACATCACCACGCTGGCCCGCCCCAGGTCCTCGACCATCAACCGGGCCTCGGCGTCGAGGTCGGCGTAGGATGAGACGTCGGCGCCGGCGGCGAGGATGGCGGTGCGGAGGACCTCGACGTCGGTGCCGGCCTCGGCCACCACGGTGCCGGTGGACCACCCGCCCTCGGACCACCAGCCCAGCTCGTCGGTGCCGGCGATCCGCTCGATCACGGCCTCGTCCTCGGTCCGCACGGCGACGGACAGGTCGGTGGCCTCGTCGAGCCGCTCCACGTCGGCCGACACGGCCCGGATCGTCGGGATCACGCCGAACAGGAAGCCGGCGATCAGCCCGGCCAGCACCATCCCGCTCACCGTGCGGTAGGTGCCGCGGGCGTCGTCGGTGATGCGCCGGCCGGCGAGGACGGGCCCGGGCCGGCGGCCGAGGCGGGCCATCAGGGCGCCGACGACCCACGTCAGCCACGGGCCGACGACGGCGAGGGTGAGGATCACGGCGCCGAGGCCGAGGAGGATCGGCGCCGTCGAGTCCCCCTCGGACATGTCCCCGGCCGTCGCCACCAGGGCGATCCAGGCCACGGGCACGACCGCCAGCCGCACCACCCGGGGGCGGCGCCCGGCGGTCCGCCGGCTGACGCCGAGGGGGCCGATCACGACCCGCCGCAGGGCGACGGTGGCGCTGACGGCGGCGAGCACGGGGACGACGGCCACGGCGGCGAGCAGCGCTCCGGCACCGAGGCGGAGGTCGGCCAGGGCGAAGGGGCCGCCGGCCAGCTCGATCCGGGCCGCGGCGGGCAGCACGGTGAGGTAGGTCGCCACCCCGCCGAGGGCGCCGAGGAGGGCGGCGACCGCCGTCTCCAGGGCGGTGACGGCGACGACGAGCCCGGGCGTGGCGCCGACAAGGCGGAGGGCGGCGAGCCGCTGCTCGCGCTGCGCCGCGGTCAGCCGGGCCAGGGCGCCGACGAGGAGCAGGGTCGGCACGACCAGCAGCACGGCGGCCAGCTGGGCCATCACCTGGTAGCTCTCCAGGTCGCCGTGGCGGCCGGTGGTGGCGAAGGAGGCGATCGGCGTGGCCTCGCCCCCGGGGATCGTGTCGGGGGTGTGGCCGACCACGGCGACGAGGTCGCCGGCGATGGCCCGGCCGGCGGGACCGACCTGGCCGACGACGGTGCCGCCGAAGCGGTCACCGAGGGCGGCGGCCGGCTCGGTGGCGACCAGCTCGGCCAGGGCCGGCGAGAGGACGACCTCGCCCGGCGCCGGGAAGCGGTCGAGCCCGGGCGGGACCGGCGGCGGGGCCACGCCGGTGGCGGCCAGGTCGACGATCACGATCTCCTGCCCCCGGTAGGCGTCGAGCCGGGTGCTCTGGACGGCGGGGGCCGTCGCCGGCTCGGCCGCCGGGGTGGCGAAGCGCCACGACGTCCGGTCGCCGCGGGCCCCGAGGGCGGGGCTGACCGAGAGGGCCAGCAGGGCCAGGGCGGTGGCGGCCAGGACGCCGACGGTCGTCAGCCCGAGGACGGTCCACTGCCGCCCGCCGCCCCGGCGGGCCAGCAGGCCGGTGATCCGCAGCACGGTCACCGGACGACCTCGCCGTCGCGCAGGTGGATGGTGCGGTCGCAGGCGGCGGCCACCTCCGGATCGTGGGTGACGACGAGCAGCGCCGCCCCCGAGGCCTGGCAGGCGTCGACCAGGAGCTCGACGACCTCGTGGCCGGTCGTCCGGTCGAGGGCGGCGGTGGGCTCGTCGGCGAAGACGGCCCGGGGCGCGGCCACCAGGGCCCGGGCGATGGCGACCCGCTGGGCCTGCCCGCCCGACAGCTCGCCGGGCCGGCGGCGCTCCAGGCCGTCGATGCCGAGGGGCCCGAACCAGCGGGCCGCCTCGGCCACCGCCCGGCGCCGGGCCGTGCCGGTCAGCATCAGCGGCAGGGCCACGTTCTCGACCGCCGGCAGCTCGGGGAGCAGCTGGCCGGACTGGAAGACGAAGCCGAGGTCGGCGGCCCGGATCCGGCTCCGCTCCCGCTCCGACAGCCCGTCGATGCGCCTCCCGCCGAGCCACACCGCGCCCTCGTCGGGCCGCTCGATCCCGGCCAGGCAGTGGAGGAGGGTCGACTTGCCCGACCCGCTCGGCCCCATGGCCGCCACCGACTCGCCCCGACCGATGGCGACGTCGACCCCGGCGAGGGCCACCGTCGCCCCGAACCGCCGCACCAGCCCCCGCCCGGCCAGCACCGCCCCACCCCCCTCCTCGTACTGGCGATCAGATCCGACGGGAAGCCGTCGGATCTG
>DASTYI010000058.1:0-37939 GCA_035765045.1 Iamia sp. | reverse complement strand
ACCGATGGCTGGTGCGACGGTGACCGCTGGGCGCGGGCGATCGGCTCGCAGGGGATTGGCGTGGTCGACCGACGCTGGGGCGGCGGCGGTGCGGGTGGGCGCGGGCGATCGACTCGGGTCTGGGGTGCGTCGGTCGTAGGGATGGCGGTGGTGGGGTGCGGTTGTCGCGGGGGCTCGGCCGGGTGGCGGGGCGGGGTGCCTCGGCGGGTGGCGCCGGGGGGCGGGGTCGGGGGGCGGGAGCAGGGCGCTGAGGCAGGGATCCTCGGGAATTCGGGGGTTGAGAGGCATGGGGTGCCCGTTTAGTGGGTAGGAGACGGGTCATGATCGAAGAGCTCGCCACCGCAGTCGAGGCACTGGACGTGCCCGCCGACGCGGACGGGCTCGCCGCGGTGTTGGCGCTGCGGGATCGGTTGGAGGCGAAGATCGCCGTCGCGGTCTGTGCCTTCGACGACACCAACGAGTGGGACACTGCGGAGGGGTGCGCGTCACTCGCCGCGTGGTTGCGGGTCCGGGGACCGATGACCGCCGCCGACGCCGCCCGTCTGGCCAAGACGGCACGGCGGCTCCGGCGTCTGCCGGTCCTGCGGGAGGCGTGGCTGTCCGGCACCGTGTCGGGCGGGCACGTCGCTGCGGTGGTGGCGAACCTGAACGACCGGACCGTGGAGCTGTTCGCGTCCCACGAGGACGACCTCGTCCCGGTGCTCGCACGGGTGGAGGTCGGCGCCGCGGTGACGGCGATGAAGGCCTGGGCGGCCCACGCACGCGAGCTGCTCGACGACGACCCAGGCGAACCCGACCCGGACCGCTCCGCCCACCTCTCCCCGACCCTGAACGGCGGACGCCTCGACGCGAACCTGGAGCCCGAGGCGTACCACGCCGTCGAAGCCGCACTGCGCCTCGCCATGGGCACCAAGGCCGACGACGACGATCGCAGCCTGCCGCAGCGCCGGCATGACGCTCTGGCGGAGGTGGCGACGCACTACCTCGACCACCAGACCGCCAAGGTCGGCGGTCGGCACCGGCCGCACCTCAACGTCACCATCGGCCTCGACGCCCTCACCAACCAACGCGGCCAGGGATCGTTCGACGACGGGACACCGATCACCGCCACCGATGCACGACGGCTCGCCTGTGACGCGAACGTCCACCGGGTCATCACCCGCAGCGACGGCAGCATCCTCGACTACGGGCGGGCCACCCGCACCGTCTCAGCGGCGCTGTTCACCGTCCTCGCCCTCCGCGACCACGGATGCCGGTTCCCCGGCTGCGACCGCACCGCCCACCGCACCGACGCCCACCACATCCACCACTGGATCGACGGCGGCCACACCAACGAGACCAACCTCGTCCTCCTCTGCCGCTGGCACCACGGCGTCATCCACCGACCCGGCTGGACCATCGAGCTGCGACCCGATGCGAGCATCACCGTCACCACACCCGACGGCAGACGACGAACCACCCCACCCCCACGCACCGAGATCCTCACCCCGGCGGCCTGAGCGCTACTCGGAGGTCGGGCCGGTGAAGTGCGGCGCCCGCTTCTCGCGGTGCGACGCCACGCCCTCGCGGGCGTCGGGGCCGGTGAAGCCGAGGAACTCGTAGGCCAACGACGCGTCGAAGATCGGGACCTGCTGGCGGTACCAGTGGTTGAGGGTGTGCTTGGTGAAGCGGATGGCGGCCTGGGCGCCGGTGGCCAGCTGGGTGGCGACCTCGAGGGCCCGGTCCTGGACGGCGTCGTCCTCGACGCAGAGCGAGACCAGGCCGATGCGCTCGGCCTCCTCGCCGGTGAGCGGGTCGCACGTCAGCAGCAGGTACTTGGCCTTGGCCATGCCGCACAGGAGCGGCCAGCAGATGGCGGCGTGGTCACCGGCGGCGACGCCGAGCCGGGTGTGGCCGTCGATGATCTTCGCCGTCCGGCCCACCACGCTCACGTCGGCCAGCAGCGCCGCGCACAGGCCGGCGCCGACGGCCGGGCCGTGGATCGCCGACACCACCGGCTTCGCGCACTCGATCACGTTGCGGACCAGGTCCCGGGCCTCCCGCAGCACCCGCAGCCGGGCCTCCTCGGAGTCCATGATCTCCTCGACCATCTCGAAGCTGCCCCCGGCCGAGAAGGCCCGGCCCGCCCCCCGCAGGAGGGCGACGTTGGTGTCGGGGTCGCGGTCGACGGCCAGCCACACGTCGGCCAGCTGGCGGTGCACCGCCCGGTCGACGGCGTTGAGGCCCGGGCCGTCGAGGGTGATCCGCAGCACGCCCTCGGCGGGACGGTCGAAGGTCAGGTCGGGGAACTCGGCGTACCGGTCGCTCATGGCGCCAGCCTGCCTCACCCCCTGTCGGGCAGGTCGTACTCGGCGACGACGTAGGGGTGATCGGGGTCGAACGTGGTGAGCGGCCTCGGGTCGGCGACCCGGCCCACGGGGCGGACGTCGGCGCCGGCCCGACCGGTGAGGGCGTCGCCCAGGTCGGCCCGGGCCGCCTCGGCGTGGGCCATCAGGGCGGCGACCACCTCGGGGTGGTCGGCCTGGACGTCGGTGGCCTCGCCCGGGTCGGCCACCAGGTCGTGAAGCCGGGTGAACACCGTGCCGTGCTTGGCCAGGTGGAGCTTCCAGCGCCCCGACCGCACCGCCTCCAGGTCGTCCATCCAGTAGTAGAGGAAGACCTCGTGGGGCGACGTCGCCGCCTCGTCGAACCACAGGGCGCTGATGTCACGGCCGTCGATCGTGCGGTCCTCGGGCAGCGCCGCCCCGCACAGCCCGGCCAGGGTGGGGTAGAGGTCCATGCTCGTCACGACCTCGGTCGACACCCGGCCGGGGGCGATCCGGCCCGGCCAGCGGACGATGCCCGGCACCCGCATGCCGCCCTCCCACGTGGTGCCCTTCGTCCCCCGCAGGGGCTGGTTGCTCCCGCCGTCGACGGCGCGGGACCCGTTGTCGCTGGTGAAGATCACGATGGTGTCCTCGTCGATCCCGAGCCGGTCGAGCTCGTGGAGCAGCACCGCCGCGGCCCAGTCGATGCAGGCCACGGCGGCGCCGTAGGGCCCGTTGCGGGACTCCCTGGCGAAGCGCTCCTGCACGTAGATCGGGACGTGGACGTAGAGGTGGGCCAGGTAGAGGAAGAACGGCTCGCCGGCCGCCGCGGAGGCCCGGACGAAGCGGACCGACTCCTCGACGTAACGCTCGGTCAGGGCGGCCTGGTCGGGCTGCTGCTGGACGACCTCCTCGTCCCGCATGAGGGGCAGCGGCGGGTACTCGAAGGGGATGTCCCAGCCCTCCATCGGCACCTGCCGGCCCATGTCGTTGCTGTACGGCAGCCCGTAGTAGTGGTCGAAGCCGTGGTTGGTGGGGAGGAAGCCGGGCTGGTCGCCGCAGTGCCACTTGCCCACCATCTGGGTGCGGTAGCCGGCGTCGGACAGCAGCCGGCCGAGGCTGATCTCGGTGGGCGGCAGGCCGAGGCCCTGGCCCGGGAACAGCACCGGGAGGCCCTCGAAGGAGCCGAAGCCGATCCGCGGCGGGTAGCAGCCGGTCAGCAGCGCCGCCCGCGACGGCGAGCACACCGGCGAGGCCATGTAGAAGTCGTCGAAGCGGAGGCCCTCGGCGGCCATCCGGTCGATCGCCGGCGTGGCGTTGCGGGTCGAGCCGTAGCACCCGATGTCGCCGTAGCCGAGGTCGTCGCAGTTGATCAGGACGACGTTGGGGCGGCGGTCCGGGGCGGGCATCGCCGTAGCCTCTCACCCGCCCGGGTGCTTGAAGTCGGATCGCGACGGCCGATGGGCCGCAGGCATGAGGAACCGAAGGCGGATCACCACGGCCATCGTCCTGGCCGCGTCCCTGGCCGTCGGCACGGCGTGCGAGCCGGCCGCGTCCAACCCCCCGACCCACGGGTCGTCGAACAGCGGCGGCTGGTACAAGCCGGGCGTCCCCTACACCGGCGTCCACCCCGACCCGACGCTGGCGTCGATGGGTGACCTGCTCTTCACCTACAGCACCAACCACGGCAGCTCGAACCTGCCGGTGGGGTGGTCGGGCGACGGCATCACCTGGACGCCACGCACCCAGTACGAGGGCGCCCTCGGGATGCGGGACGGCTACGGCTACTTCAACGACGGCTTCCCCGACATGCCGTGGACGCCGGCCGGCGTGCAGAAGGAGCCGTGGGCGCCGAGCGTGGCCCCCATCGGCGGGCGCTGGGTGGCCTTCGTCTCGGTCCGCATCGCCAACCCGGGCCGCTACACGTCCTACGGCCGCTTCGCCATCTACGTCGCCGTGGCCGACAACCCGATGGGCCCGTTCCGGGCGGCGTCGAGCTCGCCCATCGTCTCGCCCTCGACCTCGACCGACCCCGGCGGCGCCATCGACCCCGACGTGATCGTCGACGAGGCGACCGGTCGGGCCTTCCTCATCTGGAAGACCGAGGGCAACCTCAGCGGCAACCACCCCGCCATCTGGAGCCGCGAGCTGGCGTCGTCCGGCACCGGCTTCCGCTCCGGCTCCGCCGCCCGCAAGCTGATCACCGTCAGCCAGGGCTGGGAGGGCCGCGTCGTCGAGAACCCGTCGATGACCAAGGTCAACGGCCGCTACGTGCTGCTCTACTCGGGCAACGAGTACAGCTCGACCAGCTACGCCACCGGCTACGCCCTGTGCTCGTCGGCCACGGGCCCGTGCACCAAGTCGTCGTCCAACCCGATCATGCGCTCGGCGACGGGGGCCTACGGACCGGGTGGCGCCGACGGCATCGTCGACGCCCGCGGCCGGTTCATCGCCGCCTACCACGCCTGGACGGGTGCCAGCGGCAGCCGTGGCACCGGTGTCCGGCGCCAGCACGTCATGGAGCTGTCCCCCGACCCGGGGGCGGGCGTCCGCGTCGTGCGCCGCTACCTCGACAACGGGGCCGGCGCCGACCACGTCTGGTCGCACACGACGAGCGGCTCCTACCGGACGGTGGCGACCAAGGTCAGCGGGAGCTACCTCCCTGCCGCCGGCGACTTCAACGGCGACGACCGCGACGACATCGTCTGGTACGGCCCGTGGGACCGCTCCGACTCGCTGTGGCAGGGCACGGCGACGGGCGGGCGGTTCACCAGCGCCAGCATCGACCAGCGGGGCACCTTCGTCCCGCTCGCCGGCGACTTCGACGGCGACGGCTACGGCGACATCTACTGGTACCAGCCCGGGCCCGACCCCAAGGTCGCCGTCCGCAACGAGTCGGGCGACAACTACGAGCCCAACGCCCGCAAGGACGAGCTGTGGTTCGGCGGCCGGTCGGGGTGGACCAAGACCCCGCGCTCGATGCCGTGGGCGGCGGCACCCGTGGTCGGCGACTTCGACGGCAACGGCACGACCGACATCCTCTGGGTCCAGCCCGGCGAGGCGCCCGACTCGATCTGGTTCTTCGGCACCAACGGCGTGCCGACGTCGCGCAGCCTCACCATCCGGGGCTTCTACCGGCCCGTGGTCGGCGACTTCGACGGCGACGGCGTCGACGACATCTTCTGGTACGGCCCCGGCAACGCCGCCGACTCGATCTGGTGGTTCGCGGGGAACGGGACCTACACGATCACCAAGCCCACCGTGAACGGCGCCCAGTACCGCCCCTTCGCCGGCGACTTCGACGGCAACGGCCGCGACGACATCATCTGGTACACCCCCGGCCCCGGTGCCGACTTCCGCTGGTCGAACATCACCCGCGGCGGCCGCTACACCGACGTCTCCCAGAAGATCCAGGGCATCTACACCCCCGTCGTCGGCGACTACGACGGCAACGGCGTCGACGACATCTTCTGGTACAGCTGACCGAAACGGCCGGTACGGTCCGGGGATGGCTGAGGAGTCCGATCTGGTCGTGGCCGTGACGGGGCCGACGGGGACGTTCGGGTTCGGGCTGGTGCCGCGGCTGGAGGGCGACGAGCGGGTGGCGAAGGTCGTCGGGATCGCCCGGCGGCCGTTCGACCCGGGTGCCCACGGCTGGTCGAAGATGGAGTACCGGCAGGGCGACGTGCGGGACGAGGCGGCCCTGGCCGAGGCCTTCGCCGGGGCCGACGTCGTCGTCCACCTCGCCTTCCTGATCACCGGCACGGCGTCGCGCGAGGTCACCCGCGACATCAACGTCGGCGGGACGCTCAACGCCTTCCGGGCTGCCGCCGCGGCCGGGGCGAAGCGGTTCGTCTACGCCTCGTCGGTGGCCGCCTACGGGTTCCACCCCGACAACCCGGTGGGGATGACCGAGGACTGGCCGACCCGTCCCGCCGCCCGCCTCTTCTACGCCCAGGAGAAGGCCGAGCTGGAGGCGCTGCTCGAGGTCGAGTCGGCCGCCCACCCGGACCTCGGGCTGTACCTGCTGCGCCCGCCGATCGTGCTCGGACCGCACGCCATGGGAGCCAAGGACATCCTCCCCGGGCCGCTCGACCACCTCGGGCGGACCGTCGCCGGCGCCGTCGGCAAGCTGCCGTTCCCGCTGCCGGTGCTCGCCCCCGACGTGGCCGTCCAGCTGATCCACGAGGACGACGTCGGCCAGGCCCTGCTGCTGTGCGCCGTCGGGGCCGGCCCGCCCGGGGCCTACAACATCGCCGCCGACGACGTCCTCACCGGGCGCGACATCGCCGAGGAGCTGGGCCTGGCCCCGCTGCCGATCCCGGCGAGGATCGTCCACACCGCGGCCCGGGGCCTGGCCGCCCTGCCGACGCCGTCGTTCGTGCCGCCGCTGACCGAGTGGGTCGAGGCGATGAGCCACCCCTCGGTGATGGACACGTCGAAGGCCAAGGACGTCCTCGGCTGGCTGCCCCGCTGGTCGAGCCGGGGGGCGATCCGGTCGATGCTCGACCCGTGAGCGAGGCGACCTGGGACCCGCCCACCGAGGACGAGCTGGCGGCCCTCGACGCCCTCGGCCCGAAGGGCGCGTGGGACTTCCAGGGGCGCACCCTGGCCCTCACCAACCTCGACAAGGTCCTGTTCCCGGCCCGCCCCGGCGAGGAGCCGGTGACCAAGCGGGACCTGATCCGCTACCACGCCCTGATCGCCCCCCACATGCTCCCGTACCTCCACGGGCGAGCGGTGAACTCGAACCGCTTCCCGCAGGGCGTCGACAAGCCTGGCTTCTGGCACAAGGCGGTGCCCAGCCACGCCCCCGAGTGGATGGCGACGTGGGACTACCCCCGAGCCCGCACCGGCGAGACCCGCACCTACTTCGTGGTCGACAGCCCGCCGGCGCTGGCCTGGCTGGCCAACTACGGGTCGATCGAGCTCAACCCGTGGAACTCGCGGACCGGGTCGTCGCAGGAGCCGGCGTGGGCCTACGTCGACCTCGACCCGGGCCGGGACACGACGTGGGACGACCTGGTCCAGCTGGCCGTCCTCCACCGGGCCGCGCTGGCGCAGCTCGAGGTGCGGGCGGCGGCCAAGGTGACCGGGAAGCGGGGCATCCAGATCTGGATCCCGGTCGCCCCCGGGTACTCCTTCGACGACACCCGGGACTGGGTCGAGGCGCTGTCGCGGGCCGTGGGCCGGGTCGTCCCCGACCTGGTCAGCTGGGCCTGGGCCAAGCGGGAGCGGGGTGGGAAGGCCCGTCTCGACTTCACCCAGAACGCCGTGAACAAGACGCTGGTCGCCCCGTTCAGCGCTCGCCCGGCGGCCGGGGCCCCGGTGTCGATGCCCATCACCTGGGACGAGCTCGACGACCCCGACCTGGCCCCCGACCACTGGACGATCCGCACCGCCCTGGACCACGTCGAGACGGTGGGCGACCCGCTGCGGGCGCTGGTCGACGACCCACAGGAGCTCCCCGAGCTGGGGTGATCAGGCCGGCCGCTCGCCCTCGGCGCCGACGTTGGCGGTGGCCAGGAGGGTGTCGGTCCACAGGATGCGGGGGAAGCCGCCGCCGGCTTGGCCCGGTGCGGCCTCGAGCTGGACGTCCTCCCGGCCGTGGTACGCCCCGGTCTCGGGGTCGAGGAGGACGACGACCTCCATCAGCCCGCCGTGGGCGTCGGTCGCGACCGAGAAGGCGAGGCTCGGGCGGCCGGCCCGGTCGACGACCTCGCCCCGGTACCGCACCTGCTCGATCTCGGCCAGGCGGCGCAGCACGGCGGCCCGGTCGGCGCCGTCGCGGGGGCGGTCGCCGAGGATGTTGCCGGCCCGCTCCAAGGTGTACTTGAAGTCCGAGGCGGGGCCGGCCTCGACCTGGAGGTAGAGGTCGATGACGGCGGGGTCGTCGGGGAGGTCGGGCGGCTCGACGAAGGCGTTCTCCCACTCGGTCCGCTCGGTCTCGGTGGGGAGGGCGGGGTCGAGGTCGGTCAGGACATCGGCACCGGGCGGGGCGGCCGGGCCGGGCCCCTCCACGGCGACGGCCACGTCGGCCCCGATCCACGACTCGCGCTGGCTCGTGCCCTGGGCGACGATCGTGTCATCGTCACCGCTGATCACCTGGGTCCAGCTCACCGAGCGGCGGTAGGCGATCGGCCCGGGGGCGACCGGGGTGGTGTCGGTGGCGGCCCGCTCGGCGAGGGCCAGCAGCTGGTCGCGGGCCGGGGTCGGGTCGGCCAGGGGGAGCAGGGCCGGGGGCGCGACATCGGTGAGCGGGCGGGGGGCCACGACGGCGGGCGTCGGCTCGTCGGTGGAGGGCGGCTCGGTGGCCTCCGGGGTCGGTGGGGTCGGGTCGGTGGCCACCGCGGTGGTGTCGCCCGGCCGGGTGGCGACCCCGATGGCGGCGACGGCGAGGGCGACGACCAGGAGGACGGCGGCGGCCAGCGCCACCCGCGGCCCGGCCGGTCGACGGCGGGGCACCAGGGCGTCGGGGATCGACGTCAGCTCGTCGAGCGCAGGGGGCTCGGGCACGGCCCGGGCGTTGGCGGGGTCGGTGCGCCGCAGGGTGGCGATGGGATCGGTCGGCATGGGTCAGCCCTCCTCGGTGGTGGTGTCGGTGCGGAGGCGGCGCCGGGCCCGGCTGAGCCGGGCGCGCACGGCATCGGGGCGGAGCCCGACCACCTCGGCGATCTCCGGGGCGGTCAGCTCCTCCCACGCGGTGAGGAGCACGATCTCGGCGTCGAGGTCGCCCACGGTGCGGCGGATCCGGTCGAGCAGCGCCCGGCTGGCCTCGACCTCGTCCGGGCCCCAGCCGGCGTCGGCGGCGACGGCTGTGATCGTCGCCGCCACCCGCTCGGCCAGGGCCCGGCGCCGCCGGTCCCCGCGCACGGCGTTGAGCACGTGATTGCGGGCGACGGCGATCAGCCACGGCACCGTCGGGAGGCCGCCCCCGGCCTCGACCCGCCGCCACGCCGTGGCGAAGGTGGCGGCGGCGACGTCGGTGGCCGCATCGGGGCCGACCCGCCGGGCCGCGTAGCGGTGCACCGTGGGCCAGTGCTCCCGGTAGAGCCGTTCGAACGTCGTCTGCTCCCGGACCTCCGCCATCACCCCTCCGTGTCCGGCACCCCGCCCGGGTGTGACGCCGTCAGCCGGTGATCGTCGGGGCGACGAGCACGGCGGTGGCCAGCGTCGTCGCCGCGGCCATGACGACCATCGTCGCCGACCAGAACCCGACGGGGAGCCAGAGCACCTGGGCCAGGGTGGCCTGGTCGGAGCCGTCGCCCCGGCGGGTGCGGGGGGCGGCCGAGGCCGCGGCCCGGACGCCGCCGACGGCCCACACCGCGGCGATCCCGACCGCCACGGCGGCGGCCACGTCGTCCCCCGAGGCGGCCCCGGCCCCGGCGGCGGCGGCCAGGACGATCGTGAGCGCCGCGCCCCAGGCGCTGCGGATCCACACGGCTAGGACGACGAGGGCGACGAGGCCGAGGACGGCGAGGGCGACGACCTCGTGGCCGGTGCGGACGGCGACGCCGAGCAGCACCGCCCCCGTCCCCGGCGCCGGGTAGCCCCACCAGGCGACGAAGCCCCGGGGGATCCGGCGACGGACCGAGGCGCCGCTCCACTCGGTGACGCCCGAGGTGTCGAGCTCGACCCGGATCCGCCGCACCCGCCCCTCGGCGACGATGGCGGCCAGGGCGTGGCCGACCTCGTGGGCGAGGGTCACCCACCCCCGGCTGACCCGCCACGTCGGCGCCACGACGAGGGCCGTCCCGGCCCCGGCGGCGAGCACCGCACCCCACGACATCCCCCCATCCTGCTCCCACCCTGCGAACTCGGTGGGGAATCCGACACCCGGGTGTCGGATTCCCCACCGAGCTCGGGAGGGGGCGGGAGGGTTGGCGGTGGGGGCGGTGTATCTGTAGACAATCATGTTCATGGATCGTCGCCGCCTCGTCGCACCCCTCCTCGCCCTCGCCCTCGTCGCCGCCTGCTCGGGCGGGGACGAGGGCACCGGGGCGGCGACCACCACCACGTCGACCACCGAGGCCGAGGCCGAGGTCGAGGTCGAGGCCTTCGCGGGGTCGGTCGAGGACTTCTACGTCGTGCCCGACCCGCTGCCCGCCGGCGAGCCCGGCGACCTGATCCGCACCCAGGCGATCGGCGAGGTCGACGGCCGGGTGACCGTCCGGGTCATGTACCACTCGGAGGACGCCGCGGGCACCGACCGGGCCGTCACCGGCGTGATCACCTACCCGACCGCCGAGCCCCCCGAGGGCGGGTGGCCGGTGATCTCGACCGCCCACGGCACCACCGGGGTGGCCGAGCAGTGCGCCCTCAGCCGCACCGCCACCGAGGCGCCCGACTGGGGGGTCGAGGGCGTGTGGGCGATGACCGACTACGTGGGCCAGGGCCCCGTCGGCGAGCTGCACCCGTACCTGTCGAAGCCGAGCGAGGGCAACGCCGTGATCGACGCCGTCCGCGCCGCCCGCCAGCTGCCCGACGCCGGCGCCGGCGAGCGCTGGGTGTCGATCGGCCACTCGCAGGGCGGCCACGGCGCCCTCGCCGCCCACGAGCTGGCCGCCGAGCGGGCCCCCGAGCTGGAGCTGGTCGGCACCGTCGCCCTCGCCCCGGCGGCCATGCTCGACCGGGTCTACGGCGGCATCGACCCGATCGTGACGTCGATCCTCACCATGATGGCGACGGTCTCGGGGGCGACCGAGCACCCCGACATCGACCCCGCCGACTACCTCACGCCCGAGGCCCTGGCCGCCGCCGAGGTGTTCGAGACCGGCTGCCTCGACGAGATCACCGAGGCCCTGATCCCGGTCGCCGCGAGCGGCGCCTTCACCGCCGACCCCCGCGAGACCGAGCCGGCGGCCGCCCTGGTGCGCGAGAACGACGTGGGCGAGGTCGCCGTCGACGGCGTGCCCGTCTACCTGGCCTCGGGGACGATCGACGACCGGGTGGTGATCGACCGGGTGCGCGACCTGTTCGACCGGATGTGCGCCGCCGGCCAGGTCACCGAGCTGACCGTCGTCGAGGGGGCCGACCACGGCTCGATCATCCCGGAGACGGGCGCGGCCGTGGCCGCCTTCATCGAGGCCCGCCTGGCGGGCGACGAACCGACCGACACCTGCGAGGAGCAGACCACCGATGGATGACAGCCTGACCGGACGACGGGTGCTGATCACCGGGGCGGCCCGGGGGATCGGCGCCGCCCTGGCCGAGCGGCTGCACCAGCGGGGCGCCCGGGTGGCGCTCGCCGGGCTGGAGCCCGAGGGCCTGGCCGCCGTCGCCGGCCGCTGCGGCGACGCGCCGTGGGCCGAGTGCGACGTCACCGACGAGGAGGCGGTCGAGGCCGCCGTCGCCACCGCCGTCGCTGGCCTCGGCGGGCTCGACGTGGTGGTGGCCAACGCCGGGGTGGCGGCGCAGCTGCCCCTGGTCGGCGGCGACCCCGAGATCATGCGCCGGACCCTCGACGTCAACGTGATGGGGGCGTACCTCACGCTCCGGGCCGCCGGCCCCCACATCGGCCACCCGCAGGGCTACGCCGTGGCCGTCGCCTCGCTCGCCGCCGCCGTCCACCCGCCGCTGCTCGGCGCCTACGGGGCGTCCAAGGCGGCGGTCGAGGCCCTGGGCAACACGCTGCGGGCTGAGCTGAAGCCCACCGGGGCCCGGGTCGGCGTCGCCTACTTCGCCGAGCTCGACACCGACATGACCAGCCGGGGCTTCGGCACCGAGGCGGCCCAGGCCCTCCTCGGCCAGGGACCGGCGGCGAAGGCGACCGGCGTGGCCCCCCTGGAGCTCGGCGTGCGGGCTCTCGAGCGGGGCATCGCCCGGCGGCGGCGCTACATCCTCGCCCCGTCCTGGGTCGGCGCCGTGCTGCCGGTGCGGATGGCGGCCCAGGCCGTCGTCGAGCAGGCGACCCAGCGGGGCCTGAGCAAGGCGCTGGCCATCGCCCGCGACGAGCGGGTCGAGCTGACGACGCCGCAGCCGGTCCGGCCCCGGCGATGAGCGCGACGCCCCGCATCGCCCCCGGCGGCCGGCGGGACGTCAGCCCCGTCACGTGGGTGTTCAGCCATGTCGCCGGGCGGGCCCAGGGCACGAACCCGCCGAACCTCTTCCTCACGCTCGGCCGGCACCGGCGTCTGTTCCGGGGCTGGCTCCGCTTCGCCGGCCGGCTGATGCCGTTCGGGACGCTGCCCCGGCGCGAGACCGAGCTGGTCATCCTCCGGGTCGCCCACCTGCGCGGCTGCGCCTACGAGTGGGAGCACCACCGCCACCTGGGGAGGCGGGCCGGCGTCACCGCCGCCGACGTCGAGCGGGTCGAGGCCGGGCCGGCGGCCGAGGGGTGGTCGGAGCGGGAGCGCGTGCTGCTCGGCGCCGTCGACGCCCTCGTCGCCGAGCACGACCTCGACGACGAGCGGTGGGCCGCGGTGCGCGAGCACCTCGACGAGCGGGGCATGATCGAGCTCGTGCTCCTCGTCGGCCACTACGAGATGCTCGCCACCGCCATCGGCACCCTGCGGATCGCCCCCGACCGGCGGCGCCGTGGCTGACACCGCCGCCCGGCTGCCGCGGGGGCGCCACACCCTGACCCGCGACCAGGTGGCGGCCGACCAGCGGGCCCGGATGATGCTGGCCCTGGCCGAGGTGATGGGGGAGAAGGGCTTCGGCCCGACCTCGGTGGCCGACGTGATCGGGCGGGCCGGGGTGTCCCGGCAGACCTTCTACGAGCAGTTCTCGTCCAAGCTCGACTGCTTCCTGGCCACCTTCGACACCGCCGGCGAGCTGCTGCTGGCCGAGCTCGACCGGCTGGCCGGGGCCGACGGGGGATCGCCGATCGACCGCTTCGACCGGCTGCTGGCCGAGTACCTCGACACGATGGCGCGGTGGTCGGGCTACGCCCGGGTGCTGCTGGTCGAGAGCCACGCCGCCGGGGCCGAGGCCATCGGCCGCCGGGTCGCCCTCCAGGAGCGGATCGTCGCCGCCCTGGCCGGGGTGCTCGAGGTCGACGACGAGCGGGGCCGCTTCGCCCTCGCCGTGCTGGTGGCGGCGATCGGCTCGATGGTGACCGAGCCGCTGGTCCGCGGTGACGGTGATGCCCTGCGCGCCCTCCACGCCCCGATCGTCGACCTGGTCGCCGCCGCCCTCGCCGCCCGGGAGCGCTGAGAACCGTTCCCACTAGGGTGGGCCGGCGTGGCGCACGAGCACGACGCCCTCTCCGGCATCGACCGGGGTGCGCAGGGCCGCCGGCTGCGCGGGGTCGGCCTCGGCGTGCTGGTCCTGGCCGTCGTCGGGCTGGTGGCGCTGTGGCCCCGGGGCGACGCCCCCGAGCTCGGCGCCGTGCCCTACCGCTACGTCGACGCCACCGTGCTGGAGGTGCGCGACCAGACCTGCCCGGGGGTCGAGGCCGCCGGGGACGTGCCCTGCCGCGAGATCGAGGCCGAGGTGACGTCGGGGCCCGACGACGGGGCGGTCGTGGCCTTCGTCGTGCTGGAGACCCAGGTCGAGGTGCCGGCGCTGGCCGAGGGCCAGGGCATCGTCCTGCGCGACGCCTTCGCCACCCAGCTGGAGGAGTTCCGCTACGGCTTCCACGACGTCCAGCGGACGACGCCACTGGTGCTGCTGGCCGTCGCCTTCGCCGCCGTGGTGGTGGTCTTCGGGCGGTGGCAGGGGGTGCGGGCGCTGCTCGGGCTGGCCCTCGGGGTGACGGTGCTCGCCGTCTTCCTCGTCCCCGCCCTGCTGCGCGACGGGCCCGCCGTGCCGCTCGCCCTGGTCGCCGGCCTGGCGGTCACCGGGGTGGCGCTGTACCTGGCCCACGGGTTCACGGCGGGGACGACGATCGCCCTGCTCGGGACGCTGGCCAGCGTGGTGCTGGTGACGTTGCTGGCCCTGGTGGCGGTGCGGGCCGCCGGCATCAGCGGGCTGGGCGGCGAGGACGCCCGCATCCTGAGCGTGACCGCCTCGGCCCTCGACCTGCGGGGGCTGCTGGTGGCGGGCATCGTCGTCGGTGTGCTCGGCAGCCTCGACGACGTCACCGTCACCCAGGTGGCGACGGTCGCCGCCCTCCGCCGCGCCGACCCGACCCTGTCGCCCCGCCGCCTGTACGCCGAGGCCATCCAGGTCGGGCGCGACCACGTGGCCGCCAGCGTGAACACCCTCGTCCTGGCCTACGCCGGGGCCAGCCTCCCGCTGCTCCTCGTCTTCGCCCAGGGCGGCCAGCCGGTGGCCCGGGTGGTCACCGGCGAGCTGGTGGCGGTCGAGGTCATCCGCATGCTGGTGGGCTCGATCGGCCTGGTGGCGTCGGTGCCGCTGACGACCGCCCTGGCCGCCGTGGTGCTGGCCGGGGGGCCGGCCGGGGAGGCCGACGACGTCCCCGTCGAGGCCGGGCCGCGGTGGGAGGACTTCGGGCCCCCGGCATGAGCGACGAGACCACCCCCGAGGCCCACCGGGCCGCCGCCGACCTGCTGCGGGCGCTGGCCAACCCGCACCGGATCGCCATCGTGCTCGAGCTGGCCGGGGGCGAGCGCTACGTCCACGAGCTGGTCGAGGCGCTCGGCGTGGCCCAGCCCCTCGTGTCGCAGCACCTCCGGGTGCTCAAGGACGTCGACCTCGTCGTCGGCCATCGCCGGGGTCGTGAGGTCGCCTACGGCCTGACCGACGTCCACGTCGCCCACATCGTCACCGACGCCGTCACCCACGCCGCCGAGACCGACCGCCCCTGATCAGCCGGCGGTCGTGTGGACCACGATGGCGGCGGCGACGGTGACCGGGTCCTGGAGGGGGCCGAAGTGGCCGAGGGTGGGGTGGGGCTCCAGGGTGGCGTGGGGGAGGACGGCGGCGAGGGCCGGGGCGAAGTCGGCCACCATCCCCGGGTCGGTGCCGCCGACGGCGACGGTGGTGCGCAGGGCGAGGTCGCCGAACAGCCCGGCGTGGACGGCGCCGGCCCCCTCGAAGGTCAGCGCCTCGTGCTCGCGCCGGCAGCGGAGCCGCACCTTCCCGTCCTCGACGTCCTCGAAGCCGTGCTCGGCGTAGGCGGCCAGGGCGTCGGCCCGGAGGATCCCCAGCGGCGTCCGGGCGGCGTAGCGCCACAGGGCCTCGGCCCGCGACGGGAAGACCTCCTGGCGGAAGCGGGCGCCCTGGGCCAGCGGGTTGCCGACGGAGGCGTCGTCGGGGGCGGTCCGCGGCGGGACGATCGGCTCGTACAGGTAGGCGCTGGCGAAGGTGCCGGGCCGCCGGTGCTCGGCCAGCAGGGCGGCGGCCCCGCCCATCGAGTGGCCCACGACGTGGAGCGGGCCGGGGGCGACCTCGGCGATGGCAGCGGCGGTGGCGGCGACGTCGTCGGCCATGCCCGACCAGGCGAAGTCGCCGTCGGCCGGCGGGGTCGACTCGCCGTGGCCCCGCATGTCGACGGCGAACACCCGGTGGTGCGGGGCCAGCTCGGCGGCCAGCGGGCGGTAGGCGCCGCCGCAGAACCCGGTGGCGTGGCAGACCAGGAGCGCCGGGCCGTCGCCGCCCAGGTCGTGGACGGCGATGGACGTGCTCTGGGTCGACGGGACGCGCATCGGGTGATGCTGGCCCACGGGCGCCCGTCAGATGTGGTCGGCGGCCAGCACCGCCGGGTCGACCGTCTCGCTGGTGGCGTCGTTCGTCGTCCGCAGCGGCACCTCGCGCTGGGCGACCGCCAGCACGATGGCGAGGACGAGCAGGGGCGCGGCGTAGAGGAAGGTGCCGGTCAGGGCGTCGGCGAAGTCGCCGATGTAGGACGCCTTCGCCGGCTCGGCGAGGGCCTGGACCTCCTCGGGGCGCAGCGACTCGGCCCCCTCGCCGAGCCGGGCCGCCAGCCGCGAGTTGAACAGCGCACCGAAGAGGGCGACGCCGAGCGAGCCGCCGATCGACCGGAAGTAGCTCACCGAGGCGGTGGCCACGCCGAGGTCGGAGAGGGGCACGGCGTTCTGGGCGGCGAGCACGATCAGCTGCATGACGAACCCGAGACCGATGCCGCACACGACCATGTAGGCGCCCGACTCCCAGCGCGACGAGTCGGGTCCGAGGGTGGAGAGCAGGAGCATGCCGACGGCGGTGATCGTGCAGCCGGCGATGGGGAACCGGCGGTACCGGCCGGTCCTGGTGACCGAGCGGCCGGCGACGATCGAGCTGCCGAGCAGGCCGAGCATCAGCGGCGCCAGCAGCAGCCCCGAGTCGGTGGCCGAGGCGCCGTTGACCACCTGTAGGAAGAGCGGCAGGAAGCTGATGACGCCGAACATGGCCATGCCGATCAGCAGGCCGATCCCGCTCGACAGGTTGAACGTGCTGACCCGGAACAGCCGGAGGGGGAGGAGCGGCTCGGCGGCCCGGCGCTCGATGGCGACGAAGCCGACGGTGAGCACCACGGCGGCGATGCCCATCAGGACGATCGTGGGCGAGCTCCAGGCGTACTCGTTGCCGCCCCACGTCGTCACCAGCACGATCAGCGTGATGGCGGCCGAGAGCACGACGGCGCCGGCGTAGTCGATCCGCACCTTCTCGCGACGGGGCGAGTCGGGCAGGACGACCCAGGCGGCGGCGAAGGCGATCAGCCCCAGCGGGATGTTGATCGTGAACACCCAGCGCCACGACAGGTGGTCGGTGAAGAAGCCGCCGATCAGCGGGCCGGCCACGCTCGACGCCCCGAAGAAGGCGCCGAAGAGGCCCTGGTAGCGGCCGCGCTCGCGGGGCGTGACGACGTCGGCGATGATCGCCTGGCCGAGCACGATCAGCCCGCCGCCGCCGAGGCCCTGGATGGCGCGGTAGGCGATCAGCGTCGGCATCGACGTGGCCAGGCCGCACAGCACGCTGCCGACGACGAACACGCCGATGGCGATCAGGAAGAGCGTCTTGCGCCCGAACAGGTCGCCGAGCTTCCCGTACAGCGGCGTCGACACGGTGGTGGCGAGGAGGTAGCTGGTGACCACCCAGGCCAGGTGGTCGAGCCCGCCGAGGTCGCCGACGATCGTGGGGAGGGCGGTGGCCACGATCGTCTGGTCGAGGGCGGCCAGGACCATGCCGAGCATGAGGGCGCTGAAGATCACCAGCACCCGCTTGTGGGTGTAGCCCATGCCGTTGACGGCGTCGTTCACGAGGAGCTCCTGGGGGAGGGGAGGCCGGCGGAGGCGAGGGTGAAGGCCCGGTCGACGAAGGCGTTCATGTCCTCGACCTGGTCGACGTCGATGGCGTTCTGGACGGCGACCCGGAGGGCGGCGAGGGCGACGGCGACGACGAGACGGGGGTAGGGGTCGCGCACGGGGTCGAGGTCGAGGCGGGCGGCGAGGCCGAGGGTGAGCTCGTCCTCCAGGGCGGTGAAGCCGGCGACGTAGGCGCTCTGGAGCTGCGGGTGCTCGCGGGCCAGCCGGGCCCGGGCCCGCCACGACACGGCGCCGTGGGGGTCGTCGCTGCGCATGGCCTCGCGGAGGGAGACGAGCGGCGACTCGCCGGCCGGGCGCTCGGCCAGGCGGGCCATGACCTCGGCCCGGCGCTCGGGGTCGACGCCGAGGATGGCCTCCTCCTTGGTGGCGAAGTAGTTGAAGACCGTCCGGGGGGAGACGTCGGCGGCGGCGGCGATGTCGTCGACGGTGACGCCGCCGGGGCCGTGGGCCAGGGCCAGCTCGAGGGCGGCGGCGCTGATGGCCTGCCGGGTCTCGGCCTTGCGCTCGCGCCGTCCGGTGGGCATCGGGTCATCCTGGTGAGGACATGCCGGATCTGCAACTTTGCAGATCCGGCATGTGAGTCTGGCCGAGATCATCAGGTTCTGGACCTTTACGCCACGGGGCGACGGGACGACGATGGGGCCGTGGCCCACACCGTCCTGCTCGTCGTCCCCGACGGGTGCAACCTGCTCGACCTGGCCGGGCCGGCCGAGGCGTTCCGGGTGGCGACCCTGCTCGAGGCCGACCCCGGCTACCGGATCGTCACCGCCACGGTCGACGGCCGGCCGGTCCGCTCCGACAGCGGGATCGCACTGGTCCCCGACGTGAGCCTGGCCGACGTCGCCCGCCGGGGCACCGCCGTCGACACCCTCGTGGTCGTCGGTGGCGCCGGCACCCGCTGGGCCGCCCGCGACGAGCGCCTCGTCGCCGCCCTGCGCGCCGTCGGCGCCCGGGCCGGGCGGGTCACCAGCGTCTGCACCGGGGCCGAGGTCCTCGCCGCCACCGGGCTGCTCGACGGCCACCGGGCCACCACCCACTGGGCGACCTGCGACGACCTCGCCGCCCGCCACCCCGCCGTCGAGGTCGTGCCCGACCGGATCTACGTCCACGACCGGGACCGCTGGACCAGCGCCGGGGTCACCGCCGCCCTCGACCTGGCCCTCGCCCTCGTCGAGCACGACCACGGCGCCGAGCTGGCCCACGCCGTCGCCGGCTGGCTGGTCGTCTTCGTGCGGCGCCCCGGTGGTCAGACCCAGTTCAGCGCCCAGCTCAGCTCGGCCCCGGCCCGCACCCCGATCCTGGTCGAGCTCCAGCGCTGGCTGCCCGACCACCTCGACGAGGACCTCTCGGTCGCCGCCCTGGCCCGCCGCTGCGGCATGAGCGTCCGCAGCTTCGGCCGGGCCTTCCGGGCCGAGACGGGCACCTCGCCCGCCGCCGCCGTCGAGGCCCTCCGCATCGAGGCCGCCCGCCGTCTCCTCGAGACCTCGGACCTCACCGTCGGCGCCGTCGCCCGCCGGGTCGGCCTGCGCAGCCCCGAGGTCCTCCACCGGGCCTTCCGCCGCCGGGTCGGCACCACGCCGGCCGCCTACCGCGACCACTTCAACCGCCGCTCCGCCTAGGAGGAGACATGCAGATCGCCATCGGCCTCTACGACGGCTTCACCGCCCTCGACTTCGTCGGCCCGTACCAGGTGCTGACCAACCGCCCCGGCTTCGAGGTGGTGCTGTGCGCCGCCGAGGCCGGACCCGTCACCGACGACAACGGCCTCCTGGCCCTCCAGGTCGACGCCACCTTCGCCGACGTCCCCACGCCCGACGTCCTCCTCGTCCCCGGGGGTTGGATCACCCGCCGGATCGCCGCCGAGGGCCACCCGATCGTCGACTGGGTGCGCACCGCCCACGCCACCACGACGTGGACGACGTCGGTCTGCACCGGGGCGCTGGTCCTCGGGGCCGCCGGCGTCCTCGACGGGCTCCCCGCCACCACGCACTGGATCGCCTACGACGCCCTCGCCGGCTACGGCGCCGTGCCCACCGAGCAGCGGGTCGTCGAGGCCGGCAAGGTCGTGACCGCCGCCGGGGTCTCGGCCGGCATCGACATGGCGCTGACGCTCGTCGGGCTGATCGACGGGCCCGAGATGGCGATGGCCATCCAGCTCGGCATCGAGTACGACCCGCAGCCGCCCTTCGACGCCGGCGCCCCCTCGAAGGCCCCGGCCGGGATCCGCGAGCTGGTCGAGGCCGTGTCGGCGGACAAGGACGCCTCGGCTCCGTAGCCTGGCCGCCATGTGCCGCAACATCACCGAGCTGCGCGGCCTCGAGCCGCCCGCCACCACCGAGGAGGTCGAGGCCGCCGCCCGCCAGTACGTGCGCAAGGTCTCGGGCATCCGCCACCCCAACGCCAAGGTCGAGGAGGCCTTCGAGGCCGCCGTGGCCGAGGTCGCCGAGGCCACCGCCCGGCTGCTGGAGCAGTGCCCGCCCCGGCGCCAGCCCCCGGCCAAGGAGCCCCCGATCCGGATCATCGCCGCCCGCAAGGCCGCCGCGGCCGCCGCCGGCTGAGGGGGCGCCACCCGGCGTCGGTACGGTCGGGCGCCGTGACCGACGACGCGCCGACCGACGACGACCGCCCCACCGAGTACCGGCAGTACCGCTTCCGCCGCCCGCCGGGGGCGACCGAGATCTTCCTCGTGCGCCACGGCGAGTCGGCCGCCGTCGTGCCCGGCGTCGAGATCCCGAACGTCGACGGCCACGACGACCCCGCCCTCGCCCCCGACGGGCGGTGGCAGGCCGAGCGGGTCGGCGAGCGGCTGGCCGACCAGCAGATCGACGCCATCTACGTCACCAGCCTGCGCCGCACCCACGAGACGGCGGCGCCGCTGGCGGCCCGGCTCGGCATCACCCCGGTCGTCGAGCCCGACCTCCGCGAGGTCCACCTGGGCGAGTGGGAGGGCGGCGCCTTCCGCCGGCACGTGGCCGAGGGCCACCCGATCGCCAAGCGGATGTTCGAGACCCAGCGCTGGGACGCCATCCCCGGCGCCGAGTCCTCGGAGGCCTTCGGCGCCCGCCTCCGGTCCGCGATCGAGCGGATCGTCAAGGCCCACCCCGACCAGCGGGTCGTCGTCGTGGTCCACGGCGGCGTGATCGGCGAGCTGGTCCGCCAGGCCGTCGACGGGCAGCGGGGCTTCGCCTTCGTCGGCGCCGACAACGGCTCGATCACCCACCTCGTCGTCGACGGCGACCGCTGGATCGTCCGCCGCTTCAACGACACCGCCCACCTCGGGGGCTTCGACCTCGACCCCGAGCCCGAGCTCCCGGAGTCCTGACATGCGCTTCAGCCACTGGATCTCGACCGGCCACAGCTGGGCCGAGACGCTCGACCGGGCCCGCCACGCCGAGGCCACCGGGTGGGACGGCCTCTGGATCGCCGACCACTTCATGACCAACACCGAGGGGCCCAACGACGTCCCCGTGCACGAGTGCTTCTCGGTGCTCGCCGGCCTGGCCGCCGCCGTGCCCCGGGTCCGCCTCGGGTCGTTGGTGGCGGGGAACACCTACCGCCACCCCGCGGTGCTGGCCAAGCAGGCCGCCACCATCGACCACATCTCCGACGGGCGGATGGTCCTCGGCCTCGGCGCCGGCTGGCAGGTCAACGAGCACGAGGCCTACGGGCTCCCGCTGGGCACGACCAAGGAGCGCCTGGCCTGGTTCGAGGAGGCCTGCCAGGTGGTCACCGGCCTGCGCGACCAGGCCCGCACCACCGTCGCCGGCGAGCGCTACCAGCTCACCGACGCGCCGCTCGAGCCCAAGCCGGTCGGCCCGCTGCCGCTGCTGATCGGGTCGAGCGGGCAGACGGTCATGGCCCGCATCGTCGCCACCTACGCCCAGGAGTGGAACACCTGGAGCACGCCCGCGCTGTGGCTGGAGAAGCGCGAGGGCTACCTCCGTGCCCTCGACGAGGCCGGCCGCGACCCGGCCACCCTCCACACCTCGACCCAGGCCCTCGTCCTCCCCGGGCCCGACGGGGCGGCCCGGGCCGAGGAGCTCAACAAGGTCCGCCCCGCCATCGGCGGCACGCCCGAGCAGCTGGCCGACACCATCGGCCGGTGGGCCGAGGCCGGCCTCGACGAGCTGATCGTCCCCGACTTCACCCTCGGCGACCGGCAGCAGGCCATGGACGCCATCGACCAGATCATCGAGGAGGTCGCCCCGGCGTTCCGCTGACCGTCAGTCGAGCAGGGTGACCTCGTCGCCGGCGGCCAGCGGGCCGGGCTCGACCACGGTGGCGTAGACGCCGACGTCCTGGCCCAGGTCGCGGACGATGTGGCGGAGGATCGTGCGGTCCTGGGGGACGTCGTCGTCGATCCGGCGGGTCACCATGACGCAGCGGGGACAGCCGCCCTCGACCTGCACCACGGCGCCGCCGACGCGCAGGCGCCGGCCGATCCACCCCCGCTCGACGTGGCCCTCGGCGTCCCCGGTGTCGACCACGAAGCTGGGGCGGAACCGGCGCACGTCCACGTTGCTGTCGGGCAGGGCCGCGGCCAGCGCCCGCAGCGCCGAGGTCGTCATGATCATCAGCGGGTGGGCGTCGTAGTAGGTGCCCGGCGGCGACTCGAACTCGACGATCGCCTCGGGGAACTGCGACAGGTCGGGCAGGGGCTCGTCCTCCTCCCGCCCGAAGATCGCCCGGAGCTCGACCATGAGGTCGTCGTGGTACGCCTCGCCCCGCCGGTAGTGGTCGAGGTCGTCGGCCGGGCGGAGCGCCTCGAGCGCCACCTCGTGGTCGATGGCGGCCGACACCCGGGCGTCGACGTCGGGGTCGTCGGTCGTCACCGACGACCCGTCCGGCAGCGTGATGGCGACCGTCCCGCCGACGGCGCCCTCCTCGGCGTAGCGGGCCGAGAGCGGCATCAGGCCGCCGAGGACCTTGGCCCCCCGGATCCCGCCCCGGACCTGGTCGCGCACGGCCCACGTGCGATCGCCGACCAGGCCGGTGGCGACCAGGTCGGCGGCCGGCACCGTGACCCCCACCATCGACTTCACCGGGTACTGCCAGATCTCGGCCACGCGCATGGCGACTGTCTACCGCTAGGAGGCGAAGTGGTCGCGCACGTTGGCGACCGAGCGGGCCACGTTGGCCCGGTGCCGGCCGGGGAAGCCGACGAGGCGGAGGGCCAACGGCACCTTGGCCGTGGTCTGGTCGTAGGTCTCGGTCAGCCGGGTGTGGCCGTCGCCGGTGGGCTCGAGCTCCCAGCGCCAGCGGTGCCCGCCGACGTGCGCCCAGGCGATCCTGGTCCCGTGCTGGAACTCCTTGACCTGCGACGTCATCCGGTACGGCACGCCCATCTTCATGCTCATGCCGAAGCGGTCGCCGTCGCCCAGCACCTCAGGGCCGCTGTGGGTGCCCTTGACGGTGCTGTCGCCGCTGATGATGGCGTGGTTCGCCGGGCGCCGGATGAAGTCGAAGACCTCGGCCGGGGGCGCGGGGACGACGGTGGTGGCCGAGACGGTGTCACGGTCCTGGTCGACGGTCACGCCGTCGGGCACGGGATCTGCCATGGCCCGCCAGGCTAGGCCCCGGATCGGGTGCGCTCAGGCGGCCAGGCCCAGCCCCAGCCGGCCGAGGGTGGTGCCGGTCAGGTCGCGCACGTCGCGGGCCAGGTGGGCCTGGTCGGCGTAGCCGTGGTGGGCGGCGACGGTGGCCAGGGCCGTGCCCTGGCGGGCGTGGGCCAGGGCTCGCTGGAGCCGCAGCACCCGGGCGAGCAGCTTGGGGCCGTAGCCGAAGGCGTCGAGGGCGCGGCGGTGGAGCTGGCGGGCGCTCAACCCGACGGCGTCGGCGATGGCCCCGACGGCCTCGTCCCGGTCGGCCCGGCGGACGACCTCGGCGAGCAGGGGGTCGAGGTCGGGGGCCCGGCGGTCGTGGTCGGCGACGATCCGCTCGAGGGCCCGGGCCGGCCGCGGGGCTGCCGCCACCCGCTCCTCCAGGGCGCGGACCAGCGCCGGGTCCCACACGGCGTCCAGGCGCACCCGCTGGTCGCGCACGGCGTGGGCGGGCAGGCCGAGCACGCCGGGGGCGGAGCCGGGGGCGAAGCGGACGCCGGCCACCGTCGCCCCGGCCGCGGTGGCCGACCAGAACGCCCCGGTGTCGGGACCGGCCACGACCAGCCGGTCGCCGTACCACAGCAGGTCCATGCACCCGTCGGGGAGGACGCGCCCGGCCCGCCCGTCGGAGGTCGACGCCCAGGCCACGGCGCCGGCGACGGTCGAGGGTCGCTCCCGGTACACGCCCCCAGCATGGCGCCTTGGAGCGCGGAGCCCCTGCTGCCACCATGGCCCGATGATCCGGCGGGTGACCAGGTTCCTCCTCGTCGGGCCGGTGGCGATCGTCGTCGCCCTGCTCGCCGTCGTCACCCCCGGCGCCGCCCAGGACCCGCCGGCGCCCGGCCCGACCGAGACCACCGCCCCGGTGCCGCCGCCCCGGGCGTCGATCGTCGTCGACGTGGCCAGCGGCGAGGTCGTGGCCGAGACCAACGCCCGGGAGGCGGTCCCGCCGGCCAGCACCACCAAGATCATCACCGCCCTGCTCGTCCGCCAGCGGCTCGACATCGACGCCACCATCGGCATCTCGGCCACCGCCGTCCTCGCCCCGCCCCGGCGCCTCGCCCTCGACTACGGCGAGCAGTGGGGGGTGCGGGACCTGCTCTACGCCATGATGCTGTGCTCCTGCAACGACGCCGCCTGGGCGCTCGGCCAGGCCGCCGGCGGGGGCACGATGCCCGGCTACGCCGAGCGGGCCGAGGCCCTCGCCGCCGAGCTGGGGATGTCCGACGGGGTGCTGCTGCGCGACCCCGCCGGGCTCGACGACGACCGCTCGGTCGAGGGGGGCAACCTCCTCAGCGCCCGCGACCTGGCCATCGCCGCCCGGGCCTACCTCGCCGACCCCGAGCTGGCCGAGATCGCCCTCGCCCCCAAGCACGAGTGGGTCGGGGGCGACGGCGAGCCGCACTCGGTCACCAACCTCAACGCCTTCCTCGGCGCCTACGACGGGGCCATCGGGCTCAAGACCGGGTTCACCAGCCGGGCGGGGATGACCTTCGTCGCCGCCGCCGAGCGCGACGGCCGCACCCTGCTCGCCGTCGTCCTCGGCTCCGAGGCCCACTACGCCCACGCCCGCGAGCTGCTCGACGCCGGGTTCATGGCGGCGGCCGCCGAGGTCACCACCGGCGACGTCCTGCCCCCGGTGCCCGACGACCTCGTCGGCGTGACCACGACGACCACCACCACGACGACGACCACGACCTCGACCGCCCCCGAGGCGGCGTCGAGCGACTCGGACCCGGGCACCGGCCCGACCACCGTCCCCGGCGAGGAGGTGGCCGCGCCGCCGGTGCGGCGGGGCGGGGCCGACGGGGACGACCTGCCCGTCGAGCCGCAGTGGATCATCCTCGGCGGCGGGGCGGTGACGCTCGTCGTGGCCATGGCCCTGCTCGCCCGCTGGCGGGTCACCCGGGACCGGATCGACCGCCGGCCGGCCAAGCCCCGCCGCCGGGACCGGCACCGGTAGGGTCACCCCGTGGACGCCGAGATCCCCGCCCCGCCGGCTCCGGCGGCCGCGCCCGCGCCCGTGCTCGACCTCGACGCGGTGACGGCCGACCTGGCCGCCGTCGAGGCCGCCCTGGAGCGCCTCGACGCCGGCACCTACGGCCGCTGCCTGGCCTGCGACGCCCCCATCGACGACGACGCCCTCGCGGCGTCGCCCACCCAGCCCACCTGCACCGCCCACCTCCCGGTCTGACCCGGGGCCCGGTCAGAGCGCGTCGGGGCGGGTGACCGTCACGGCCGCGGGGTCGAGGAGCAGGTGGCGGGGGCCGATCTCCCAGCGCCCGCCGACCCGGTGGAGCCAGCGGCCCTCGAGGTTGGCGATGCGGGCCCGGTCGCCGGTCAGCGGCCGCTCGACGGAGTAGATCAGGCCGCTGTGGGTCACGACCACGGCGGTGGCGGTGTCGGGCCCGGTGGCGTCGAGGGCGGCGGCCACCCGCCCGATCGCCGCCCACGCCCGGCCGTTGAGCTCGGCCTCGGGCTCCCACCCGGGGGGCTCGATCAGCCCGTCGGCCTCGGTGCCGGGGGGGCGGGCCGGGTCGTCGGGGAGCAGCCCAGGGTGGCGCTGGTGGATCTCGGGCCGGGTCAGGCCGGAGAAGGCCCCGGCGTCGCGCTCGCGGAAGCCGGCGTCGACCACCACGTCGGACCCGACGGCGGCGCCCAGCAGCTCGGCCGTGACCCGGGCCCGCTCCAGGTCCGACGCCCACAGCGCGTCGACGGTGGGCGGGAGCCCGGCGGCCGCGGCCCGGGCCTGGGCGCGGCCCCGATCGGTGAGGGGCGGGTCGGCCTGGCCCTGCCACCGACCCTCGGCGTTCCACGTCGACTCGCCGTGGCGGACGAGCAGCAGGCGGACGTCGGGCACGGCGGGCCAACCTATCGGCGCCCGCCCCCGGCTCCCAGGCCCAGGGCACCGGGGAGGGCCCGGCGGGGGCCCACCGCGCCGGGAGGTCGACCTGTCGCGTCGGGGCGGTGCCGACCGGAGGGGGCTCGGAGCGGGGGTCGCCAGTAGGATCCTGCGCCGTCATGCCCGTCCTCCGGCTCTTCGCCGCCGCCCGCGAGGCAGCCGGCACCGCCTCCGTCGAGGTGCCCGGTGTGACCGTCGACGAGGTGCTGGCCGCGGCGCGCGCCCGCTTCGGCCCCCAGCTGGGCGCCGTCATCGACGCCAGCAAGGTCTGGCGCAACGGCGAACCGGCCACCGGGACCGACCCCGTGGGCCCGGGTGACGAGGTCGCCGTGCTGCCCCCGGTCTCCGGCGGGAGCGGTCCCGACCGGCCCCGGGGCGGGGCGTCGCGCCGGCCGACCTTCACCCCGGCCGAGCCCCCGCCCCCGGCCCGGCCGGCCCCCGCCCCCCGCCGCTCGCCCCGCGCCGAGGCCGCCGCCCCGCCCGGAGCGCGCCGCCGCGACCCCGGCTCCCCCGACCGTCCCGCGCCGCGCCGGGCGTCCGAGACGACCCCGCCGGCCGCCCGCCGCCGTCCCGGGCGGCCCCGGGCGGGCGGCCCCGGCGGCCCCCGCCGTGACCCCGGACCGGTCACCGGCCGTGCGACCCCCGACGGCTCCGCCCCGGCGGCGCGCCGGCCGGGCCCGTCCGGCCGGGGGGTGCCCGCCGGCTCCGCCCCGGGCGGTCGCCGGCCGGACCTGGCGAAGCGGGAGCCGAAGGTGCGGCGGACGGGGGCGACGCCGCCGCCGTTGGCGCCGGGGGTGCTGACCCGGACGACGGCGCCCACGGGCACGCCGCTCGCCGCCGAGGAGGCCGACGACGCCAACCGGCGGGCCACCCGGCTCACCCGGATGCGGTCGGTCGGCGTCCCGATCACCGGGAGCATCACCGTCCGGGGCAAGGAGCGGCCGGTCAGCGGGATGCGCCCCCGGCGCACGGCGTTCGGCCGGCGCTACGCCGTCGTCTACGACACCGACGGCCCCAAGGTCACCCTCGGCGTCATCTGGTTCGTGGCCATGATGGGGGCGGTGGCGATGGGCTGGTGGGCCCTGACCTTCCTGTTCGGGATCGCCGCCGGGTGGGCCGCCATGGAGGCTGCCGACCGGTGGCGCGAGCGGGGCGTGGCCGCCGATCCGTGGGTCGCCGCCCTCGGCGCCGGGGCGGTCGCCGCCGCCGGGGCCGCCGGGGCCGGCTTCGTCGGCGCCGCCATCCTCGCCGTGGTCGTGGCGTCGGTCGGCCGGATGGCGATGAGCCCGATGGGCCGGGACCACGTGCTGTCGGCGGCCGGGAACACGGTCGGCTGCGCCATCCCCTTCGGGCTGGCGTCGGCGTCGGTGGTGCTGGCCAACGACCTGGAGATCGGGGCGGTGGTGGCGCTGCTGCTGTTCGTCGCCGCCTACGACGCCGGCGACCACCTGATCGGCACCGGCTCGTCGAACAGCGTCGAGGGCCCGCTGGCCGGGATCGTCACCATCGGCGTGGTGGCGATGGCGATCGCCGTGCTGGGGACGCCGCCGTTCGAGGGCGTCCCGACCTACACCTTCGCCGCCTTCGCCGCCGTGCTGTGCCCGCTCGGGCAGATGGCGGCCTCGGCGATCCTGCCGGCCAACGACGCCCGGGCCCCGTCGGTCCGCCGGCTCGACTCCTTCCTGCTGCTCGCCCCGGTGTGGGTGTGGAGCGTCGGCATCTTCATGGCGAGCCGCTGACCGGAGCCGTCGGCGTCTGCTCGCGATCGGCGTCCGAGCGCTCACTGTGGTTTCCCCGGAGGGGGGCGAACCCGTAGCCTGCCCCCATGTCCGAGCTCGAGGAGAGGTGGCGTGACCTCGGCGAGTTCATCCGCGAGCAGCGCCACATCGGGCACCTCTCGCTCCGCAAGCTGTCGGAGATGGCGGGGGTGTCGAACCCCTACCTGAGCCAGATCGAGCGGGGCCTGCGCAAGCCGTCGGCCGAGATCCTCCAGCAGATCGCCCGGGCCCTCGAGATCAGCTCCGAGACGCTGTACATCCGGGCCGGCATCCTCGAGGAGCGCCCCGACGGGGTCGACCTGGTGGCCGAGATCCGCCGCGACCCCTACATCGGCGAGGACCAGAAGCGGACGCTGATCCAGATCTACGAGTCGTTCCGCGCCGCCTCGCCGCTGCGGGCGGTGGCCGACGCCGGGGCCGACGGGGGACCCGGGGCGCCCGACGACGAGGAGCCGGAATCGGCCGCCGTCGCCGAGGGTTGACGCCCCTGTGGCTCGGGTCGCCCTCCTCAGCCTGCACACGTCCCCGCGGGCCCAGCCGGGCACCGGCGACAGCGGGGGGATGAACGTCTACGTGCGCGAGCTGGCGGCCGGGCTGGCGCACGCCGGCCACCGCTGCGACGTCTACGTCCGCACCGCCGCCCCCGGCCTGCCGGCCGAGATCCCGGTCGAGCCCGGCGTCGTCGTCCGCCACGTCGCCGCCGGCCCGCCCGACCTGGCCAAGGAGGACCTGCCCGCCGTGGTCGACGTCTGGGCCGACGCCGTGGCCGAGGCGATCGTGGCCGACGGCGGGGTCGACGTGGTCCACGCCAACTACTGGCTGTCGGGGGTGGCCGGGCACCGCATCAAGCACGCCCTCGACGTCCCTCTGGTGTCGACGTTCCACACGCTGGCCCGGGTGAAGACGGCGGCCGGCGACCCCGAGCCCGAGGCCCGGGCCGAGGCCGAGCGGGCGGTGATGGCGTGCTCGGACGCCGTCCTCGCCAGCTGCCCGGCCGAGGCCCGCCAGCTGGTCGACCTCTACGACGTCCCGGCCGGCCGCATCGCCCTGGTGCCGCCCGGGGTCGAGCACGCCCTGTTCTCGCCCGGGCCCCGCGACGCCGCCCGCCACGCCGCCGGGCTGGCCGACCTGGGCGCCGTCCCGGTGGTGCTGTTCGTCGGGCGGCTCCAGCGCCTCAAGGGGCTCGACGTGGTGGTCCGGGCGCTCGGGCAGACGTGGGCCCGGGATGCCGTCCTGGTCGTCTGCGGCGGGCCGAGCGGGGCCGACGGGGCCGCCACCGTCGAGGAGGTCCACGCCCTGGTGGCCGAGCACGGCCTGGCCGACCGGGTGCGGTTCGTGGCCCCCCGCCCGCACCACCAGCTCTCCTCGCTGTACCGGGCCGCCGACGTCGTGGCCGTGCCCAGCCGCTCGGAGTCCTTCGGGCTGGTGGCCCTGGAGGCGGCGGCCTGCGGACGACCGGTGGTGGCCGCCGACGTCGGTGGGCTCTCGACGCTGGTCGAGCACCGGCGCACCGGCCTCCTCGTCGGCTCTCGCGACCCGGCGGCGTGGGCCTCGGCCCTCGACTCGGTGCTCTGCCTGCCCGAGCGGGCCGAGCGGATGGGCCGGGCCGCCGCCGCCCTGGCCGCCGGGTACGGGTGGCCGACGGCGGCCCGCTCGCTCGCCACGGTCTACGCCGACGTCACCGCCCGCGGCCCGGTGGACTGCGCTGCGTAGGGTCGACCCATGAGCGGACCGGCCACCCCCGACGACCTCGACGCCCTCCAGCAGCGGATCGACGGCTGGTTGGAGGAGCTGCGGGCCGAGAACCCGCTGATCGAGGCGGTCGACCGGGACGAGACCGGCGAGCGCCGCTGGTTCGTCCGCCTGGAGGGCGAGGAGCGCGACCACACGACGGTGTGGCTGCACCTGCGCCAGCGGATGCTCCACCACGAGTCCTACGTGCTCCCGGCCCCGGTCGACGACCCGGCCGCCTTCTACGAGCACCTGCTGCGCCGGAACATCAAGCTGCGGGGCGTGGCCTTCGCCATCGGCGAGGAGGACGCCGCCTACCTGGTGGGCGAGGTGCCCCACGACGGCCTCGACCGGGAGGCGATCGACGGGATCCTCGCCCTCCACCACGAGGCGGTCGAGCGGTGCTTCCGGCCCGCCCTGCGGATCGGGTTCGCCTCGCTGCTCAAGAACTGAGATTGCATGAGATGACATGAGGGTGGGTAAGGCGCTGGCGGCCCCCGCTGAGGGACGGTCGTGGAGCGTTCGGGGAAGTGCGCACGCGGCCGCCCTCCGGGGCGGGCACCCCCCACGGCGGAGCGGGATCGCCCGGGGTCCCCGTGCCACGATGCCGGCCCGGCGCCGGGTGGCGCCCCGACGAGGAGACCTCCCCATGGACCTGACCCGCACCCGTGTGCGGGCGCTCGCTGGCGCCTGCGCCCTGACCCTCCTGTTCGCCGCCTGCGGGGGTGACGACGACGACAGCGCCGAGACCGTCGAGCCCACCGAGGAGACGACCGAGGCCGACGCGACGACCACCGAGCCGGCCGAGGACGAGACGACGACCGAGCCGGCCGAGGACGAGACGACGACCACCACCACCGAGGCGGGAGGTGAGGAGGAGCCCGAGGGCGACCCCGACGCGGTGGCCCTGGCCGAGCGGATCAACCTCACGATCGACGACTTCGCCGACGGCTGGACCGAGACCCCGGCGTCCGAGGACGACGACGACTCCAGCATCGACGACTGCTTCGTCGAGACCGACATCGCGTCGGTCACCGTCGGCGAGGCCGAGAGCGGCACCTTCTCGCTCGAGGCCGGCGAGCGGTCCGGCCAGCTGGTGACGATGCAGACCGTCGTCACCGACTCCGCCGAGAGCGCCGAGGCCCTGCTGGCCGAGGCCGGGGCCGACGCCTTCGTCACCTGCGCCCAGGACCTCTTCGTCGCCGGCTTCGGCGAGGGGGCGTCGAGCTCGCTGGCGGTGCGGCCCGACGACCCGCCCTACACCGAGGAGTCCTTCGGCCTGGCCGGCGACCTCGTGCTCCCCGCCCCCGACGGCAGCCAGACCTTCGGGGCCATGGACCTCCACCTGTTCCGCACCGGCGAGGTCGTCACCTTCACCGCCACGCTCGACCTGGGCGACGTCGGCCTCGAGGCCACCCTCGGCGAGCTGTACCCGGTGATCGCCGAGCGCCACGCCACCGAGCTGGGTTGACCAGGGGCGGTGCGGTTGGCCCTCCCCCGGTCGGGGGAGGGCGGCCCCCGCTGCGCGCCACGAGGCGCACCGACGGAGGAGGAACCACCGGATGACCCGCACCCCGACGCTGAGGCGCGCCCTGGCCGCGGCCTGCGCCCTCACGCTCCTGCTCGCCGCCTGCGGCGGTGACGACGACGACGCCGATGGCGACGAGGGCACCGAGGAGACGACCGAGAGCACCGCCGAGACCACCACCGAGCCCGAGGGGTCGACCACCACCGGCGAGGCCGACGACCCCGACGACGACCAGGGCGAGGACGGCGGTGACACCGAGGGCGACCCCGAGGCCGTCGCCACCGCCGAGGCCATCAACCTCACGATCGACGACTTCGCCCCGGGGTGGACCGAGGAGGCCGGTGACGACACCGCCGGCGAGGACGACTTCGACGAGTGCTTCACCACCAACGACATCGAGGCGCTCACCGTCGGCGAGGCCGAGACCCCGACCTTCACCGGGGAGACCCCCGACGGCCAGGGCGCCCAGGTCGTGGCCATGCAGACCGTCGTGTTCGACTCGCCCGAGTCGGCGTCGGCCGTGATCGCCGAGCTGGCCACCCCCGAGTTCGCCACCTGCACCCAGGACGGCTTCGTCGAGGAGACCGAGGGGGCCCAGGCCGCCCTCGAGCCGCTGGTCGACGAGCAGCCCATCGGTGAGGAGTCGGCCGGCGTGGCCGGTGCGGTCCAGGTGCCCGGGGCCGACGGCTCGACCCAGCAGGGCCGGGTCGACCTCCACGCCATCCGCACCGCCGAGGTGGTGAGCTTCACCCTCACGCTCGACCTCGGGACCACGCCCGACACGGGCTTCGAGCAGACGCTGACCGAGCTGTACACGCTGATCGCCCAGCGCCAGGCCGCCGAGGTCGGCTGACCCGAGCCGCCGGGGCCACCCCGATCCGCCGTCCCCCCGGCGTCCCGGTTCGCACCGGGGCGCCGGTGGTGGCAGCCTCCCCGCATGGCACAGATCCAGGTGATCGGTGGGGGGCGCATGGGCGAGGCCCTCGTCGGGGGTCTGGTGGCATCGGGGTGGACGACGGCCGACCAGGTCACGGTGATCGAGGTGAGCGCGGCCCGGCGGGCCGAGCTGGAGGACGCCCACCCCGGGCTGCACGTCCAGGCGACGGCGGCGGACGGGTTCGACACCGTGCTGGCCGTCAAGCCGGGCGACGCCCTGGCCTCGCTCGACGGTCTGGCGCCGCGCCGGGTCCTCTCGATCGCCGCCGGCGTCACCGCCGCCGCCCTGGAGGGCGCCCTGCCCGAGGCCACCCCGGTCGTCCGGGCCATGCCCAACACCCCCGCCCTGGTGGGCCGGGGCGCCTCGGCCATCGCCGCCGGCACCCACGCCGGCGACCACGACCTCGACTGGGCCGAGGCCGTCCTCGGCGCCGTCGGGACCGTCATCCGGGTGTCGGAGGGCGCGCTCGACGCCGTCACCGGGCTGTCGGGCTCGGGCCCGGCGTACGTCTTCCTGGTGGCCGAGGCGCTGGTCGACGCCGGCGTGCTCGTCGGCCTGCCCCGCCCGGCGGCCGAGGCCCTCGCCACCCAGACCCTGCTCGGGGCGGCGACGCTGCTGGCCTCGGGTGACCGCAGCGCCGCCGAGCTCCGGGCCGACGTGACCTCGCCGGGCGGCACCACCGCCGCCGGGCTCCGCGCCCTGGAGTCCGGGGGCGTGCGCGTCGCGGTGATCGACGCCGTCGTCGCCGCCACCGAGCGCAGCCGGGAGCTGGGGTCGTGAGCGCCGGGCCCGACGGGCTCCGCTACGACACGATCTCGTTCCTGTCGGACTACGGGCGGGTCGACGAGTTCGTCGGCGTCGTCCACTCGGTCCTGCGCACCCTCGCCCCCGGGGTGGCCGTGGTCGACATCACCCACGACGTCCCCGCCCACGACGTCCGGGCCGGGGGCCTGACCCTGGCCCGCAGCGCCCAGTACCTCGCCCCCGGCGTCGTCCTCGCCGTGGTCGACCCGGGCGTGGGCACCGACCGGCGGGCCATCGCCGTCGAGGTCGGCGACGGGGCCTCGATCCTCGTCGGGCCCGACAACGGCCTGCTGGCCTCGGCCGTGGCCATGGTCGGCGGCGCCACCCGGGTCGTCGAGCTGACCAGCGCCGAGCACCGGCTGGAGGCGCCCGGCCCCACCTTCGACGGGCGCGACGTCTTCGCCCCGGCCGCTGCCGCCCTGTGCCGGGGCGTGCCGCTCGACGAGCTGGGCCCCGACCTCGACCCGCTGACCCTCCGGCCCGGCCTCTTCCCGCTGCCCCAGATCGAGGACGACGGGATCGGCGCCGAGGTGCTGTGGGTCGACCGCTACGGCAACGTCCAGCTCAACCTCGGCCCCGACGACCTGGAGCCGCTCGGGATCGAGGGCGAGCGGGTCACCGTCCGCATCGAGGGCTCCGAGCGCACCGCCCGCCGCGTCGCCGCCTACGCCGAGCTGGGCCCGGGCGAGCTGGGCCTGGCCGTCGACTCCTACGGCCTCCTCGCCCTGGTGCTCGACCAGCGCTCGGCCGCCGACGAGCTCGGCGTCGCCGCCAGCTCGGCGGTCACCCTGGCCCCCCTCGGCGACGACGCCGCGTCGCTCGGCCCCTCCAGCCCCGTCACCCTCAGGAGCAAGCCGTAGATGCGCCCCGGGACCACCATCGTCATCGCCCTCCTGCTGGCCATGATCTTCGGCGCCGCGGTGATCCAGCTCTTCTTCATGGCCCGCTGACCGGCCGGTCGGGCGCTGCGCAGCACGGGCCTGGCGGCATGTGGTCAACTGTCCCGCCGTGAACCTGGCGACGATCACCGACCCGCACCCCGACGACGAGGTCGCCCTGATCAGCCGGAGCCGGGCGACGTCCTACGGCCTGCTGCGCGACCAGGTCGCGCACCTGCGGGGCGGGCTGGCCGGCCTCGGCGTCGAGCCCGGGGACCGGGTGGTGCTGGTCTGCGCCAACAACTGGTACTTCGTCACCTCCTACCTGGCCGTGCTCGGGGTCGGGGCCATCGCCGTCCCGGTCAACCCGTTGAGCCCGCCGCGGGCGCTCCAGGCCCAGCTGGCCGAGGTCGGCGCCCGGGTCGCCATCGTCGGGCCGTCGGGCATGGCCGCCCTGGTGGGGCTCGACCGCGACGCCCTGCCCGAGCTGCGCCACGTCGTCACCACCAGCCACGACGACAGCGAGGGCACGATCCGCTTCGACGACCTGCTCCAGGCCGCGCCGGTGCCCGTCGTCGACCGCGCCGAGGACGACCCGGCCGTGCTGATGTTCACCAGCGGCACCGCCGGCCGCCCCCGGCCCGCCATCCTCAGCCACGGCAACCTGCTGTCGAACATCGACCAGGTGCTGGCGGTGCGGGAGGTGGCCAAGGTCGACGGCGACGTCAGCCTCTGCGCGCTGCCGCTGTTCCACATCATGGGGCTCAACGCCATCCTCGGGGTCTCGCTCCGGGCCGGCTCGGCGGTGCTGCTGATGGAGCGGTTCGACCCGCAGTCGGCGGCCGAGGCCATCTCCCGCCACAAGGTCACCGTCATCGCCGGCGCCCCCACCATGTGGGCGGCGTGGGCCTCGCTCCCGGGGCTGCCCCCGGGCACCTTCGCCAACGTCCGCATGGCCACCTCGGGCGCCGCCGCCCTGTCTCCGGAGGTGGCCGACCGGATGAAGCAGCGCTTCGCCCTCGACCTCTACGAGGGCTACGGGCTGACCGAGGCCTCGCCCGTCGTGACCTCGGGGATCGGCCTGGAGGCCCGGCGGGGCTCGATCGGCGCCCCCCTCGACGGCGTCGAGGTCCGGCTGGTCGACGAGGACGGCGAGGACGTGCTCGTCGGCGACGAGGGCGAGATCTGGGTCCGGGGCGCCAACGTCTTCAAGGGCTACTGGGGTGACGAGGAGGGCACCTGCTCGGTGATCACCGAGGACGGCTGGCTCCGCACCGGCGACGTCGGCGTGGTCGACGACGAGGGCTACCTCTTCCTGGTCGACCGGGCCAAGGACCTCATCATCGTCAGCGGGTTCAACGTCTTCCCGGCCGAGGTCGAGGAGGTGCTGCTCGAGCACCCGGCGATCGAGGACTGCGCCGTGGTCGGCGTCCCCCACCCGTACTCGGGCGAGGCGGTCAAGGCCTTCGTGGTGGTGGCCGAGGGCCGTCACATCGAGGAGGACGACGTCAACGCCTTCGCCGAGCGCCACCTGCCCCGGTACAAGTGCCCCGAGAAGGTGATGTTCGTCGACGAGCTGCCCCACGGCGTGGCCGGCAAGGTCCTCCGCCGCCAGCTCCGGGAGACGACCCCGGCCTGACCGCCCGCGACGGCGGGGTGTGCCGGGTTGGCTTGTGAACACGTGCACGTAGGGGACTAGGTTCGACGGCCGTGACCGAGCGCCGTCGCATCCCGGAGGCCACCGTGGCGCGGCTCCCGGTCTACCTGCGGGCGCTGGCCGAGGAGTCCGAGGCCAAGGCCACGACCATCTCCTCCGAGCGGCTGGCCGAGCTGGCCGGGGTCAACGCCGCCAAGGTCCGCAAGGACCTCTCGTACCTGGGCTCCTACGGCACCCGGGGCGTCGGCTACGACGTCGAGTACCTCACCTTCCAGATGAGCCGCGAGCTGGGGCTGACCCACGACTGGCCGGTCATCATCGTCGGCGTCGGCAACCTCGGGCAGGCCCTCGCCAACTACGGCGGGTTCCGGGACCGGGGCTTCCCGATCGCCGCCCTGGTCGACGCCGACCCCGACAAGGTGGGCGACACCGTCCACGGCGTCGAGGTCCACGGGCTCGACGACCTCCCGACCCTGGTCGCCGGGCTGGGCAGCGTGATCGGCATCATCGCCACGCCGGCCCACGCCGCCCAGTCGGTCGCCGACCAGCTGGCCGGCGCCGGCGTCACGTCGATCCTCAACTTCGCCCCCGCCGTCATCTCGGTGCCCGACGGCGTCTCGCTGCGGAAGGTCGACCTCGCCGTCGAGCTCCAGATCCTCAGCTTCTACCAGCAGCGGCGCGACGGCGGCCCGACGGTCGAGGAGCCCTCCGCCGCCACTGCCGGCTGATGGCGGCGCCGAGCACCGTACGAACGGTGCCAGGCACCGTTCGTACGACCGGGATGGCGCCGTGAGCGGCACCGGGCCGCTGTACCCCGTGGGGCTCGTGCTGGCGGGCCGGCCGGTGCTCGTCGTCGGCGGCGGCACGGTGGCGGCCGCCAAGGTCGCCGAGCTGCTGCGGGCCGGGGCCGAGGTCACCGTCGTGGCCCCCGAGATCGTCCCCGAGCTGGCCGCCGACGAGCGGCTCCGCTGCGAGGTCCGCCCCTACCGGGCCGGCGAGGCCGCCGACTACCGGTTCGTGGTCGCCGCCACCGACTCGCAGGCCGTCAACCAGGCCGTCTACGACGACGGCGAGGCCGCCGGGGTGTGGGTCAACGCCGCCGACGACCCGGCCCGCTGCTCGGCCGTCCTGCCCTCCCGGGTGCGCCGGGGCAGCCTGCTCGTCACCGTCTCGACCGAGGGCCGGAGCCCGGCGCTGGCGGCCTGGCTGCGCGAGCAGCTGGAGGAGCAGCTCGGGCCCGAGCACGAGGTCCTCCTCGACCTGCTGGCCGAGGAGCGCGACCGCATCCGCGCCGAGGGGCGATCGACCGAGGGCCTCGATTGGCGAGGAGCGCTGGAGTCGGGGATGCTGGACGAGATCCGCGCTGGAAGGATCCACTCAGCGAAGGAGTTGCTGAAGGCGTGTCTGTCGTCGCCATCGGCCTGAACCACCGGACGATGCCCCTCGACCTGTTCGAGCGGTTCACGTTCGACGGCACCCGTGCACCGAAGGTGCTCGGCGCCCTGGCGACCTGCGACCACGTGTCGGAGGCGGTCCTGGTCTCGACGTGCAACCGCACCGAGGCCTACATCGTCGCCGAGCGGTTCCACGCCGCCTACCAGGAGGTCCGCGACGTCCTGGCCTCGCTCGCCCACGTGGCGCCCGAGGACTTCACCGACCACCTCTACGTCCACTACGACGACGAGGCCGTCCGCCACCTGTTCCGGGTCACCGCCGGGATCGACTCCGACGTCCTGGGCGACACCGAGGTCCTCAGCCAGGTCCGCACGGCGTGGAGCACCGCCGTCGACGAGGGCACCGTCGGTCCCAGCCTCAACCTCCTCTTCCGCCACGCCGTCGAGACCGGCAAGCGGGCCCGCACCGACACCGGCATCGCCACCGGCACCGCCTCGGTGTCGCACGCCGCGGTCGAGATGGCCGCCGAGCGGCTGGGCACCGTCGCCGGGCGCACCGTCCTCGTCATCGGCGCCGGGACGATGGGCCGGGCCATGGCCACCGCCCTGCGCGGCGCCGGCGCCGATCGGGTCCTGGTGGCCAACCGCACCGCCGACCGGGCCGCCGAGCTCGCCGCCGACGTCGACGGTGAGGTCGTCCCGCTGGCCGAGCTGGGGACGGCCCTGTCCGAGTGCGACGTCCTGCTCACCTCCACCGGCGCCACCTCGGTGATCATCGACCACGCCGAGCTGGAGACCGCCCTCGAGCGCCGCGACTCCGATCCGCTGCTCGTGGTCGACGTGGCCGTGCCCCGAGACGTCGACCCGTCGGTCGGCGACCTCCCGGGCGTCACCCTCCTCGACATCGACGACCTGCGGACCTTCGCCCAGGCCGGCATCGAGGGCCGCCGGCGCGAGATCGCCGCCGTCGAGGCGATCGTCGCCGACGAGGCCGAGCGCTACCGCACCGAGGTGTCGGCGCGGGCCGCCGCCCCGCTGGTGGCCGCCCTCCACGCCCGGGCCGAGGACCTCCGCCAGGCCGAGGTCGCCCGCTTCGCCCGTCGGCTGTCGGGTCTCGACGAGCGCCAGCAGGCCGCCGTCGAGGGCCTCACCAAGGCGCTGCTGGCCAAGGTCCTCCACGAGCCGACCGTCCGGCTCAAGACCACCGCCGGCACCCCGCAGGGCGACCGCCTCGCCGAGGCCCTCCGCGAG
>DASTYI010000057.1:0-26389 GCA_035765045.1 Iamia sp. | reverse complement strand
CACCGCCGCACTGGGGCCGGGGCTCGGGGCCCCGGAGCACTCGGACTCGGTCGACGCACCGTTGTTGCCCAACTCGACGCCGCAATGGGGCCGGGGCTCGGGGCCCCGGAGCACCCTCCAGGCCCGCTATCCCGATGCCGAGATCGAGGTGCCGCAATGGGGCCGGGGCTCGGGGCCCCGGAGCACTGGCTCAAGCGCAACTCGACCACCCTGGCGGCGGCGCCGCAATGGGGCCGGGGCTCGGGGCCCCGGAGCACGTGAGCGTGTCGATCGAGTACCTCGAGGAGGGCGCGAAGCCGCAATGGGGCCGGGGCTCGGGGCCCCGGAGCACCCATCTGGCCGACGCGGGCCGCACCTACGTCGACTTGCCGCAATGGGGCCGGGGCTCGGGGCCCCGGAGCACCCTGGTGACTCCTGGTAGTCGATGGTTGCGGCAAGAGCCGCAATGGGGCCGGGGCTCGGGGCCCCGGAGCACCGCTCGTCAGATCGTGGGGGTCTGACCAGGGCAAACGGGGGCGTTTGCGAGCGGTGGGAGGGAGGGATGTGACCGGGGGGTCGGTTTCGGTTGTCAAGGACCGATGCATCATGGCTGACCTGCGGGCGAGAGGTGGCCGGGGTCGAAGCCGGCACCGGAGCGCTCGCAGCGGTCAGATCACCGTCGCCCCGGAGGAGGGCAGGGTGGGATGCACGCCGAGGAAGTCGAAGGCGTCGGTGCCCCGACCCCCGGCCTCGCCCAGGTCGAGGATCGCCACGGCGTCCTCGAGGGCGTTGATCTCGTCCTCCAGCTGCCACCGCAGGCCGATCAGCTCGGACCGGGAGAGGTCGCAGACGTAGACGGAGTACTGAAGGCGGTCGCCGTGGCTCTGGACCACGTCGTGGACCCGGCGGAGTCGACCGTCATCCCTGATGTCGTACATCACGAGGTAGCGGCGGCGGGCCATCAGCGGGTCACGAACGGTGGGTAGTCGGGGATCTCGCCGAGGAGGTGGGCGCCGAGCAGACGGGCCTGCACCTCGAGCACCCGTCGGTAGCTGATGCGGTAGCCGAAGCGGGGATGGGTGATCTCGTCGTCGAGACGTCGCTCGATGGCCCTCGTCACCTTCTTGCGGCCCTCGCCGGTGAGGCTCACCCCGCCGGCGCGCACCATGAAGTCGCGTGCGCCCATCTCGCCGTTGTTCACGAGCGTGAGCACGGTCGAGTCGACGACCAGCGGCCGGAACTCCTCGGCCAGGTCGAGGGCGAGCGCCGGTCGGCCGTAGCGGGGCCGGTGGTAGAAGCCGATGTAGGGGTCGAACCCGACGAGCCAGGTCGTGACCGTCAGCTCCTTCGTGAGCATCGAGTAGCCGTAGGACAGGAGGCAGTTGATCGCGTCCTTGGGTGGGCGTCGGTTGCGCTGGGTGAGGTCGAAGACCGACCCCGGGAGCCGCGGGTCCGGCTTCAGCATCGACGTGAACGCGCCGAAGTACAGGCGGGCGGCGACGCCTTCGATGCCGAGCAGGGTCTCGACCGTCGCGGCCTGGGCGGCGTCCGCCGCGAGCCGCTTGAGCGAGGTGATGGCGGCCCCCGGCCGGTCGCGAGCGTTGCGCATCAGGAGGGTGCGGCAGTTGCGGATCTTGCCCTCGACCACCCGCCGAGCCACGGCCAGCCCACCTTGCGCGGCGATGGAGACCTGCCGGCGGCGCAGGTCGACGTGCTTGCTGGGCAGGCCGTGGGCCATCCCGGAGAACCAGCCGCCATAGCTGAAGAAGCAGACGGGGATGTCCTCGGCCATCAGCTCGCGGAGCAGCTGGGTGCTCACCTGCACGTTCCCGTGGATGCAGAGCTGCGACACGTCGATCAGCCGCACCGAGGCGATCTCGGTCCTCTCCTTGCTCACCGTGATGCGGCCCTTGCTCTTGCCGACCCAGGCGCCCTGCTCGGCGATGTGGAGGGGCTTGGCGTCATCCCCCGATGGCAGGAGGCGCCGGGCGGGACGTGCGGTCCGCTCGGCGAGGAGGTTCGTCTCGTCCGGGAGGCAGAGGCCGTTGAGGGAGCAGCGGGGGCACTTCGGGCTGTCCACCAGCGGGGGCGGCGGGACCCCCGAGCCGGCGACGGCGCGCAGCGATGCGAGACGTTCGAGGGTCAGCGAGACGAGCTCGTCGTCGAAGTCGACGCGCACCCGCCGCCGGCTGGCCCGGAAGTAGATGTACCCGTGGTCGCACGGGTACCCGGCCTCCTGGAGGAGGAGCCCCTGCGCGCAGAGCTGGACGCGCTCCGGCTCCCATGCTCCCTCGGCGACGTCGGGTGCGGCGCCCTTCTTGTGGTCGACGGGGACGACCCTCCCGTCGTCGCCGGCCTCGACGATGTCGCACTTGAGCGTGATGCCGTACTCGGTGCTCGACAGCGGGAGCGACCGGGTGACGACGAACGGTTCGTCGTCGTCGGACAGCGGCGCCCGCCCACCCGGCACGTCGACCGCCTTGTGCGCCCAAGCCCCCTCGATGGTGTCGGCGTTGTCCGCGAACCGGGCCTCGACCCACTCGATGAAGAACAGGCGCGGGCAGTAGCAGAACTCGTTGAGCATGCGGGCCGGCACCAGCTCGGGCACGTCGGGCTCGGCCGTCGTCTCCGTCATGCGTCCCCTCCCCCGATGCTCATGCCGTCTCGACCACTGGCGCCCCGAAGCTCCCGTAGCCGCCCTGGTCGCTGCGGCGGATGGGTGCTGTGCACCAGGCGCTGATCCCGAGGGCTGATCGGTCCTCGGGTGTGTAGCCGCCGAGGCCCTGGTGCCCGAGGAGGGAGGCGGCGACGGGCGCGCTGATCGGCCGGTCCCACAGGGGCCAGGCGAAGCTGCCCGACTTCCAGCCTCGGCTGCACCCGGTGGTCTCCAGCTCGGGCTCTCCGTTCACCGTCCGCAGGGTGACCGGGAAGAACCGCAGGCCGAGGAGGCCGAGCCAGTCGGCGCCGGGCACGCCCGTCTTCTTGACGCCCGCGGGCGACGGTCCGGACAGGGCGTAGATGCGCTCGCCCTTGGCGTCCCAGCCGAAGACGGGGAGCTCCGACAGCGACTCCCACGGCCCGACCAGCGCTTCCCGCACGTGGTCCGGGGTGAGGCCGTCACGCAGCTGGCGGGCCATCACCAGGAAGAGCTGACGACCGGCGGTGAAGTGGAAGTGGGTCGGCTTGGCCTCGTCCTTCCCCTTGGCCTTGGCCCGCTCGGTGACGAGGGCGGCGAGGAGGCGCCGGTCGACCGGGTCGGTGGTCTGCTCGAACCACGTCGGCACCAGCGCGATCGGGACCTTGATGTCGTCCCAGGCCTCGCCGTCGGGACCGGAGAGGACGGGCGAGGTGCGCCACCGGTCGACGTCGGCCCAGCACAGGTCGACGAGGTGGTCGACGTCGTCAGGACCGTCGAGCACGGCGTAGGGGTCGACCCCCTCGGACCAGCGCAACGTGACCCGGCGGGAGGGGAGCGCCCGGGTGGCGACGTCGAGCGCGCCGAGGGCGGCGAACAACCCGAGCGGGTTGTGACCCCGTAGCGGCGTGAGGGGGATCTCGGTCATGCCGACTCCTTCCGGGCCTCGGACTCGCTCTGTCGGTGGTCGCCCAGGCGCAGGACGGCTTCGAGCCAGGCCAGGCCGTACCAGCCGTAGCGCTCGGTGAGCGCCCAGAAGCGCTCGGCTGGCGCGGCGTCGATGCGGTGGAGCCCGTGGTCGGACATCACCGTGGCGCCGTCGGCCCGGACCTTCACCGGGTCCCCGTCGATGACCGGAGGGGCGAACGGTCGACACCAGCCGTGGTGGCTGGCGACGAGGTGGGCCACCAGCTCGGCGTCGCGTCCCTTCGCCAGCTCACCGGTCGCGTCGATCACCGCCAGGCTGGTGAGCTCGTGGCGGGCGTTGCGGGGGTATCCGCTCCGCCGACGGATCTGCCGGCGGCGGACGGCCGAGGGCTGCCGGCTCTGCGACTTGGCCAGCAGCTCGGGCGCCGCAGCGGCGGCCAGCTCGTCCCCGTCGTGGAGGATGACCTGGAACCGGGGGTCGCGCTTGCCCTCGTCGTGGACGCAACCCGCCAGCTCGAGGTCGGCCGCGAGGTCTCCCAGGCCGAGACGGCCGGCCATCGACCCGGCCCAGGCCCCGACGCGCTCCTGGTGGCGATGGAGGGGAGCGGCGTCCCCGGTGAAGACGTTGGCCTCGTCGTCGGCATCGGTGTCGACGGGGGCGCCGGTGGTGACCGTGGTCCCCTCGTCACGGGCAGCAGGTGTCCAGACGATGAGCGAGGCCTCCTCCCGTCCCGACGGTGCCGTCCACGCCGCACCTAGCGGCGCGAGCACCTGGTGCCGCTCCCTCGTCGTCCGCACGGCATCGAGCACCGCCGGGGGTGTCGCCTCGGTGGGCCGGAGGGCGCCGACGAGGGCCGCCACCCGCTCTACCCATTCGCGAGCGGTCAGGACGTCGAGGTCGCCAGCGGTGGGCCAGGGTTCGCCGTCGAGGGCGACGAGGTCGGGGTGGAACCGCACGACGTCGAGCCGCTGTTCTTGGTGGAGGGCGATGGCGGCGACATCGGGCACCGGTTCGGACCCATCCGGGTCCCAGGTGCCGTCGGTGATGCCACCGTGGGTCGAGGGCACGACGATCACGTCACCGGGGCGCAACCGCGTCACGAAGTCGATGCGGTCCTCGTGGTCGACGGTCCGGAGGACGGCCTGGCCCCGCTCCCACGCGATCCAGGGACGGCGGGTGGTGGGGGGCACATCGACCCCACCGAGCTCGACCCCGTCGGCGTCGGCGACGGGCGCGGCCCTGCGGCCGAGCCAGCGCCGAGCTGCGCCGATGGGCACGGCGAGCGCCTCGGTGGACGCGGGGGGACAGGCGGCGAGCCGGGCGGTCAGCTCCTGAGCGACCAGCTCGTCGGCGGCGGCTCGGAGGATGAGGTCGTCGTCGATGTCGGCGCGCCACACGATCTGGACGTCGGGCGCGACCTCGACCCCGTCGCCGTGGAGCCAGCGAGCGACGTCGGGGTCGGCGCTGACGGCGTGGCTGGTCTGGCTGAGCTGGTCGAGATGGGTCTCCAGCAAGCGCGGCGCCCGCTCGTCCTGCGCTGCGAGCGCCTCGCGCCCCTCGTGGGGCAGGCGGCGGATCCCGAAGTCGTCGACGTCGTGCTCGGCCATCCACCGCCAGGTCGTGGCCAACCGGTCCTCGTAGATCGGGTCGGGGGGCGCGCCCTCCCTCACCGCCGTGCTGCGGGCCAGGACGACGCTGGTGTGCGGCTCGCCGGCGTGGGTGACGTCGCCGAGGCGGTCGACCCGGCCGAAGCGCTGGACGAGGGCGTCGAGGGGAGCGGCCTCGGTGACGATGGCGTCGAGGTCGAGGTCGGCGCCGGCCTCGATGCACTGGGTCGACACCAGGACGAAAGGGGTGTCGTCGGTGACCCGCGATCGTCCGGCCTCCAGGCGGGACCGGTGCCGGGCCCAGAACGCATCGCGGTCGACCGGCCGCATGCGCCCGGTGAGGAGGTGGCTGTCGACATCGGCCTCGCGCAGCTTCCGGTGGACGAGGCGGGCGGTGTCGACGCGGTTGACGATGACGCCGATGGTGCGGGCCCGCCCGGTGACGAGGGCTCGCGCCCGCGTGACGCACTCGGCGGCGAGCTGCTCGTCGGCCTTGGCGGCATCGGAGGCGACCTTGACCTCGTGTCGCTCGACCGGCTTGGTGGCGCGCAGCCGGCGACCGATGAGCGGGTGGCTGTCGGCCGCGAGCGGGACGGCAGGGAAGCGGGTGCCCGTCGAACCGGTGGGGGTGGCGGACATCTCGACCACCTGCCACCGGTCGGGCATCCCGTCGACGCGAGGGGCCCGCAGCGGACGCAGCTGGGCGAGGGTGTCGGCGAAGGGGCGGGCCAGGTGCACCTCGTCGAGCAGCCACAGCACGTCGTTGCCGAGGAGGCCGGCGTGGATCGGTCGCATGCCCCGGCTGATGCCGTAGCCCCGGAACAGCAGGCGGGACCCGACCTGGTCGATGGTCGACGACACGATGGCGGGCACGTCGGGCCGCCGCATCCACGACTCGTCCTTGGCGATGGCGCCCCGGAGGGTGGCCACGAGGAGGGGCGGGTCGGTGATCTCGTCGTCGATGGCACCGGCGAGGGAGCGGAGCCGGCCAGCGACGACGGCCATGAGACCCGAGGCCTCGCGCGCGGCCAGGCTCTTGGCGATGCGGCGCGCCCGGTCCGCGGTCTGGTCGACCACGACGCGCCGGTCGACGACGCTGACGATGCGCCGGGGCATCGTCCGCTTCGCCGGCTCGTTGGCGGCATCGAGGGCCTGGAGGAACACGGCGATGTCGAGCAGGCTGGTCTTGCCGGTACCGGTCGGGAGGTCGACCAGGCCGGGCCACTCCTGGGTCTCGTGGACCTGGGCGACCAGCTCCTCCTGCCACGGGAACGGACCGTGGTCCCACAGCTCGGTGAACCACCCGGCGAAGTCGCCGGGGGAGAGGTCAGCCATCGGAGCCCTCCCGGAGCGGCATCAGCAACCCCTGGCCGAGGTACCGGCCCCGCCCGAGCAGGACCGGGCCCTGCACGGGCTGGGCGAACTCGACGACGGCGTGGACGAGGGCGCGTGCGGCGCCATCCCTCCCGCTCCGGAAGGGTGGGTGCCGGCGGACCGGCAGGGCACCGGTGACAGGGGCATCAGCCCGGATCTCGACGTGGACGGGTTCGGGCAGTCCGATGTTCGTGCAGGCCCGGGCGACCGAGGCCACGGCCTGCTCCTCCGAGCGGGCGCGCTTGGCCGGTGACCCCCGCCAGAGCCCGTCGGGGTAGCGGTCGAGGACGATGGGGGTGACCGACGCCCACGTCGTGGCGGTCGTGGCCCAACGGCTGCGACGCAGGGTGATGGGCATCCCGTCCTCCGGCGCTCGTCGGATGGTCCAGCGGCCGGACAGGCCGGCGCCCCAGAGGTTGGGCTCGGCGCCGTCGTCGTCGGCAGCGGCGAGCCAGCGGCCGAGTGCGGCGTGGACGGCGGCCCGCTCCTCGGGGTCGACCTCGGTGGGCAGCAGGAAGCCGATGCCCTTGAGCATGCCGTCGGCGTGCTGGCGACCCACGAACGGCAACGGGACGACGGCGAGGTGCGGCCGGTCCGACGGATCGGTGCTGCCGGTCGAGCCGGCGGGGCGCGGCGCATGGCCCGACAGGACCTCGGCGATGGTGGCGCCGTCGCGTCCCGCGGCCTCTAGCAGGGCGGCGCGGACGGCTCGGGCGACGGGGAGCGACGCCCGGATCGACAGCGGGTCGCGGCCTTCGATCGTCGCTGCGAACCACGTGCCGGCGAGGTGCGAGCGGGGGGCCCGGGCCCTCGCGGCGCCCGGTGGGCCGTACCGCACCATGCGCGAGGGCAGCGTGCGCGGCCCCTGGCCCTGGTGCGCGGCGAACAGCTCGACGAGACGGTCGAGCTGTCCGGACCCCGGGACCCGGACCTGGGTCTCGCCGTCGGGGTCGGGGACCAGCGTCGGCGTCGGCGCCTCGTCGACCACCCGGCACGACACCAGCGACGAGCTGTGACCGAGGCGGGCGACTCGCCCGAGGAGGTCGTCGAGCAGCTCGGCCGTCCGGGCATCGGGCTCGGCGTCGAGCCAGGCGAAGGTGGTCGTCGGGTCGTCGGGTCGGACCGTCGGGTAGGTGCGGCCCTGCTTGGCCCGGAGGTCGGGCAGGAGCTCGAGGGCTCCGGCCGGTGCGCCGAGCTTCGTGGCCGCCCGCTGCGAGTCGGCGACCGACTTGGCCAAGGCCTTGTCGCGGGCCTTGGTGGCCCGGGCGTGGGCCTTGGGATCGCCGGCGTCGGAGGTGGCGAGGTCGGCGGTGGCGTCGACCAGCGCCTCGTAGGTGCGTCGGTGATCGCTGACGACGGCGGGGTCGTTCACGGGGACGAAGTGGGTGGTGACCGACCGGAGGGCGACGGTGGAGGTCTCGCCGTCGACGAGGCTGCATCGGATGGCCGGGTCGCCCAGGGCCTCGAACCAGCGAAGGGCGTCCGCCTCGGCCTCGTCGGGCTCGTCGGCGTCGGCCCAGGCGGCGACCATGGCCGAGAAGAGACGAGCCGGGTGCGGGGGCCACTCGGGCTGGTTCCGGTCGTTGAACTGGGTGGCGGTGTAGGTGCCCGTGAGCAGCTCCACCTCGACGGCGAGCATCAGGCGTCGGCCCCCTCCGGCGCCTCGGTGGCGGCGACGGCGCGGCTGCGGGTGATCAGCTCGACCAGCCGGTCGGTGGGCTGGAGCAGGATCTCGTCGGTCTCCCAGGCCAGGCCGGCGGCGACGGCGGCGGCCCGGGCCTCGTCCAGGAGGGCGAGGGCGCTGTCACGCTCGAGGGTGAGCTCGGTGCTGGTGCCGCCCCGCTGGAGCAGCTCGAAGCGGATGTCGGTGGTGGGGACGAGGACGCATCGGGAGCGGAGGTCGAAGCCCTCCTCGAAGGCGAGCGTGGCCGCGGCCAGCCCCAGCGCGGCGAGGGCGGTGCGGGCGGCGACCTCCGCCGTCCTGCGGGCCTCGCCGTCGAGACGGGCGCCGTCGGCGTCGACCGGGAACCGCAGGCGCCGGAGCTGGATGAAGCTGAGGACCGTGATGGCCGTGATCTCCTTCACCGTGACACCGCCGGCGCGCGTGTCGATCGAGGGCGTGACGTTGCCGTGGTTGATCTCCGACGGGCGGGCCTCGACCGGCTTCTTGCTCGTCGTGAGGGCCTCAGCGGGGTCGAGGGTCCAGTCCGGCTGGGTACCGCCGCCGTCGGACCGGTAGATCGTGGCGACCTTCTCGATGCCCACGGCGTCGATGCGCGACGAGGTGCGGACGCCGACCTCGACGCCGGTGCCGATGACCTCCGACGTGAGGGCCCGCTCGTACTTGGCACCCTTCCCGCCCTTGGGCCCGGTGGAGTCCCAGCCACCGAAGAGGAGCGTCGTCGGGGAGTAGCGGAAGAGCCCGGCGGCGTTCTTGACGCTGGCCTCGGTGATGGCGACCCCCACGTCGCTCAGACGGAAGAGGCGGTCGCCGAGGAGGCTGTCGCGGAGGATGGCGTCGAAGACCCGGTGCGAGGCCTCGAGCGACGAGATGCGGTCGAGGTCCTCCAGCCCGGCGATCCCGCTGAAGTCGACCGACACCACGGGAACCTCGGTGTCACCGTCGCGGGTCGCCTCGAGCAGAGCCAGCTCGAGCCGGTTGGCCTGGCTGGCCACCGAGTCGAGGACGACGGTCCGCGTCGTCTCGCCGCCGAAGGTGCGGGTCTCGAGGGCGTACTTGGTGTCGGCCCGGTCGCTCACGCCGTACGTGGGGGGCTGGACCTTGTCGCCCGGACCACCGAGGGGCTCGAGCTTTGTGCGGGCCCGGATGCCGACCCCGGGGCCGGCGACGGCGGTGCGGAGGGCCTCGTAGGTGAGGGTCTCGGTCATGGGTGTGGGTCCTTTCGCAGGTGACCGCCCGATCGCTCCGATCGGATGGCGAGATCATGACGAGGGGGTACGACAGCGATGCGTTGTCGCACGCGTGTTCGGTGTCGGCTGGAGCGCGCGCCACTCGCCATCCCGCTCCGTCGACGTGGTCCTGGATGACCCATCGGCCCTCACCCCGGGCTCCCCTCGGCGCCCGGGGTGAACGTAGCCGGGTCAGCCCCGCCCGTGTGTCAGCGCACGACGTCCATGACGCAGAGGGGGCAACGGTCGATGCCGAGAGCCGCTGCCTCGGCGGCCTCGTCGTAGGTCAGCGGCACGGGCTCCCCCCGGCGGCGCCATCGGCAGTCCGGGTGTGAGTGGGCCAAGTGGTTGTCGGGTCGGTCTGACATGGCGCTCCTTGTTGAAGTTCGAACGCCGCCAGCCCTAGGTTCGAGGGTCTGAAGCACGGTCCGAGGACCGGCGGACGCCCGGGATACTGCGCCCGGGCGTCCCGCTTGTCAAGGCCTGCCAGTCGGGTTAGTAGTATTGCTTCAACAATCCCAATGAAGGTTCATGAGGATGGTTGGGGCTACGCTACGTCTTGGCCCCGGTCGACCTCATTGCGGGATGGGCATGGTCGATGCAACGCTGCGATCGGCGGTGTCATTCGGCCGGGGCCACTCACAGCAGGGTGAGGCGGCGGGTGAGGAGGGGGGTGAGGGGGAGGTCGCGGGGGTCGTCCCAGGACTCGGTGGCGGCGACGGTGAGGGCGGCGGTCATGCGGGCGGCGGCGTCGGCGAGGGGGATGTCGGTGACGACCAGCTCGGGGTCGGCGGTGGCGTCGGCGGCGATCTCGTCGATCGGGGGACCGATGAAGAGGTCACGGCCGAGGCCATCGTGGGCGGCGTCGACCAGCAGGCCGATCGTGTGGTCGCCCCCGGCGGCGCGGAAGCCGACGGCCACGCTGACGTCGTCCTCGTCCGGGTGGCCGATGGTGAGGGCCCGGACGGGGACCTCGCGGCCGATGCCGAGGTCGGCGTCGGGATCGTCGGGGCCGGAGGCCCGCCAGTCGGCGTGGGCCCGGCGCAGCGGGGTGGCGTCGCGGTGGTCGAGGACGACGGCGAGGGCGGCCCGGGCGGCGGGGGCGAGGGGGTCGGCCGAGGTGCCGAGGGTGCGGCCCAGGTCGACGTAGAAGGCCCGGGGCATGGCCTCGTCGGCGAACGATCCGGCGGCCAGGTCGTGGGCCCACCGCTCCAGGGCGATCCCGGGGGCGGGGTGGCCGGCGACGGCGGTGTGGGCGGTCTCCAGCAGGGTCCGGACCATGCGGTCGAGGGTCGGGTCGAGCAGGCCCGACACCTCGGGTCGGTGGCGGCGGGTCGAGGCCGGGGTGGCCCGCCCCGAGCGGGTCGGCCGGGAGGGTCCGCCGGGTCCCCGTCGATGCCGATCGCCCCTGCTCACCGTGCCGAGGCTAGGGCTCGGCGGCCGCCTCGACGCCCTTGCGGATGAGAACCCGTGTTCGCTACGGTGCGCCCGGGTCGTCCCCCCGCACCCGGCGTCGTGCCGGTCGAACGGTGGAGGCCGTCCCCACCTCCGCCCCACCCTCGCCCGCGCGACGCCTCGACGAGCGCGGACCGAGTCGCGGACCCGCCGTGGCCCTGTGTCGCCCCGCGTCTCCCGACGGGGTGGCGCAGGGTCGCCCGGGAACCTGTTTCACAGGTCAGACGGGGGTCAGTGAGCGCCGGCCTCGAACGATGGGATGCGTTGGGAGAGGCGGCCTCCGTGACGCTCGGCGAGCGGGGGCTGAACACGGGAACACGACAGCGGCGCCCACCACACCCGGGCGCCGCTGGCGCGTCGGCCGGCGAGCGCCCCCCAACGCGGGAGCCGCGGGGCTCAGGCCCGGGGGCGGGTGCCGGTGGCGGCGACGACGGCGAGGCCGAGGGCGCCCAGGGCGGAGAACCAGCGGCCACCGAGCACGGCGGCCAGGGCGCCGATGGCCAGGACGGTGGCCGCCACGGCGGAGAGGACGCGGTACCAGCGGGGCCGGTCGGGCACCTCCACGCCGAGGCCCAGGTAGGTGAGGACGCGCTGCTGCCACGGGGGCAGGTCGTGGAACGTGGCTCGGTCTCGGGGGCCCATCGACGCCCCGGTACCCACGAGGTCACGTGGTGACACGGGCGCTCTCCGTGGCGGCAAAACGCGGTGCGGAGCACCCGCACGGACGACGTTCCCCGCCCGGGGGAGGCCGACGTCGGGCCCCGCCCGCCGGTCGCCCGCACCACCGGCCGGTGGGGCCCGCCGGGCTAGTGGCCGAGGATGGTGTGGAGGGCGATGGCCTCGCCGCCGCCGTGGACGGCCAGGTCGGCGCCGGTGACGTAGGCGGCCAGCGGGGAGGCGAGGAAGACGACGGCGTCGCCGACCTCGGCGGGGGCGGCGGCCCGGCCCATCGGGACGGTCGCCTCGGCGGTGGCCGCGCCCTCGGGGCCGCCGTAGTACTCGTCGAACAGCTCGGTGCGCACCATCCCGGCCGACACGGCGTTGACCCGCACCTCGGGCGCCCACTCCATCGCCAGGGTCTGGGTGAGGTTGGCCAGCCCAGCCTTGGCGGCGCCGTAGGCGGCGGTGCCGGGGGAGGGGCGGCGGCCCGAGAGCGAGGTGATGTTGACGATCGACCCGCCGGCCTCGGCCAGGGCCGGGCGGGCCGCGGTCGACAGGTGCAGGGCCGACATCAGGTTGAGCTCGACGACCCGGGTGCTGAAGCGGGGCGAGGCCTCGGCTGCGGCGACCGACGGCGCGCCGCCGGCGTTGTTGACGAGGACGTCGAGGCGGCCGTGGGCGGCGAGGACGGCCTCGACGAGCGCGGGGGCGGCCTCGGGCGAGCGGACGTCGGCCTCGTGGAAGGTGGTCCCGGCCGGGAGGTCGTCGGGGGTGGTCCGGCCGGCGACGGCGACGGTGGCGCCGGCGGCCAGGAGGCGCTCGGTGATGCCCCGACCGACGCCGCGGGCGCCACCGGTCACCAGCGCGACCCGTCCGGCGAGATCGATGGTCACGGCCATGGGTCGGCACACTACGGTGCCGATCAGGAATCTGACGACCCATCAGAAACGTACGGATGGTGCCTGGCACCACCCGTACGGCTCGCCCGCCCCCATCGAGAGAGAAGCCGGATGCCCACCACCCACACGGTCGACGATCGTGGCATCGCCGAGATCGTCATGGACAACCCGCCGGTCAACGCCCTGACCGTCGCCGGCTGGTTCGACCTCGCCGACCGCCTGCTCGCCCTCGGGCGCGACCCCCAGGTGCGCGTCGTCGTGCTCCGCGCCGAGGGGCGCGGCTTCAACGCCGGCGTCGACATCAAGGAGATGCAGGCGACCGAGGGCTTCGAGGCCCTCGTCGGGGCCAACAAGGGCTGCTACGCCGCCTTCGGTGCGGTGTACGAGTGCGAGGTCCCGGTGATCGCGGCGGTGAACGGCTTCTGCCTGGGCGGCGGGATCGGCCTGATCGGCAACGCGGATGTCATCGTCGCAGCCGAGGACGCCACCTTCGGCCTGCCCGAGGTCGACCGGGGTGCGCTCGGCGCCGCCACCCACCTCAGCCGGCTGGTGCCGCAGCACAAGGCCCGGGCGATGGTGTACACGGCGGCCACGATCACCGCCGCCGAGCTGGCCTCCTACGGCTCGGTCCACGCCGTCGTCCCGCCCGAGCGGCTGCGCGAGGCGGCCCTCGAGGTGGCCGAGCAGATCGCGGCCAAGTCGCCGACGGTCATCCGGGCGGCCAAGGGCTCGCTCAACGGCATCGACCTGTGGGACGTCCACCGCTCGTACCGCTTCGAGCAGGGCTTCACCTTCGAGCTCAACCTGAGCGGCGTGTCCGACGAGCACCGGGACGCCTTCGTCGAGAAGCGCGACACGGACACCGCCCGATGAGCAAGCGCATGACCCCCGACGAGGTGGCCGGCCGGCTGCGCTCGGGCATGACGATCGGCATCGGTGGGTGGGGGAGCCGGCGCAAGCCGATGGCCCTGATCCAGGCCATCCTCCGCAGCGACGTCACCGACCTCCACGTCGTCACCTACGGCGGCCCCGAGGTCGGCATCCTCGCCGCCGCCGGGCGGATGAGCCGGCTGACGTTCGCCTTCGTCTCGCCGGACGTGCCCAACCCGGTGACTGGCGGCAGCGTCCCCGGGCTCGACCCGCACTTCCGGGCCGCCCGCCAGGCCGGCCAGCTCACCTGCACCGAGCTCGACGAGGGGATGCTCCTCCTCGGGCTCCAGGCTGCAGCGTGGCGGGTGCCGTTCCTGCCCACCCGGGTCGGACTCGGGTCGGACCTGTTCCGCCTCGACCCGGACCTGAAGACGGTCCGCTCGCCGTACCCCGGCCCCGACGGCGGTGACGGGGAGGAGCTGGTGGCCCAGCCGGCGATCCCCCTCGACGCCGCCCTCGTCCACCTCAACGTGGGCGACGAGCGGGGCAACGCCGCCTTCACCGGCCCCGACCTCTACTTCGACGACCTGCTGCTGGAGGCGGCCGCCGAGGGCTACGTCAGCGTCGAGCGCATCGTCCCCACCGAGGACCTGGTCGCGGCGGCCGGCGACGTCACCCGGCTGCGGGTCAACCGCCTGTTCACCACCGGCGTGGTCGAGGCCCCCGGCGGGTCCGGGTTCACCGACTGCGTCCCCGACCACGACCGCGACGACGAGGCCCAGTCCCGGTGGTTCGCCACCGCCAAGGACCCCGAGGCCCGCGCCGCCTTCCTCGAGGAGTGGGCCCATGCCTGAGACCGCCGTGGAGATCCGCCGGGCCGACATCTGCGCCGTGGCCGTCGCCGAGTGCTTCCGGGGCGACGGCGAGAGCCTGGCCAACCCGATCGGCGTCATCCCGATGATCGGGGGACGCCTGGCCCGGGCCGCCTTCGAGCCCGACCTGATGATGACCGACGGCGAGGCGACCCTGATCGCCAACGACGCCGCCTCGCCCGCCCCCGACGAGCGGGTGATCGAGACCTACAACCCGTACCGGCGCATGTTCGACGTCGTCTGGAGCGGGCGCCGCCACGTGATGATGGGCGCCACCCAGGTCGACCGGTACGGCAACCAGAACATCGCCGCCCTCGGTGCCGACCCGCACAAGCCCGCCGTGCAGCTGCTCGGCGTCCGGGGCGCCCCCGGCAACACGATCAACGACACGACCAGCTACTGGGTCGGGCGCCACGGGCCCAAGGTGTTCGTCGAGGCCGTCGACGTGGTCTGCGGCATCGGCTACGACCGGGCCGCCGAGCTGGGGCCGACCGCCGCCCGGTTCCACGAGATCCGCCGCGTCGTGTCGAACCTCGGCGTCTTCGACTTCGAGACCGACGACCACCGGATGCGCATCCGGTCGGTCCACCCCGGCGTCACCGTCGAGGAGGTCCAGGAGGCCACCGGGTTCGACCTCGTCGTCCCCGACGACCTCGCCGAGACCCGCCTCCCCACCCCCGAGGAGCTCGACCTCCTCGACCGGGTGATCGACCCGGGAGGCACCCGCTTCCGCGAGGTCCCGGACTGACGCCTCAAGTCCACCTCCGTCCTGACGATGGACGGAGGTGGGAATCACCACGCGCAAGCGCGACCGGGGGGCGACCCCGGCCGCCGTGCCTCCCCCGATCACGATCCGACGGCTGCGGCCCGGTGACGACGCCGTCCTGTCGTACCTCGCCACCCACAACGCCACGTTCGGCACTGTCGACGAGCGCGAGGCGCTGCACCCGCTGACCGAGGCCGAGACGATCGCCTTCCTGGCCGACGACCGCACCGCGACCTTCGTCGCCTTCGCCGGCGAGGAGCCGGTCGGCTTCGTCTACACCAACGAGCTGTTCCGCCGGCACACCGCCCTGCGCCACCTCTGCATCTACGAGATCGGCGTGTCGGAGCGGTTCCGCAACCAGGGTGTCGGCCAGGCGCTGCTCGACGCCGTGGGCGACCACGCCCGGACCCAGGGCATCACCCAGGGCTTCGTGATCACCAACGCGTCGAACCCGGCGGCGGCCCACCTCTACGAGTCGGCCGGCGGGGTCCGCACCGCCGACGACGACGTCATCTTCGGCTTCTCCTGGCGTTGAGCCGACGGTCCGTACGAACGGTGCCAGGCACCGTTCGTACGGACCGTCTGCGCGGGATCTGACGGGTCGTCAGGTCTGGGCGTAGGGTCGCCGGCATGGCCGACGTCCTCGCCACCCGTGCCTGCTCGCTGCTCGGCTGCCGGTACCCGATCGTCCAGACCGGCATGGGCTGGGTGTCGGGCGCCAACCTGACGGCGGCGACCAGCGCGGCCGGCGGGTTCGGCATCCTCGCCGCCGTCACCATGGACATGGGCCAGCTCGAGCGGGCGATCGCCGGGGTCAAGGCCGCCACCGACGCCCCCTTCGGCGTCAACCTCCGACCCGACCAGCCCGACCTGGCGGCCCGGGTCGAGCTGCTGGCCACGGAGGGCGTGCGCCTCGCCTCCTTCGCCGGGGCGCCGAGCAAGGCCACGATCGACCGGCTCCACGACGCCGGCATCCTCGTGATGCCCACCGTCGGCGCCCGCCGCCACGCCGAGAAGATGCTGGGGTGGGGGGTCGACATCGTGATCGCCCAAGGCGGCGAGGGCGGCGGCCACACCGGCCCGGTCCCCACCACCTTGCTGCTGCCCGACGTGTGTGACGCCGTCGGGGCCGACATCCCCGTGCTCGCCGCCGGCGGCTTCCACGACGGCCGGGGCCTGGTGGCGGCGCTGGCCTACGGCGCCGACGGGGTGGCGATGGGCACCCGCTTCCTCCTCAGCGCCGAGAGCCGGGTGCCCGACGAGGTCAAGCAGCGCTACCTGGCCGCCAAGGTGACCGACACGGTCGTGACCGAGGCCCTCGACGGGGCGCCGCAGCGGGTGATCCGCACCGAGCTGGTCGACCGCCTGATCCGGTCGAGCGCCGTCACCCGCCTGCCCCGGGCCGTCGGCAACGCCCTGGCCTTCCGCAAGGTCACCGGCACCAGCGTCAAGGACCTGGCCAGCGAGGGCCTGGCCATGCGCAAGAGCCAGGACCTCACCCTCAGCCAGCTGGCGATGGCGGCCAACGCCCCGATGCTGATCAAGGCGGCCCTGGTCGACGGCGACCCCGAGGTCGGCGTGCTGCCCACCGGCCAGGTCACCGGGCTGATCGACAGCCTCCCGCCCGTCGCCGAGATCGTCGAGTCGATCGTCGCCGACGCCCGCGCCACCCTCACCCGCCTGGCCGGTTCCGATATCTGACGGGTCGTCAGATACGGTCGGGGACGATGGACCTGACGTGGTCGGACGAGGAAGAGGCGTTCCGGGCCGAGGCCCGCGCCTGGCTGGAGACCGAGCTGGCGGCGTGGCGCGATCGCCACGACCGGAGGATCCTCTCCGGTGACACCGAGGTGGGCTTCGCCCAGCACCTCGACTGGGAGCGCACGCTCTTCGAGGGCGGGTGGGCCGTCGTGTCCTGGCCGGTCGAGCACGGCGGCCGGGCGGCCAGCCGCTGGGAGTGGCTGATCTTCGAGGAGGAGTACTACCGGGCCGGCGCCCCGCCCCGGATCACCCAGAACGGCATCTTCCTCCTCGCCCCGACGATCTTCGAGTACGGCAACGCCGAGCAGCAGGGCCACATCCTGAGGCGCATGGCCCGGGGCGACGACCTGTGGTGCCAGGGCTGGAGCGAGCCCAACGCCGGGAGCGACCTGGCCTCGCTGACCTGCCGGGCCCGCCGCGACGACGAGCGGGGCGGCTGGGTGCTCGACGGCCAGAAGACGTGGACCACCCGCGGCGCCTTCTGCACCCACCTGTTCGGCCTGTTCCGCACCGACCCCGAGAGCGAGCGCCACAAGGGCCTGACCTACCTGCTGGTGCCGCTCGACCTCGACGGCGTCACCGTCCGGGGCTTCGGCCGGCTCGACGGCGACGAGGGCTTCGCCGAGGTCTTCTTCGACGGCGCCTTCCTCCCCGACGACGCCCTCCCCGGCGGGCCCGTCCTCGGCGACGTCGGTGCCGGCTGGTCGGTCGCCATGGCCACCACCTCGTCGGAGCGGGGCCTCACGCTCCGCTCGCCGGGCCGCTTCACCGCCGCCGCCGACCGCCTCCTCGACCTGTACCGGGAGCGGGGCGACGGCGACGCCGTGCTCCGCGACCGGGTCGTGCAGGCCTGGATGGAGGCCGAGGCCTACCGGCTCCAGACCCTCCAGACCGTCACCGCCGATGCCGAGGGTCGCCCGGCGGGCGCCCGGTCGAGCCTGGTGAAGCTGTGGTGGTCGGAGCTCGACGTCGCCCTCCACGAGACCGCCCTCGACGTCCTCGGCCCCGACGCCGAGCTCGACGGGCCGTGGTCGAAGGGCTGGCAGTTCGCCCTGTCGGGGCCGATCTACGCCGGCACCAACGAGATCCAGCGCAACATCGCGGCCGAGCGCGTCCTCGGCCTCCCCCGGAAGTAGGACGCCATGCGCTTCGCCCCCACCGACGACCAGCTCGCCCTGCGCGACGCCGTCCGCGACCTGCTGGCCAAGGAGTGCCCGCCCGAGGTGGTGCGGGCCGCCTGGCCCGACGGCCCCGACGCCCTCGGCGCCCGCAAGGGCGAGGGCGCCCGCGCCCCCGAGGAGCGGGTCGAGCGGGTCTGGTCGACCCTGGCCGAGATGGGCGTGCTCGGCGTGGCCGTGCCCGAGGCGCAGGGCGGGCTCGGGATGGCCGAGGTCGACTGGGTCCTCGTCGCCGAGGAGACCGGCTACGCCGCCCTGCCCCACCCCTTCGTCGAGACCGCCGCCGTCGCCGCCCCGCTGCTGGCCGCCGCCGGCGACCCCGAGGGCCTGGTCCCGTCGCTGGTCGACGGCTCGCGCCGCGTGGCGGTGCTGCCGCTCGGCACCCGCCTGGTCCCGTGGGGCGACGTGGTGACGCTGCTGGTCGGGCTGGACGTCGCCGCCGACGGCACGTGGACGGCCCGGCGCATCGCCTCCGCCGTCGCCCAGGGCGAGGCCCGGACGCCGACCGACGTGGTCGACGCCGGGCGCCGCACCGTCCTGCTGGAGGCGTGGCGGGCGGGCGACGTGATCGGCACCGCGGCCGACGCCGCCCTGGCCTTCGACCGGGGCGCCCTCGGCATCGCCGCCCAGCTGGTCGGGCTGGCCCGGCGGATGGTCGACCTGGCCGTCGGCTACGTGGGGGAGCGCAAGCAGTTCGGCGTGCCCGTCGGGTCGTTCCAGGCGGTCAAGCACCACCTGGCCGACGCCGCCCTCCGGCTCGAGTTCGCCGCCCCCGCCGTCCACGCCGCGGCCTGGTCGCTGGCCACCGGGGCGCCGACGGCCAGCCGCGACGTCTCGATGGCCAAGGCCCTCGCCTCCGACGCCGGTCGCCTGGCCGGGCGCACCGCCCTCCAGGTCCACGGGGCCATCGGCTACACGACCGAGTACGACCTCCACCTGTACCTGAAGCGGGCCGAGGTCCTGGCCCGCACCTGGGGCGACGCCGCCTGGCACCGTCGCCGGATCGCCACGGCCCTCGACCTCTGATGGCGGGGCGCGGGCTCGCCCTCCTGGCCGCCGCCGGCCTGGTCGTCGGAGCCGGTCGCGCCGCCGGGGCCCAGGGGGCCGACCCGTGCGCCCGGCTGGTCGGCGCCACCCCGGTCGTCGCCGGCGAGGTCGGGGAGGCCGACCTGGTCGAGGCCTCGGGCCTGGCCGCCAGCGGCCTCCACGAGGGCGTGATCTGGGCCCACAACGACTCGGGCGACCAGCCCCGGGTGTTCGCCCTGGCCGAGGACGGCACCGCCCTGGGCACCTACGCCGTCCCCGGGGCCGAGAACGTCGACTGGGAGGACATGGCCGTCGGCCCCGGGCCCGGGCGCCGCTCCGCCCTCTACCTCGGCGACATCGGCCAGAACATCGGGCCCCGCGACCCGGTCACCGTCTACCGGGTCCCCGAGCCCGAGGCCGCCCCCGACGGCACCGGCGGGACCCTGGCCGGGGTCGAGGCGCTGGCCCTGACCTACCCGGGCGGCTCGGTCGACGCCGAGGCCCTGCTGGTCGACCCGGTCAGCGGCGACCTGGTGATCGTCACCAAGGTGATCGAGGGGACCTCGACGGTCCTCCGGGTGGTGGCCGACGCCCTGGTGCCCGGGGCGCCGATCCCGGTCGAGGAGGCGGGCACGGTCACGGTCGCCGACCCGGGGGCGGTCGAGGGTGCCACCTTCCCGGGCACGCTCGTCACCGGGGGCGACGTGGCCCCCGACGGCTCGCTGGTCGTGCTGCGGACCTACAAGGAGGTCCTCGTCTTCGCCCGGGCCGAGGGCACGACGGTGGTCGAGGCGCTGGCCGGCGAGCCGTGCGCCGTCGCCGTGCGCCACGAGCCCCAGGGCGAGGCGGTGGCCGTCACCGGCGCCGGGGACGCCCTCGTCACCATCAGCGAGCTGGGTCCGACCCCGGCCGGCGACCCGCTCCCGCTCCACCGCATCGCCCTGGCCCCGGTCGAGGAGGAGCCGACGACCACCACGGCGCCGCCCGCCGAACCCGGGACGGCGCCCGAGCCCGAAGCCGAGCCGGCGGACGGCGACGACGGCGGCCCGTCGACGCTGCTCGTCGTGGGGGCCGTCGTGGTCCTGGTGGCGCTGGGCGCCGGGGTGATCGTCGTCCGCCGTTGCCGCTAGAGGTCGGCCGGGTCGGTGAAGGCGGCCAGGGCGGTGGTGTTGGGCAGGCCGGTGCTCACCGTCGTCTGGCTGTAGCCCCCGCTGGTGAACCGCCAGACGGTGGCGTTGCCGCTCGCCGTCCAGGCGATGTCCTGGTAGCCGTTGCCGTCCTGGTCGAGCACGACCGGGTCGTAGGTGCCGTTCACCGTCGGGGGCTCGAGCTGGTCGACGGCGCCACCGGCGGTGAAGCTCCAGAACCGCTCGCTGCCGCTCCCCGGCCGGTACCAGAGGATGGCGTCGCGGGCAGTGCCGGTGAAGCGCCCGACGACCGGGGTGAAGGCGCCGTCGACGTCGGGGAGCGCCGCCGCGGTGTGGTTCCCGGCGGTGTCGAAGGTCCAGATCGAGTCGGGCCCGGCGGCGTTGAAGAACACCAGCCGCTCCTGCGGGCTGCCCTCGGGGCGGTCGCCGAAGTGGCCCGGGACGAGCAGGTACGAGCCGTTGATGGTGATCGGCTTCGACGTGTGGGTGGCGCCCGCCCCGAACAGCCAGATCGAGTCGGCGCCGGTGCCGGCTCGGTACCAGACGACGTCGTCGTCGCCGTCGCCGTCGGCCTCGATCACCGTGGGGACGTAGTCGCCGTTGACGGTCAGCGGGACGCTGGTGTGGCCGCCGCTGCTGTCGAAGAGCCAGAGGGAGTCGGGGGAGGAGCCGGGGGCGTACCAGATGATGTCGTCGATGGCGTTGCCGTCGAAGTCGCCGACCAGCGGCTGGTAGATCCCGTTCACCGTCTTGGGGATGAAGGTGGTGGTGACGCCGGTGCCGCTCGGGGTCACCCGGACGATGCCGTCGGGGGCGCGGCCGGGCCGGTACCAGAAGACGTCGGCGCCGGCCGAGCCGGTGAAGTCGCCCGTGAAGGGCTCGGCCCCCCGGAAGTCGCCGGTGGTGTAGGAGGGGTAGGTGGTCGTCCCGTTGCGGGCGACGCCGAAGGTCTGGCCCCGGAAGGGGACGAAGACCAGGGTGTCGCTGTCGGCCGGCGCCGCCCCGGCGGGGGCGGGGGTGGCGACCAGCCCACCGGTGGCGAGGGCCAGCCCGGCCAGCGCCACCACCAGCCGTCGGGCCGCGCCAGGTCGCTGCGTCCTGCTCGTGTCCATCCGTCCGCACCTCCTGGGCGCCCCGATCTGGAGCGGGCCCGCCGCGGACGGTACGCCTGCCCGCACCCGGTGTCGCCGGTGACGGGGCCCCGCCGTCGCTGAGAGGATCTGACGGGTCGTCAGGTATCGTGCGGACATGCCCGAGGCCTTCATCGTCGACGCCGTCCGCACCCCCGTCGGGAAGCGGGGCGGCGGGTTGAGCCAGGTCCACCCGGCCGATCTCGGGGCCCTGTCGATCACGGCCCTGCTCGACCGCACCGGCATCGACCCGGGGGCCGTCGAGGACGTCGTGTTCGGCAACGTCGACTCGGTCGGCGGCCAGGCCGGTGACATCGCCCGCACCTGCTGGCTGGTGGCCGGCGGCCCCGAGCACGTCCCCGGCACCACCGTCGACCGCCAGTGCGGCTCGGCCCAGCAGGCGATCCACTTCGCCGCCCAGGCCGTGATGGCCGGCGTCAACGACCTGGTCGTCGCCGGCGGCGTCCAGCAGATGTCGCAGATCCCGATCAGCTCGGCCATGACGCTGGCCTCCGACCTCGGCTTCCCCGACCCGTTCTCCACCTCGCCCGGGTGGGTCGAGCGCTACGGCGCCGGCGAGGTCAGCCAGTTCCGCAGCGCCGAGATGATCGCCGAGCGGTGGGACATCTCGCGCGACGAGATGGAGGCCTTCGCCGTCGAGTCGCACACGCGGGCCCTCAGGGCCCGCGAGGAGGGCCGCTTCGAGGCCGAGATCGCCCCCTACGGCGACATGACCGCCGACGAGGGCCCCCGCGAGCCGAACTGGGAGAAGATCCGCAGCCTCCCGACCCTCGTCGAGGGCGGGCGGGTCACCGCCGCCGTCGCCAGCCAGATCAGCGACGCCTCGGCCTCGCTCCTCATCGCCAGCGAGCAGGCGGTGAAGGACCACGGCCTCACGCCGCGGGCCCGCATCCACCACATGAGCGTCCGGGGCGACGACCCGATCTTCATGCTGACGGCCCCGATCCCCGCCACCCGCCACGCCCTGGAGAAGACGGGCATGACGATGGACGACATCGACGCCGTCGAGATCAACGAGGCCTTCGCCTCGGTCGTGCTGGCATGGGAGCGCGAGCTCAAGCCCGACATGGCCAAGGTCAACCCCAACGGCGGCGCCATCGCCCTCGGCCACCCGCTCGGCGCCACCGGCGCCCGGCTGATGACCACCCTGCTCAACCACCTCGAGCAGACCGGGGGTCGCTACGGCCTCCAGACCATGTGCGAGGGCGGCGGGCAGGCGAACGTCACCATCATCGAACGGCTGTAGCGGCCGGAGGGGTTACGCTCCGGCGATGTCCTACCCCCCCGGTGGATACGGCGGCCACCCAGGCCCGGGTTACGGCGGAGCCCCCGGTGCGCCCTATGGCGGCGGCTACGGCGGCCAGATCGAGCACCCGCAGGGCACCACGGTGCTGATCCTCGGCATCCTCAGCCTGGTGGCGTGCCAGATCCTCGGGCCCTTCGCCTGGTCGATGGGCAACAAGGCGCTGGAGGAGATCGACCGCGACCCGCTGCGCTACTCCAACCGCAGCAACGTCAACACCGGCCGCATCCTCGGCATCGTGGGCACCGTCCTCCTCGGGCTCTACGTGGTCGGCGGGATCGGCTACTTCATCCTGCTCTTCACCGTGATCGGCGTCAGCGGCGGCACCTGAGCCGGTTCAGCGGCGGGGCCGGAGGAGGACCTCCTGGGTCGTCGTCGCCACATGCGTGCCGTCGGCCGAGAAGACCCGGCCCACGGTGAGCCCCCGCGACGAGATCAGCCCGTGGCAGGTCACCGTGTGGAGGAGCCACTCGTCGGCCCGCAGCGGGCGGTGGAACCAGACGGCGTGGTCGAGGCTGAAGCCGATCAGCCCGCTGTCGGGCGGCGCCTCCCGCCCCCGCGGGTCGAGGCCGTGGGCGGCGTCGGTGGGCACGTCGTCGGACATGTAGGCCAGGGCGGCGGCGTGGAGGGCGGGCGTGTCGTCCGCCCCGGTGAGCGGTCGGCGGAGCTTGAGCCAGGCCGCCGCCGTCCCCGACTCGGGCTCCGGCGGGATGGTGACCCGGTCGTAGGCGGTGCTCCACGAGTCGCTCGGCGCCCCCTCGGGGGAGGGGACGTCGGGGAGCGACGTGGTCTGGACCTCGGGGGCCTCCTCGTCGCCCTGGAACGAGGCGCTCAGGCTGAGGATGGCGCCCACCGCCTGGCGGGCCTCGACCGTGCGGGTCGTGAACGAGCGGCCGTTGCGGGTGCGGGCCACCTCGTAGCGGACCGGCTCGCTGTGGTCGCCGCGGCGGATGAAGTAGGCGTGGAGCGAGTGCACGCGGTGCTCGGGCACGACCGTCCGGGCGGCGGCGTGGAGGGCCTGGGCCACGATCTGGCCGCCGTAGAGGCCGCCCCACGGGTAGCGGGGCCCGGTGCCCACGAAGGTGTCGGGTCCGTGGGGCTCCAGCCCCATCATCCGGGTGAACGGGTCGGGCGCGGCGTCGTCGCTCATCCCGAGCGAACCTACTGACGCCGCCCGATCCCGTCCCAGAGCCGGATCGGCTCGTGGGCGAACTTCTATCTGATGATACCTTTTGCCCGTCATCGTTTGATATCTTTGTCCTGTGGATCAGCCGAGCCCGTTCCCGTTCCAGGGCCCGCTGCGGCCCGACGAGGTCGCAGGGCGCGACGAGCTGCGGCGCGACCTGGCCGAGCGGATCACCGATCGGCGTCTCACCGCCCTCCTCGGTCCCCGGCGCTACGGCAAGACGAGCCTCCTGCGGCGGGTGACCGCCGATCTGGCCGAGGTCGGGTCCGACACGGTGTGGGTCGACCTCTACGAGGTCAGCTCGATGGCCGACGTGGCCTCGGCGCTGGACCGGGGCCTGGCCGACGTGCGGGGCCGGCTCCGGGCCACCCTCGACGACCTGGCCGCCACGGCGTCGATCCGCCTCGGCCTGCTCGGCGTCGAGCTGGGACGGGGGCCACGCGACCGGCCCGATCCCGTGCTCCGGTTGCGGGGCCTGCTCCAGGTCCTGGTGCGGGCGGCCGCCCGGCAACCGCTGGTGCTGGTGCTCGACGAGTTCTCCGGCATCGCCGGGGTGCCGAGGGCCGCAGGGGTCCTGCGCACCGAGCTCCAGCACCACTTCCGTGACCTGGGCATCGTCTTCGCCGGATCCCAACCGTCGACCATGGCGACGCTCTTCACCGATCAGGCGCAGCCGTTCTTCGCCCAGGCCGACCTGGTCGAGCTGGGGCCGATGGACGACCGCGACGTCGTCGACGTCGTGACCGACGGCTTCCGCCGCACCGGTCGGGCGGCGGGATCCACCGTGGCGCCCCTCGTCGCCGCCGCCGAGGGTCACCCGCAGCGGGCGATGCAGCTGGCCGACGCCGTCTGGCGGAACACACCGGAGGGGGCCGAGGCCGGCGTGGCCGAGTGGGAGAGGGCCCTCGCCGAGGTGCGGGCGGCGGTGGACAGCGGGTCCGAGCGGCTGTTCGAGCTGCTGCCCACGGGGCATCAGAAGGTCCTGCGCGTCGTCGCCGGCGGGGGCAGCGTCTACGGGACGGCGGCCGCCGCCCTCTCGTTGGCGACGGGCACGGCCCGGGGCGCGGTGGCGGCCCTCACCGGGAACGGGTACCTCGCCGATCGGGGCGGCGGCCCCGTCGTCGTCGACCCCCTCCTCGCCGACTGGGTGCGCCGCCGATTCGCCCTGTAGCGGTGGCCGGGTGGCCTACCGCCGGGGTGAGAACAGGTAGTGGCTCACGCCGAAGGCCTCGCCGTCGTCGTGGCCGAAGAGGGCGGCGCACCCGGCGAAGAAGGCCCGCCAGCGGCGGACCTGGACCTTCCCGACGAGCGTGCGCAGCTCGGCCTCGTGGGCGTCGAGGTTGGCCAGCCAGGCCCACGACGTGCGGGCGTAGTGCTCGCCGCTCAACCGCCAGTGGTCGACCAGGGCGAGGTCGTCCTGGAGGTGGAGGAAGAGGTCGTCGCTCGGCATCAGGCCGCCGGAGAAGAAGTGCTTGGCCATCCAGTCGCGGCGGTCGTCGGCGTCGTAGCGGAAGCAGACGTCGGTGCCGGCGAAGACGTGGCAGAAGAAGAGGCCGTCGTCGGCCAGCCAGCGGGCGATCCGGCCGAAGAGCACGCCGTGGTTGCGCACGTGCTCCAGCATCTCGACCGAGACGACCCGGTCGAACGGGGCGCCCTCGCCGTGCGCGGCGGGGTCGAAGGTGGCCACGTCGGCGGTGACGACGTGGAGGTTGGCCAGCCCCCGCTCGGCCGCCTGCTTCTCGATGTGCTCGCGCTGGGTGCGGGAGTTCGACAGGGCGACGATCTCGGCCCCCGGGTACGTCTCGGCCATCCAGAGGGTGAGGCTGCCCCAGCCGCAGCCCAGCTCGAGGATGCGCTGGCCGTCGGCCAGGCGGGCCCGCTGGCCGGAGACCTGGAGCATCGCCAGCTCGGCCGCGCCCAGCTCGTCGATCCCCGGCGGGTAGTAGCACGACGAGTACTTGAGGTGGGGCCCGAGGACCAGCTCGAAGAAGCGGGTCGGCACCTCGTAGTGCTGCTCGTTGGCCTCGGCGGTGTGGGTGGCGACGTCGCCGGCCCGCAGCACCTCGACCAGGGCCCGGAAGCGCTCGCTGCGCTCCTCGACGCGGCCCCGCCGCTCGGTGCGGAGGCGCTTGGCCACCCGGGCCCGGCAGGCGGCGTGGAGGACGGCGTCGGGCACGAGCCCGGCGTCGAGCGCCTTGAACGAGAGCGTCGAGGCGACGTCGCCGACCCGGCTCACTGCTTCACCGCCGTCATCTGGACGAGCGAGACGTACTCCTCGGCGTAGGCCCCCTCGCAGTAGGACAGGTAGAACTCCCACAGCCGGAGCAGGGCGTCGTCGTAGCCGAGGGCGCGGGCCCGGTCGGCCCGGGCCGCCAGCCGCTCGTTCCAGGCGGCGAGGGTCTGGGCGTAGTCCTGGGGGAAGGCGTCGACCCGCTCGACCGTCAGGTCGGTGTGGGCGGCCAGGCCGCGCTCGATGGCCTCGACCGACGGCAGGCACGAGCCGGGGAAGACGTAGGACTTCACGAAGTCGCTCGACGTCTTGGCCCGCTCGTAGCGGCTGTCGGGGACGGTGATGGCCTGGAGGGCGAGCCGGCCGCCGGGCCGGAGGAGGCGGCCGCAGGTCGAGAAGTACGAGGGGTGGTCGCGCCAGTCGACCGCCTCGATCATCTCGACCGACACCA
>DASTYI010000056.1:0-35249 GCA_035765045.1 Iamia sp. | reverse complement strand
GACCGCCGGTCGTGCCCGGACCGCCGGTCGTGCCCGGACCGCCGGTCGTGCCGGGGCCGTCTGCTGTGCCCGGACCGCCGGCCGTGCCCGGACCGCCGGTCGTGCCGGGGCCGTCCGCCGTGCTGGCATTGCCGGGCGTGTCGGGGCCGTCCGCTGTGGCGGGACCGCCGGCCGTGTCCGTGTTGCTCGGACCATCGGCGACGGGGGGGTGGGGGGGTGGTGGGGGGGTGTTGACCGGGTCAGTCACATACGCGAGTGTATCCGAATATGGGAGTGCATCTGAAGGATCGTGCGGCGGCGCTGGCGGTGACGCCGGCGGTGGTGGCCTTCGTGGCGTCGGCCCGGGCCCGGGAGCGGCCGCACCGGGCCTACGCCGCCCTCCGGCGGGTCGATCCGGTCCACCGCAGCCCGTTCGGGTTCTGGATCGTGACCGGGCACGCCGAGGCCAGCGCCGTGCTGCGCGACCCGGGGTTCGGGGTCGACGAGAAGGCCCACGACGTCAAGCACCTCCACATCGGGCCGGTCAGCCGGCTGCTGGGTCGCAGCGACCAGAGCGAGCGGGGCCCGTTCCTGACCCTGGCGTCGGACCTGATGCTGTTCACCGACCCGCCCGAGCACACCCGCCTGCGCCGGCTGGTCAGCCGGGCCTTCACGCCCCGCCGGGTCGCCCTGCTGGCCGAGGCGATCGAGGGCCTGACCGAGGAGCTGCTCGCCCCGCTGGCCGGTCGGCGCCGCTTCGACGCCATGGACGCCTTCGCCTACCCGCTCCCGGCCCGGGTGATCTGCGAGCTGGTCGGGCTGCCGCCGTCGGACCACGAGCTGGTCGCCACCCACGGGCGCGACCTCGCCGTCGGGCTCGACCCGCTGCCCACGGTCGACGAGCTGGCCCGGGCCGGCCGGGCCGTCGTCGCCCTCCGCGAGCACCTGGAGGAGCCGATCCGGGCCCGCCGGGAGGCCCCGCGCGACGACCTCCTGTCGGACCTGGTGGCGGTGGCCGAGGACGGCGACCGGCTGACCGCCGACGAGCTGGTGGCCACCGTCGTGCTCCTCCTGATCGCCGGGCACGAGACGACGGCCAACCTGATCGGCAACGCCCTGGTGGCCCTCGACGACGACCCGGTGGCCCGCCGGCGGCTGGCCGAGGACCCGTCGGTGGTCGAGACCGGTGTCGAGGAGATGCTGCGGCTCGACCCGCCGGTCCAGATCACCCAGCGGTTCCCGGGCGAGGACGTCGAGCTGGGCGGCCACGCCGTCCCGGCCGGGAGCTTCGTGATCGTCGGCCTGGGGGCGGCCAACCACGATCCCGCCGTCTTCGCCGACTCCCACCGGATCGACCTGACCCGTTCGCCCAACCCGCACCTGTCCTTCGGCGGTGGCGCCCACCACTGCGTCGGGGCCGCCCTGGCCCGGATCGAGGCCCGCATCGCCCTGCCCGCCCTCCTGCGGGCGACGGCCGACGCCCGGTTGGTCCGCCCCCTGCCCCGCCGCCGGTCGAGCCTGACCATCCGGGGCTTCCGGCACCTGTGGATGGAGCGCGGGTAGCTACGTGCGGGTGGTGCGGGCGAGGTAGGCCCGCCCCCGGGGCGACAGGCGGTAGCCGACGTCGAGGCTCTCGGTCAGGCCGAGGCCCTTGAGCTTGCGGACGTCGAGCTTGAAGGCCTGGCGCTCGCGCCCGACCTCCTCGGCGAGGGTGGTCGAGACGGTCGCCGGGTGGGCCTCGATCAGCCGGAGGGTCGGCAGCGTCCACGCCCCCCACGAGCTGGCCCGGTCGAGCCGGTCGAGGCGCCGGTCGATCTCGGCCACGTCGTCGTCGCTGAGGGCGGCGTCGGCGGCCAGCTCCGAGCGGGGGTCGGGGTCGGTGGCGGCGACGACGGTGATCCGGTAGGTCGGGAGGTCGGCGTCGCCCCGCAGGTCGGCGCGCAGCGCATCGGCCGTGGGGTAGCCGGCCCGGCGGGCGTCGTCGTCGGTGAGGGCGTCGGGGTCGACGACGTCGACGGCGGTGACGGTGAGCCGCCCGGCGGCGGTGCGGTAGGTGTTGCCGACCACCGCCTGGAGCCGCTTCCACCGGCGGAACAGGAGGTCGACGTCGCCCCGCTCGATCGGTTCGCGGAGCCGCATCTGGACGAGCACGGCGTCAGGGTACGTGCGTCGGCGTGGGCACGACCTACGGTCGGTGCCGTGAGCCGGGTGCCCGACGACGCCGACGCCCTGGGCGCGCTCGTCGACCGGGCGCGGGCCCGGGAGAAGACGGCGGTGTCGCGCCTGATCGGGGTGTTCGAGGACTCCCGCCCGTCGGCGGCGGAGGACCGGGCCCGGGTGCTCGACGCCCTCGACGCCCGGGCCGGCGACGACGGCGACGCGGCCTGCGTCGTCATCGGCGTCACCGGCACCCCCGGCTCGGGCAAGTCGTCGCTGCTGGCCCGGCTGACCGTCGCCGCCCTCGCCGCCGAGGCCGACCTGTCGATCGCGGTGGTGGCGATCGACCCGTCGAGCCACATCTCGGGCGGGTCGCTGCTCGGCGACCGCACCCGCATGCGGGCCCCGCTCGACGACCGGCGGCTGTTCTTCCGCAGCCAGGCCTCGGCCACCGAGCTGGGCGGCCTGTCGCCGTCGACGTTCCAGGTGTGCCGGCTGCTCACCCGGCTGTTCCGCTGCGTGATCGTCGAGACGGTGGGGATCGGCCAGAGCGAGGCCGACGTCCGCCACCTGGCCGACCGGGTCTACCTCGTGCTCCAGCCGCTCGGCGGTGACGAGGTCCAGTTCCTGAAGGCCGGGATCATCGAGGTCCCCGACGCCTTCATCCTCAACAAGTGCGACGAGCCGAGCGCCGAGAGCAGCTTCTTCCAGCTCAAGGGGAGCCTGGGGCTGGCCCGCCCCTTCGACGCCGCCCCGCCCGAGATCCACCGCACCAGCGCCCGCACCGGGGCCGGCCTGCCCGAGCTGACCGAGGCGGTGCTGGCCGCGGTGGCGACCACGGTGCCCCGCACCCACGCCGAGCGGGAGCCGCACTTCCTCGAGCGCTGGGTCGAGGACGAGTGGGGCCGTCAGGGCCGGCGCCACCTGGTCGACGCCCTGGGTGGGGCGGGGGCCCACATCGCCGCCAGCGGAGGCTTCGACGCCGCCCAGGTCGCCTTCGACCGGAGCATCCGGGACGCCCTGGCCGCGGGGTAGCGGTCAGCTGCTCCGACGGCGGCGGCGGTGGACGACGGTGGGGCGGGCGCGCCACTCGTCGGTGCCGATGGGCTGGCCGAGCAGGGCGGCGGCCACGGTCAGGAGGGCGGTCTCGGCGTCGGTCCAGTCGACGGTGGCCTCGATCGGGAGCGCCGGGCCCTCGTCGACGACGACCTCGCCGTCGGCCCGGACGAGCCGGCGGTAGGGGCGGCCGTCGCGGAACACCGAGAGCACCGAGACGTCGTCGGCGCCCTGCCAGAGGAAGGTGACGGCCTCGCCGCCGTCGGCCGAGAGGGCCAGCGGGAGGTCGTCGTGGTCGACGACCCGGGCGACGGCCTCGATCCCCGGCCCGGGGCGCTCGACGACGGCGATGCCCTCGGGGGCGAGGTGCTCGATCTCGACCACGGCCTCGCCGACCGGCAGCCGGTGACCCGTCGACACGTACCCGGTCGCGGCCAGCGTGGCCGTCGTCGCCGCCGGTCCCGTGGCCTGCAGGACGAAGAGATGCCACCCCATGACCAAAGTCTGCACCCGTCACATTCGTGAAGTGAAATGCGGGCGAGCCGATGCCCCGCCGCCAGCCCCGGGCGGGCCGGGCGCGAGCGGCGCGGCCGTCATCCCCCCGGTCGCCGTGCGCCCGTGACCCTAGGCGGCAAGGGTTGCCGTCACCCAACGCCGGCGTGGTCGAATGGCACCGTGCCCGCCGCCGTGCCCCTGCCCGACCGCAAGCCCTTCCGGTTCGGGGTCCAGTGCTCCTCTCCGGCCGACGTCTCCAAGGCGTCCTGGATGGCGCTGGCCCGCCGGCTGGAGGGCATCGGGGCGTACCGGATGACCGTGTCGGACCACCTCGACGACCAGCTCGCCCCGATCGCCGCCCTGATGGCCGCGGCCGATGCCACCGAGACGCTCCGGGTCGGCGCCCTCGTCCTCTGCAACGACTACCGGCACCCGGCGGTGATGGCCAAGGAGGCGGCGACGCTCGACATCCTCTCCGAGGGCCGCTTCGAGCTCGGCCTCGGCGCCGGTTGGATGACGACCGACTACCAGCACGCCGGGATCCCGCTCGATCCCGCCGGCGTGCGGGTCGAGCGCCTGGAGGAGGCGGTCCAGGTGGTGAAGGGCCTCTTCTCGGACGGGCCGTGCACCTTCCACGGGGCGCACTACCGGGTCGAGGGCCTCTCGGGCAGCCCCAAGCCCCGGCCCGACCTGCCGATCGTGATCGGCGGCGGGGGCCGCAGGGTGCTCGAGGTGGCCGGGCGCCACGCCGACATCGTCGGCCTCAACCCCAAGCTGGCCAAGGGGGTGATCGACGCCGCCGCCGGGCCCAGCGCCACCGAGGCGGCCACCGTGGCCAAGCTCGGGTGGATCCGGGAGGCGGCCGGCGACCGCTACGCCCGGCTCGAGCTCCAGACCCGGATCCACGTCGTGATCGTCACCGACGACCGCCGGGGCACGGCCGAGGCGCTCGCCCCCGCCTTCGGCATCCCGGCCGACGAGTCGCTGCGCTCGCCCCACGCCCTGTGCGGCACCGTCGAGCAGATCGTCGAGGACCTCGTCGAGCGGCGCGAGACCCTCGGGATCAGCAGCATCGGGCTCTCGCTGGCGGACCTCGACGCCATGGAGCCGGTGATCGAGCGCCTGGCCGGCACCTAGGGCGCCGGCGGCGCGATGAGTCCCGGCGCCCCCCGGCGTCGGACGGGGTGGTGGGCACGACGCCTGCCCCCGACCGCCAGGAGGCAGACCCGTGGATGAGCCGACCTTCGGGGAGCTGGCCCGGCGCCACCACCGCGAGCTCCACGTCCACTGCTACCGGATGCTCGCCTCCTACGAGGAGGCCGAGGACGCCGTGCAGGAGGCGATGATCCGGGCCTGGCAGCACCGCGACGAGATCGCCGGCGGGAACGTCCGGGCCTGGCTCTACCGGGTCTGCACCAACGTCTGCCTCGACGCCATCCGGCGACGCCGGCGCCGGCCGATCGCCGCCACCGCCGCCGAGGTGGGGTGGCTCGAGCCCTACCCGGACGTGCTGCTGGAGGAGGCGCCCGACGACGCCGTCGTCGACCGGGAGACGATCGAGCTCACCTTCCTCGTCGCCCTCCAGGCCCTCCCGCCCCGCCAGCGCGCCGCCCTGGTGGCCCGGGACGTCCTGGGGTGGACCGCGGTCGAGACGGCCGAGGCGCTCGCCACCAGCGTCGCCGCCGCCAACAGCGCCGTGCAGCGGGCCCGGGCCACGATGCAGGCCCGACTGCCGGCGCGGCGGGCCGACTGGTCCGCCCCCGAGGCCGGGGCGGCCGAGCGCGAGCTGCTGGCCCGCTTCATCCGGGCCAACGACGAGGGCGACGCCGCCCTGGCGCTGGCCTGCGCGGCCGAGGACATCCGCATCACCATGCCGCCGCACCCGGCGGTGTTCGCCGGCCACGACGACCTGCGGACGCTGCTCGACCGGGCCTTCGGCCCCGCCCGCGAGGGCGACTGGCGGACGCTCCCGACCCGGGTCAACCGGCTCCCGGCGGCGGGCAGCTACCTGCGCCGGCCCGGCGACACGGTGTTCCGGGCCTACAAGCTCGACGTCCTCCGGGTCGAGGGCGACCGCATCGCCGAGATCACCACCTTCGGCGTGGCCCACCTCGCCCGTTGCGGGCTCCCCGCCGAGGTGCCCGCGTAGGCCTGGCTACTCGGCCACCTGGGCGAAGAACTCGCGGATGCCGTCCTCGCCGAGCTCGCCCGAGTGGCGGGCGGCCACGTTGCCGTCGCCGTCGATCGCCACCATGAAGGGGTAGCCCTTGAGGCCGTAGGCGTTGAGGGCGACGGGGACGCTGCCGGCCTCGGGCTCGGAGTCGACCATGGCCGGGGCCGGCCAGTCCTCGCGCTCGAGCCAGTCGCCGGGCGGGAAGTTGTCGGCCTGGGCCTCGCTGCCGGTGAGGACGGCGGTGAAGGGCACGCCCTCGATCTCGTCGGCCCCGTCGGCGACGGCGACGATGCGGGGCACCTCGGCCTGGCAGTGGGAGCACCAGTGGGCGAGGAAGACGACCACCATCGGGCCCTCGGCCGGGTCGACGGTGACCGCCTCGCCGGTGGCCGACTCGCCCTCCAGCTTCGGGGCGGGCTCGCCCACCGCCGGGTCCTCGCCGCTCGGGGAGTAGGTCTCGAGCGGCGTCCCGGTGGCGGTGACCGGGCCGAAGGCCTGCTCGCCCTCACCGAGGGTGCCGCCCTTCTCGCCGCCGACGACGGCCACGACGACGGCGGCGATCACGAGCACGAGCACCAGGCCGCCGACGGCGAGGGCGAAGACGGGGACGCGGGGTCCGTTGCGGGCGGCCTCGACGCGGCTCTGGGCGAGGGGACGACCCTTGGTCGGCTTGTGGCTCATGGTGCGGGCGCGCCTTTCGGGGTGCGGTCGAGGGCCAGGGCGAGGAGGACGAGGGCGAAGGCGACGGTGGCCATCCGGGGGATGGTCCAGAACCCCCACACCTCGATCCAGCGGAACGAGCAGGGGCTGGTGGCGTCGCAGCTGGAGCCCTCGATCGTGGGCCACAGCTCGACGGCCAGGTGCCAGAGGTTGACGGCCAGGCCGAGCCCGGCGAGCACCGCCGCGGTCAGCCGGGCGCCGGCGTCACGGCGGAGGGCGCCGATGCCGAGCACCACGACCAGCGGGTACATGGCGATCCGCTGGAACCAGCAGAGGCGGCAGGGCGTGAGGTCGGCGCCCTCGGAGAGCCAGAGGCTGCCGGCGGTGGCGACGGTGGCGACCAGCCAGGCGAGGGCCAGGCCCTGGCCGGCGAGGGCGGCCCGCACCCGCGGCCCGACGCCGGGGAGGATGGCGGCGACGGCCCCGGCGACGCCGGCCACGGCGCCGACGGTGGCCAGCACGGCGAGGATCGTCGTGACGTCGTCGGTGCTCACCGGGCGGTCCCGGGGCGGGCGGCCATGCCCTCCAGGTCGTCCCGCACGTCCTGCCGGTTCCCGTCGGCGTCGCCCACGTCGTCAACCTAGGACCCGACGGGCGGGGCGGTAGGTTCGCCCCGGGCTCCGCGGGCGGCGGGGCCGCCGAGGAGTCGACGTGCCCGCACCCATCCCCTGCACCCGCTGCGGCCTGCCGCTCCCCGAGGCCGAGGGCCCCCTGGTCTGCGGCCTCTGCGGGCAGGTCCACGACGCCACCCCCGGGCGGCCGCCCGGCGCCGGGTGGGTGGTCCTGGTGGCGGTCGCCGTGCCCCTCGTCGTCGTGCTCGTCGTGGTCGGCCTCGTCCTGCGGGGCGGGGACGACGAGGCCACCGCCGGGGGCGACGACCTACGGCCGACCACCGGTGACCTGCTGGTGCTGCCCGGCGACCTGGCCGCCGACCCGACGGTGGTCACCCTGGCCACGACGCCGGGGGCCGAGGGCCGGGTCGTCGCCCTGGTGGCGCTGGCCGACGGCCCGGTGTGGACGGCGCCGGTCGTGCCCGACGACGTGTACTCGGCCCAGTTCGCCGTCACCGACGACGTCGTCCTGGCCAGCCTCGGCCGCACCGTGGTCGGGCTCGACCGGGGCACCGGCACCGTGCTGTGGGAGGGCGAGGCCTCCGACGAGGTCCACCCCTTCTGCGTCGACTGCTTCGTCGTGGTCGACGACACCCTCGTGGTCGTCGGGAACGACGGCGAGGTCACGGCGTTCGACCCGCCGTCGGGCGAGGTCCTCTGGTCGCACCGCTTCGCCTCGCCCGGTGGCCGGGTCCTGCCGCTGGGCAATGCCGTCCTGCTCGTCGACGACGGACCCGAGGACGACGTCACCGCCGCCCTGACCCTGACCCTGGTGCGACCGGGCGATGGGGAGACGCTGGCGCGCCTCACCCCCGGCTGCGTCGAGGGGGTGATCCCCGGATCGGAGCGCTCGATCTCGGCCTCGCCCCGGAACCCGATCGTCCCGGTGCCCGGCACCGACGACGTCGTCCTCGTCTACGGGAACGTCGTCAGCTGCGTGCAGCGGTGGGACGTGACGACGGGGGAGCAGAGGTGGTCGCGGTCGCTCCCCGACGTCCACCTCGACGCCCACGACGTCGAGGACCGGGCGTGGGCCGTGAACGACACCCGGCTGGTCCTGGCCGGGCGGGCGGAGTGGGTCGTCGTGGGGCTGGCCGAGGGCGGCGCCCGGGTCGTCCCCGCCCCGGTCGACACCGCCCCGTCCGCCATGGTCGCCCTGGCCGGTGACCGCTTCGTCGCCGCCGTCGGCTCGACCCGGGGCACGACCGAGTGGTCGCTGGTCGGCCACGACCTCGGCGACGGCGCCCCGCTCTGGGAGGTCCCCCTCGGCCCCGACGCCGTCCCCGCCGTGGTCGGCCCCGAGTCCTCGGCCGCCGACGTCGCCGGCGACGTCCTCTTCGCCGTCGTGCCCGGGGGCGACGGGCTCCGCCTCCTCACCGTCGGGCCGCCCGGCCCCGGCATCACGGTGCGGGCGATCGACCCCGACGCCGGTGAGGGCGAGGAGGTCGGCACGACCGCGATCGGCACCGACCGCCCCGACCTCGTCCGGGCCCGCGTCGACACGGTCCGCGACGGCCGGGCCGTCGTCGAGGCCGGCGACGCCCTCCACGTGGTCGACCTGGCCACGGGCACGGTCGACGTCACCTGGGGTCGCTCGTGACCGTCGCCCCCACGGGGCTCCCGGTCGAGGAGGTCGTGCCCGCCCTCCGCACCGCCCTCGCCGGTCCCGGGGCCGCCGTCCTCCACGCCCCGCCGGGCGCCGGCAAGACGACGGTGGTGCCGCTGCGGCTGCTCGACGAGCCGTGGCTGGCCGGGGGCCGGATCGTCGTGCTCGAACCCCGCCGGCTGGCGGCGCGGGCCGCCGCCCGGCGGATGGCCGACCTGCTCGGCGAGGACGTCGGCGGCACCGCCGGCTACCGCACCCGCGACGAGGACGTCACCTCGGCGCGCACCCGGATCGAGGTCGTGACCGAGGGGATCCTCGTCCGCCGGCTCCAGCGCGACCCCGGCCTCGAGGGCACCGGGCTGGTCGTGCTCGACGAGGTCCACGAGCGCAGCATCCACACCGACCTGGCCCTCGCCCTGGTGCTCGACGCCCGCTCCGCCCTCTGCCCCGACCTGCGGGTCCTGGCCATGTCGGCCACCCTGGACACCGAGCGGCTGGCCGCCGCCCTCGGGGGTGGCGCCGCCGCCGCCCCCGTCGTGGCCAGCACCGGCCGGGCCCACCCGGTCGACGTCCGCTGGGCGCCGCCCCGCGACCGTGAGCGCCTCGACGCCCACGTCGCCCGGGTGGTGGCCGGCGCCCTGCGGTCCGACCCCGGCGACGTCCTCGTCTTCCTCCCCGGGGCGGCCGACATCCGCCGGGCGGCCCGGGCCCTGGCCGGTGCCGGGCTCGGGGCCGACATCGATGTCCGGCCGCTCTTCGGCTCGCTGCCCCGCGACGACCAGGACCGGGCCCTCGCCCCGTCACCGCCGGGCCGGCGCCGGGTGGTGCTCGCCACCGACATCGCCGAGTCGAGCCTCACCGTCGCCGGGGTGCGGATCGTGGTCGACGCCGGGCTGGCCCGGGTGCCCCGGCTCGACCCCCGCAGCGGGCTGACCCGGCTGGTGACGGTGACGGCGTCGAAGGCGTCGGCCGAGCAGCGGGCGGGCCGGGCCGGACGGACCGGGCCGGGCGTCGCCCACCGGCTCTGGTCCCGGGTCGAGCACGCCCCCCGGCCCCGCTTCGCCACCCCCGAGATCGTCCAGGTCGACCTGGCCCCGCTGGCCCTGGAGCTGGCCGTCTGGGGGGCGACCGAGGACCAGCTGCCCTTCCTCGACCCGCCCCCGGCGGCGGCGCTGGCCGAGGGCCGCGCCCTGCTGCGGACGCTCGGTGCCCTCGACCCCGACGGCCGGCCCACCGCCCTCGGGCGCCGGCTGGCCGGGCTCCCGCTTCACCCCCGGTTGGCCCGGATGGTGGTGGCCGGCGCCGACCAGGGCCACGGGTGGGAGGCGTGCCTCCTTGCCTGCCTGCTCGAGGAGCGCGACGTGCTGCGGGGCCGGCCCGAGGAGGTCCCGGTCGACGCCGCCGAGCGGCTCCGGCTGCTGGGCGACGAGCGGGCGTCGCACCCCCGGGCCGACCATGACGCGGTGCGGACCGTCCGCCGCCGGGCCGCCCAGGTCGCCCGCCGGGCCGGGGTCAGGCGGGGCGATCGGGTCGACCTGACCGTCGCCGGCCCGCTGCTCGGCCTCGCCTACCCCGACCGGCTGGCCCAGGCCCGGACCGGCCGGCGCTACCGGCTGCGCAACGGGATCGGGGCCTGGGTGCCCGACGGCGACGCCCTCGGCGACGAGCCCTGGCTGGTCGTGGCCGAGGTCGACCGGGGGCGCGGCCGCGACGCCGACGGGCGGGTCCGCATCGCCGCCGCCGTGGACGAGGCCGACGTCGTGGCCCTGGGCGGTGACGCCGTCGCGGCCCGGGCCGTCGTCACCTGGGACGAGGAGCGCGACGACCTGCGGGCCGTGACCGAGCGCCGGCTCGACGCCCTCGTCCTCTCCCGCACCGAGACCCGCCCCGAGGCCGGGCCGGCCACGACCGCGGCCCTCCTCGACCGGGTGCGCGCCGTCGGCCTCGACCTGCTCCGCTGGACCGACGCCGCCCGCGACCTGCGGGCCCGGGCCGTCTTCGCCGCCGGCCGGCGCGCCGGCTGGCCCGACCTGACCGACGCCGGCCTCCTCGCCGACCTCGACGCCTGGCTCGGCCCGCTGCTCGCCGGTGCCCGCAGCCGCCGCGACCTGGAGGCGGTCGACCTCGTCACCGCCCTCCGGGCCCGGCTCGGGTACCCGTGGCTGGGCGAGCTCGACGCCGTCGCCCCCCGCACCGTCCGGCTCGGCTCGGGCCGCGACGTCCCGGTCGCCTACGGCCCCGACGGCCCCACGATCGCGGTCCGGGCCCAGCAGCTCTACGGCACCACCGTCCACCCGACCGTCGACGAGGGCCGGGTCCCGGTCGTCGTCCACGTCCTGTCGCCCGCCGGCCGCCCCGTCCAGGTCACCGCCGACCTCCCCGGTTTCTGGTCCGGCTCGTGGGCCGAGGTCCGCAAGGAGATGGCGGGCCGCTACCCCAAGCACCCCTGGCCCCCCGACCCGAGCTCGGTGGGATAGGTGACACCCCGGTGTCACGGATCCCACCGAGTTCGGGTCAGGGGGCGGTGGTGGGCTGGATGACGACGAGGACGGCGTCGAGCGGGCGCTTGTGGGCGTTGCGGTACACGTGGTCGTGGTGCCCGTCGAAGAGGACGGCGCCGCCGGTGCGCACGGTGTGGGTCTGGTCGGCGATGTCGAGGGTCAGCGTCCCCGACAGCACCGCCAGCATCTCGCGGGTGCCCTCCATGTGGCCCTCGGAGGCGTGGCTGTCGCCGGGGGCGAGGGTCCAGCGCCACAGCTCGACGTGCTCGCGGCGGTCGACGCCGACGAGGAGGTCGCCGGCCGAGCCCTCCTCGCCGCTCCACAGCCGGATGACCTCGTCGGCCTCGACCACCCGGACCGAGGCGGTGTCGGACAGCTCGACCAGCTGGGCCAGGGTCACCCCGTAGGCGTCGGCCACCCGGCACAGCGTCCCCATGCTGGGGTTGGTGCGGGCCTGCTCGATCTGGACGAGCATCCCCTTGCTGACCCCGGAGCGCCCGGCCAGCGTCTCGAGCGACCACTGGCGCTCGGCGCGCAGCTTGCGCGTGTTGCGGGCGATCGCGGCCGCCACGACGTCGGGTTCGGGCACGGCCCCACGCTACCGCCACCGCCGTCGGTCACTGTGATGAACCGTCTGGTGCAGTGCACTGATCGACCTCTACACTGCACCGGCTGGTCCACCACACTGATCCGAGGAGGGTCGTCCGATGTCCGTCGTGCTGGCGCTGGGTGCTGCCGTCGTGTTCGGCTCCGCCGACTTCCTGGGCGGGCTGGCCTCCCGCCGCCGGGCGGCGCTGGCGGTCGCCTTCGGCACCCAGCTGGCCGGCTTCGTCGCCCTCCTGGTCGCCCTCCCGTTCCTCCCGCCGGCCACCGTCACCCCGCGGGACCTGCTCCTCGGCGCCCTGGGCGGGCTGTTCGGGTCGAGCGGCGTCGTCCTGCTGTTCCGGTGCCTGGCCCGGGGGCCGATGAGCGTCGTCGCCCCGGTGGCGGCGCTGACGGCGTCGGTCGTGCCCATCCTGGCCGGCCTCGTGCAGGGCGAGCGGCCCGGGGCGGCCGCCGTCGCCGGGATCGCCGTCGCCCTGGTGGCCGTCGTGCTGATCACGCGCGAGGGCGACGAGGTGGCCGTGACCGGCGAGCGGGCCCGGGCCGACGTGCGGGTCGTGGCCACCGCCCTGGCCGCCGGTGCCCTCTTCGGCCTGTTCTTCGTCTGCCTCCACGGCACCGGCGACGACGCCGGCCTCTACCCGCTGGTCGGGGCCCGGCTGGCCTCGATCCCGTTCCTGGCCCTGCTGATCACGACCCGGGGCGGGAACCTGCGCGAGGCGGTCACGGGTCGAGGCCTGCCGACCGTCGTCGTCAGCGGCGTGCTCGACATGACGGCCAACATCCTCTACCTGGTGGCCCTCCGCCACGGCCTGCTCGCCGTCGTCTCGGCCCTGACCGGGCTGTACCCGGCGGCCACCGTCCTGCTGGCCCAGACCGTCCTCGACGAGCGGATGCGCCGCACCCAGGTCGCCGGGCTCGCCGTCGCCGCCGTCGCCGCCACCCTCGTCGCCGTCTGACCGCCGGCCGGGTGGGTAGGGGCCGTCGGTGCCCGACCCGCCCCGGCCGTCCTGGTCCCCCCACCCGACGATCCTGCGGGTCACCGCCCACGCCGGCTGCCTCCTGGTGGTCGGGGCGGCCACGTGGATGGTGCTCACCGTCCTCGGCCAGCTGGCGCTGGTGCTGTTCCCGCTGGTCGTGGCGGTCTTCGCCACCCGGGCCCTCAGCGTGCCGGCCGGGTGGCTGCGCGACCGGGGGTGGCCGCCGGCGGCCGCGGCGACGACGACGATGCTGGGCTCGCTGCTGGTGGTGGCGGCCCTCGTCGCCCTGATCGCCCCGCCGCTGGTCGACGAGTTCCGGGACCTCGGCCCCACCGTCGAGGACGGCATCGAGCAGGTCGAGGACTGGATCGTGGAGGACAGCCCGTTCGACGTGACCCGGGAGGACGTCGAGCGGGCCGAGGACGACCTGGTCGAGCGGGGCCGGGAGGTGCTGGAGCGCTCGCAGGACCAGGTGACCCGGGGGGTGCGCCTGGCGGTCAGCGGGCTGGCCGGCCTCCTCCTCGCCCTGATCCTCACCTTCTTCCTGGTCAAGGACGGCCCCCGCTTCGTGGCCTGGGTCGATCGCACCCTGCCCGAGGACCGGCGGGAGGACGTGCGCATCGTGGCCCGGGCGTCGTGGGCGGCCCTCGGCGGCTACCTGCGGGGTGCCGCCCTGCTCGGGCTGCTGGAGGCGGTCGTCATCGGCGGGGCGATGTGGGCGGTCGGCGCCGGGCTGGTGGTCCCGGTGATGATCCTCACCTTCGCCGCCGCCTTCGTGCCCATCGTCGGCGCCACGGTGGCGGGGGCCATCGCCGTCCTCGTCACCCTGGCCGCCGGCGGGCTGTGGCCGGCGGTGATCGTCCTGGTGGTCGCCGTCGCCGTCCAGCAGCTCGACAACGACCTGCTGGCCCCCTGGATCTACGGCAAGGCCCTGGAGCTCCACCCGGTCACCGTCCTGCTGTCGATCGCCGCCGGCACCGCCCTGTTCGGCTTCGCCGGCACGGTCCTGGCCGTCCCCGTCACCGCCACCGTGGTCACCTCGGTCGCCGCCCTGCGCGAGGAACGCCAGGGGGCGCCGTAGCCTGCCGGCGTGGCCATCCACCACGTCCAGATCTGGGTGCCCGACCTGGGCCGGGCCGAGCGGTCCTGGGGGTGGCTGCTCGACCAGCTGGGGTTCGTCCTCAGCCGGACGTGGGACCACGGGCGGGTGTGGCGCAAGGACGGCACCGGCATCGCCGTCGAGCAGTCGCCCGACATGGTCCCGGGGATGCTGTACTCCCGGCTCCGCCCCGGGCTGAACCACATCGCCCTCCACGTGGCGTCGGTCGAGGAGATGGCCCGGCTGGCCATCGAGGGCGAGCCCTACGGCTGGACGCCGCTCGACGGCAGCCGTCACCGGTTCCCGCCCGGCACCACCACCGCCTTCATCGAGGACGTCGACGGCTTCGAGGTCGAGCTGGTCGCCCCGGAGGCGCCGCCGTCGTGAGGGCCCGCCTCCCGTTCACGCTGACCGGCCGGGTCGACCGCGACGCCGCCACCCGACCGCGCCGCTCCTGGCAGGCCGACCCGGACACCCCGGTCGAGCAGCGCTGGAACACCAACATCCAGCTGCACCCGGTTCTGCTCGACGCCCTGCCCGACCCGTGCGGCCGCGTCCTCGACGCCGGCTGTGGCGACGGCGTCCTGACCTGGCAGCTGGCCGACCGGTGCGCCTCGGTGCTGGCGGTCGACGTCGACGGCCCGGCGGTCGAGCGCACCCGGGCCGTCGTGGCCGGGCGCGAGCACGTCGAGGTCGTCGAGGCCGACGTCATGACCGCGGACCTGGCCCCGGCCTCCTTCGACGCCGTGGTCTCGGTGGCGGTCCTCCACCACCTCGGCACCCGCCCGGGGCTGATCCGGCTGGCCTCGCTGGTCGCCCCCGGCGGGGTCCTCGGCGTCATCGGCTTCGCCCGGACCCGCAGCGGCTACGACCTGGCCCACGACGTCGTGGGGACGGTCGCCGCCCGCGCCCTCCGGCGGCGCCGCAAGGTCTGGGCGTGCCAGGCCCCGGTCGCCGACGTCCAGGACTCCTACACCGAGGTGCTGCGGGGGGCGACGCTGCTGCTGCCGGGCGTGCGCTACCGGCGCCACACCCTGTTCCGCTACTCGCTGGTGTGGACCCGGCCCGACGACTGGGAGCCGCCGGACCGGACCGCCTCAAGGTGCCAGGCACCTTGAGGCGGTCCCCGGCCCTGGCGCTCCTCCGCAGGCGCCTCGGCTAGGCCGGGACGGCCCGCTCGAAGACCATGACGGTGTTGCCGGCCTGCTCGAAGACGTGGGCCAGGCGCCAGCCCTCGCTGCCCTTGGTGTTGAGGTCCTTCGACCACGAGCGCATGTTGATGCTGCCCTTGTTGACCTCGGTGTGGTACTCGTACCGGTACATGGGTCCCCCCCCAGGGGATCGGTGGTGGATGCGGCGCGGCACGCTACCCGTTGGGGTGACACGGACCGGCCGCTGTCGCGGGGGGTGGCCATGATGGGGACATGACCACCCCCGCCGTCGCCGACCGGGCCCAGGAGCTGCTCGCCCGGCTGGCCGGGCCCGACGCCGTGCTCCGGCCCGAGCAGGCCGCCGCCATCGCCGCCGTCACCGCCGACGGGGGGCGGGCGCTCGTCGTCCAGCGCACCGGCTTCGGCAAGTCGGCCATCTACTTCATCGCCACCCGCCTGCGGCGCGACGCCGGGGCCGGGCCCACGCTCGTCGTCTCGCCGCTGCTGGCCCTGATGCGCGACCAGGTGGCGGCGGCGGAGCGGCTCGGGGTCCGCTCGGCCACGATCAACTCGACCAACCTCGACGACTGGGACGCCATCGAGGAGCAGATCGCGGCGGGTGGGCTCGACCTGCTCTGCATCAGCCCCGAGCGGCTCAACAACCCGGGCTTCGTCCGCCGCGTGCTGCCCTCCCTCAGCGCCGGCCTCGGCCTCCTGGTGGTCGACGAGGCCCACTGCATCAGCGACTGGGGCCATGACTTCCGACCCGACTATCGCCGCATCCGCGACGCCATCGCCTCGCTCTCGCCGGGCACCCCGGTGCTGGCCACGACGGCCACGGCCAACGAGCGCGTGTGCGCCGATGTGGCCGAGCAGCTGGGGGCCGACGTCGTCACCATGCGGGGCACGCTCGACCGCGAGTCGCTCCACCTCGGGGTGGCCCGGCTGCCGTCGATGGCCCACCGCCTGGCCTGGATCGCCCAGCGGGTCGCCACCGTCGAGGGCACCGGCATCGTCTACTGCCTCACCGTGGCCCAGACCGCCCTGGTCGCCGACTTCCTCCGGGCCGAGGGCATCGACGCCCACGCCTACTCCTCCGACACCCACCCCGACGACCGGCTCCGCCTGGAGGACGACTTCAAGGCCAACCGGCTCAAGGTCCTCGTCGCCACCTCGGCCCTGGGCATGGGGGTCGACAAGCCCGACGTGGCCTTCGTCCTCCACCTCGGCGCCCCGCCGTCGCCGATCGCCTACTACCAGCAGGTCGGCCGGGCCGGCCGGGCCGTCCCCTACGCCGAGGCGTGGTTGCTCCCGGGCGAGGAGGACCAGGCCATCTGGTCGTGGTTCGCCGGCGTCGGCCTCCCGCCCGAGGACCTGTGCCGCCGGGTGCTCGACGCCTTCGAGGCCACCGGGGGCGTGCCCCTGGGGCTGGCCGATCTCGAGCGCGAGGTCGACATGCGCCGGGGCCGGCTGGAGACGTTGCTCAAGATCCTCGACGTCGACGGCGCCGTCGAGAGGGAGGGGAGGGGCTGGGTGCGCACCGCCCGGCCGTGGTCCTACGACCGCGAGCGGGTCGAGCGGGTCCGCCGGGCCCGCGACGACGAGGCCGAGGCCATGCTCCGCTACGCCCGGGGCGAGACCTGCCTGATGCGGTTCCTCCGCACCGCGCTCGACGATCCCCTCGTCGAGGCCGACGGCGACTGCGGCCGCTGCGCCGTCTGCACCGGCACCGGCGACCCGGTCGTCCTCGACCCCGCCGTGGTGCGCCGGGCCACCGAGCTGCTGCGTGGCCTCGACGTCCCCATCGAGCCCCGCAAGCAGTGGGCCCGGAGCCTGGCCGAGCCCAAGGGCAACATCAAGGCCGACCGCCGGGCCGAGGAGGGGCGGGCGCTGGCCCGGGTCGACGACGCCGGCTGGTGGCCGGTGGTCGAGCGGGCCTTCCTCGCCGGCGACGTCGACGACGAGCTGGTCGAGGGCGTGGCCCGCTGCCTCAAGCGCTGGCCGTGGGAGCGCCCGACGTGGGTCACGTGGGTCCCCTCGTCCCGCCCCGGGCGCGAGGCCCTGCTCGACGCCCTGGCCCACCGCATCGGCCAGCTCGGCAGGCTCCCGGTGGCCAACGCCGTGATCCGCCGCCGCCCCGGTCCCCCGCAGGCCGAGCAGCACAACGCCGCCCACAAGCTGACCAACGTGTGGGGCGCCTTCGTGCTCGAGCGGTCCGAGCTGCCCGGCCCCGAGGTCCTGGCCGGGCCGGTCCTCGTCGTCGACGACCTGTGGGACTCGGGCTGGACGATGACGGTCGTGGCCGACCTGCTCCGGGCCGGCGGCACCGGCCCCGTCCTCCCCTTCGCCCTGGCCCGGCGGTGAGGGGGCTCAGAGGGCGTCGTTGAGCGTGGCCGACCCCCGGTCGCGGAGCCTCTGCGGCCAGGTCGGGGCGAAGGCCCCCGCACCGGTGTCGGCGGCGAAGCCGGCGGCGGCCCCGTCGTCGGTCATCAGGTGGTACAGCACCTCGGCGGCGACCCGGTCGGTGACCTCCTCGCTGGCGATCCCGGCCGAGGCGAGGCGGGCGGTCACGGCGGCGGCGTCGAGCTCGCCGAAGGCGGCGGCGATCCGCTCCGCCCCCGTCCGCGGGGCGGGGCCGGCGCCGGGAGCGGGGGCGGCGGCGAAGGCGCCGACGCCGTCGAGCGTGGCCGGATCGGGGAGCGGGGCGGCCAGCGTCGCCCGGGCGTCGACGATGCCGACGCCCCACCGCGACGTGTCCCACCCGTCGGGCCGGCGGTGGCCGTGCCGGGCCACGATGCGACGGAAGGCCTGCGAGAGCATGCGTCCGGGGTAGCGGGCGAGCAGGGCGTCGCGCCCGTGGTGCGACAGCCACAGGGCGGCGACCCCGGCCACGTGGACGACGGCGTAGGACGTGCCCGCCTTGGTCGAGGTGTGCTCGGTGGGGGTGCCGTCGAGGGTCCAGGCGGCGCCGAACACCCCCGACCCGGGAGCCGACACCTCGATGTCGGCGCCCCGCGACGACCCGCTCCACGGGGTGTCGTCGCGCCCGGTGGCGGCCACCGCGATGCAGCTCTCGTAGCTGGCCGGGGCGGTGATCAGCCGGACGTGGTTGCCGGCCGCGGCCATGACGATCATCCCCTCGTCGAGGCACCGGTCGATCGCCTTGCGGAGCCCGAAGAAGCCCTTGCCGCCGAGGCTCATCGAGACGATGTGGCAGTCGTGGCGGCGGGCGTGGTCGACGGCGCGGGCGACGTCGGAGTCGAGGAACTGGACCACGCTGTTGACCGCCCGGAGCGGCACCAGGGTGGCCTCGGGGGCGATGCCCCGGAGGGCGCTGGTGCCGTCGCCCCGGGCCACGATCACACTGCCCGTCCCGGTGCCGTGCCCGGGGAAGCGGGCGAGCGGCACCGGGCTGCGGCGGAGGGGGTCGCGGGCATCGTCGTCGTCGTCGATGACGTCGCGGTCGGTCGTGAGGTCGAGGGCCCCCGGGCCGAACAGGGTGTGCGGCGTGTAGCCGGTGTCGGGGTGGCCGATCCGGATGCCCTGGCCCCGGGCGCCGAGGGCCCACGCCCCCTCGACGTCGATGCCCCGGCCGGCCCACCGCAGGTCGTCGGGCGTGGGCGGGGCCGGGGGCGCGGCGGCGAAGGCGCCGACGGGCGTCCCGCCGCCCTCGGCGCCGGGTGGGGCGTAGGCGGTGACCGGCAGGTCGGGCTCGGCCCGGGCGATCCCGGGCCGGGCGGCCACGGTCGCGGCCAGGTCGAACATCTGGGTGGGGGCGAGGGGGATGGCCGGGTCGAGCACGATCACCTGGAGGTCGCCGTCGGGCTCGTCGGGGAACAACGGCTCGACCAGCCACCGATCGGCGGCGTCGAGGGCGGCGACGGCGGCGTCGACGGCGGCGGCCCCCGCCCCCTCCTCGGCCTGCACCAGCACACGGAACGGTCCGGTCGCGGCCATCGGCCACCTCCCCACGCGATGTGACAGCGGCCAGCATATGCTCCGTCGGCTCACACAGGGAGGGGACGGGAGATGGACCCGAGGACCGCCACCGGTCGGGACGCCTGATGGTCGCCCTCGCCGTCCACGGCGTCAGCAACCGGTCGGAGGACGCCTTCGCCCGCACCGTGGCCGCCCTGTCGGTGGCGGCCGGCCGGGGCCCCGACGGGATCGTGCCCGTCTTCTGGGGCGACCTCGGCCCCGACGGCCCCCTGGCCTCGGTCCCCGGCGCCGCCGACGCCTCGGTCCTCCCCGTCCCGCCCGCCCCCGCCGCCGCCTTCGCCGCCGCCCCGGCGGCCCCCGGCGCCGGGCCCGAGGAGGAGGCCCTGGCCCGGGCGGCGGCCACCGGCGACGCCGTGATCGCGGCGCTGGCGGGGCGGGACGCCCTCACGCCGGAGGCCGAGGAGGCCGTCCGCACCGCCACCACCGAGGCGGCGGCCGCCGGCTGGTCGCTCGCCCTGCACCCGTCGGTCGCCCCGCTGGTGGCCGACGCCGTGATCGCCCGCGAGCGCACCGCGGTCGGCGCCTTCTCCTTCGACCCCCGGCGGGCGATCACCGGCGTGCTGCGCCGGATCCAGGACGCCGTCACCGACATCCTCGTCCGGGAGATGCGCGAGCGGGAGGCCGGCCTCGGCGGCACGATCGCCCGCTCGCTGGGCGACGTCCTCGTCTACGACGGCCTCGGCCCGCAGATCCGGGGCCGGCTCGACACCGCCTACCGGGCGGCCCGGGCCGGCGGCCGGCCGGTCGACCTGGTGGCCCACTCGCTCGGCGCCCTCGTGGCCGTCGAGTGGCTGCTCGGGGCGCCGGCCGAGCCGGTCGACGGCGTCGCCACGCCCCCGGCCGAGCGCACGATCCGCCACCTGGTCACCTTCGGCACCCAGGTCTCGCTGTTCGCCGAGCTCCAGGGCCTGGTCGGCCCGGACGGCACCCACGCCCCCGGTCCCGGCCCCCGCGCCCTGCCCCTCGCCATCGCCAGCTGGACCAACGTCTGGCAGGAGCTCGACCCGCTGGCGTTCGTCATGGGCCGGGTGCTGCGGGTCGAGGGGCCGACCGGACCGGTGCCGGTCGTCGACCACCGGCTGACCCAGGAGGGGATCCCGACCGACCTCGGGTTCCACTCCAGCTACTGGACCGACCCCCGCTTCGCCCGCTGGCTCGGCCCGCACCTCGGAGGCTGACGTGTCCGTCGACGTCCCGTCCTCCTGGCGGGCGCTCCGCCAGGTCGCCATCCCGCTCGACGACATCACCGGACTGCCCGGGATGCCCGCCGCCCCCGCCCCCGAGCGGGCCCGCGCCGTCATCGGAGCCTTCGCCCCGGTCCCGCCGGCGCCGTCGGGCCGGCACGAGGCGGTCGACCGGTTCCAGGTCATGGCCACCCGGGCGGTGCGCTGGACCGGTGCCGATCGGGTCTCGTCGGTCGCCCCGCCCGGGGTGGGGGCCGTCGCCGGCCTGCTCCCGCCGGAGGCCCTCGCCGGGGACGCCGACGTCCGCCCCGTCCACCGGCTGGTCTCGGCCACCGGCGTCCACACCGTCCTCCAGCAGCAGGTCCGGGGGCACGACGTGGTCGGCGGCCGCCTGCTCGTCCACCAGGACGTGGTCGGCGCCTACTCGGTGACCGGGCGGCCGATCGGCGACCTCGGCGCCCGCGACCCGGGCCCGCCCCCCGCCGCCGACCGGGACCGGGCGCGGGCCGAGATCCTCGACCGGTTCCCCGTCCGGTTCGGGACCGCGGTCGAGCCCCGGCTGGTCGTCCTGCCCGTCGACGGTTCGGCCCGCTGGGCCTGGACCGCCACCGCCAGCCTGGGCGACCCGGTGGTCGACGTCCGCGTCTTCCTCGCCCCCGGCACCTACGACCCGCTCGTCGTCTACCCGGTGTCGGTGACGGCCTACGGCGAGGCGATGCTCCACCCGATCAACCCGACCCGGTCGACGGCCGGGCCCGAGCGGGTCTGCCTGCGCGACCTCGACGACGTCCCCGACGGCCCGCTGCGGGGCCCGTGGGTGACGGTCGACGCCGGGACCGAGACCCCGTTCACCTCGGCGCACCGCGACTTCACCGTCGCCGCCGACGACCCCCGGATCGACCAGGTCGCCACCTACCACCACCTGTCGGCCGGGCTGCGGTGGTTCGGCGAGCGGGTCCGGCCCGAGCTGTTCGAGCAGCCGATGTTCCGGCCCCTCCACGCCGTGGCCCACGACCCGTACCTCACCGACAACGCCCAGTTCGACCCGGTCAGCGCCCGCATCGTCCTCGGCGAGGTGTCGGCCACCGGGAGGGGCTTCGCCACCTCGGTCGACATGGTCCTGCACGAGCTGGCCCACGCCGTCGTCCACGCCATCTGCCGGCTGTCGGACACCCCCGTCGGCCAACCCCGGTCGCTCAACGAGGGCTACAGCGACTACTTCGCCGCCACCTACATCGGCGGCCCCGAGATCGGTGACCACGTCAACCCCGGCGGGGCCCGCAGCTGCGCCAACCCGCACCTGCCCTCGCCCCCGCCGCTCGACGGCGACGACCCGTACCCGCTGGGCGAGGTGTGGGCCAACGTCCTGTGGGGGATCCGGGGCGCGCTCGGCGCCGCGGTCACCGACGCCCTGGTGATCGAGAGCCTCTACTTCGCCCAGACGCTGGTCAGCGTGGAGGAGGGGCTCGGCGCCCTCCACCTGGCCGACGCCGCCCTCTTCCCGGTGCCCGGCGACATCGTCGGGGGCCGGGGCCGCCACGCCGAGGTCATCGACGCCGAGTACGCCGCCCGGTTCGGCTGACGGCGGGGCCGGGTCAGCCCGGCGGGTCGCGGAACGGCGTGGCCACCACCGCCCGGACCAGCTCGGCCACCACGCGAGGGACGGCCCCGGCCGTCGAGTAGCGGAAGGCCCGGGCCTCGGGCCCGGTGCCGATGGCGACCTCGACGTCCATGGCATCGACGGCGGTGGGGGCCGCCACCGCCGCCGCCTCGTCCACCGCCGCCACCCGGTCGACGAGCTCGCACAGGCGGGTGGCGACGGCCTCGTCGAGCGTGCGCTCGGCGGTCACCTCACCGCCGTCGACCCGCCGGGCCACGGCGTCGACGACCTCGGTGACGCGGTCGAGCCCCAGGGCCCCACCGGTCTGCCGGACCGTGATCTGCACCCCCCGATCGTCCCACAGGGGAGCGGGCCGGGGGTCAGGGAGCAGGCGCAGCAGCGGCGATGTCGGCCTCCCGGACGTGGCGCAGCAGCAGCGGGACCGCCGGGGCGAAGGCCACGGCGAGCACGGCGAAGGTCGTCCGGAGGCCGACGGTCTCACCCATGAGGCCGGCGAGGGCGGCGCCGAGCGGCATCGACCCCCAGGCCAGCGTGCGGTGGCCGGCGGTGACCCGGCCCAGCAAGTGGTCGGGGACGGTCCGCTGGCGCAGCGTGATGGCGGTGACGTTGAAGGTCACCCCCATGGCGCCCGACAGGACGCCCGCAGCCACGGCCGCGGGCACCGACGTGGTCAGGGCCAGCGTCAGCGGGAACAGCGGGAAGGCCATCGTGGCCAGCAGCAGCACCCGGGCCCGACCGATGGCCCCGGCGAACCGGTCGACGAAGGGCGACATCACCACCGCCCCGATCGCCCCCGAGGTGAGCAACAGGCCGAACCCGCCCTCCGTCAGCCCGAGCGGCCCGGGGTCGACGGCGAACAGCGGGAGCAGGGCCATCGTGCCGGTCGAGGCCAGGTTCCCGAGCCCGACGCAGACGGCGATCGTGCGCAGCACCCGGTTGCGGAACAGGTAGGTCACGCCCTCGCGCACGTCGGCGCCGAGCCGGGTGGGCGGGCCCTCGCGCACCGGCCGGAAGCTCCCGGTCAGCGCCAGCAGGCAGCCGGCGGCGGCGAGGTAGGCGACCGCGCTGCCGGTGAGGGCGCCGACCAAGGTCAGCCCGGCCACGAACCCGCCGAGCGGCGGCCCGACGAAGGCGTTGGCGGTGAGCTCGACGGCGAAGAGCCTGCTGTTGGCCCGGGTCAGGTCGTCGGGGTCGGCGACCACGGCGGGGACGATCGCCTGTGCCGCGGTGTCGAACAGGACCTCGCCCGTCCCCAGCCCGGCGGCGACGAGGTAGAGGATCCACAGCTCCTCCCGGTCGCCGGCGACCACGGCGGCGAGGGCGCCGATCAGCGCCGCCCGCCCCAGCTGGACCCGGACCATCGTGCGGCGCCGGTCGAGCCGGTCAGCGAGCGCCCCGGCGGGGAGGGCGAGCAGCAGCCACGGCAGCCGCCCGACGAGGGTGACGGTGGCGAAGGCACCCGGGTCGCGGGTGATCCCCAGGGCGACGAGGGCCAGGGTGATCTGGAAGACGCCGTCGGCCAGGTTCGACAACCCCGAGGCCACGACCAGCCGCGCCAACCCCGATGGCCGCCCTCCACGCACCGCCCCAGCGTGCCCCGCCCACCGCCCCGCCGAACTCGTGGGTTCCCGCGGGCGGAGACCCCACGGGACCGCCGAGCTCGCTACGCCTTCTCGGCCTGGTGGGACTGGATGGCGGACATGATGGCGGCACCGGCCTCGCCGATGAACGTGGGTCGGTTCTCGGCGGCCCAGTCGCGGCTGGCGGTGAGCGAGGCGGCCGAGCCCTGGAACGCGGGCATCACCTCGCGGGCGATCAGCTCGTAGGACCGCAGGGTCTCGGGCCGGTCGGCCCACTCGTGGGCCATCAGCAGGAAGGCGCCGAAGCCCTTCGACTGCTCGGCCAGTCGGGCGATCTGGGCGATGGCGTCCTCGGGCGTGCCGATCACGGCGAAGCCCGAGGCGTTGAGGGCGTCGACCAGGCTGTCGTGGTCGGTGGTGTCGGGGGCGAGGGGGAGGGCGGCGACCCGCTGGAAGTAGTCGACCCAGTCGCCGAGGCCGAAGGCGACGTCGCGCACCGCCTGCTCGCGGGTGTCGGCGATGTGCATCGGCCCGACGAGGCGCCACGCCGAGCGGTCGGGCACGGTGCCGAACCGGGCGGCCCGCTCCTCGACGACGTCCCAGTGGTAGCCGAGGGCGTCGAACCCGCCCTGGCTCGTCGCCCCGATCGAGAGCAGGCCGGTGCCGAAGCGGCCGGCGGCCCGGGGCCCGGCGGGCGACACCTGGGCGGCCACCGCCACCTCGAAGTGCGGGCGCTGGAAGGGCCGGAGCTGGAGTCGGGCGTCGCGCAGCGTGAACCAGTCGGTCTCGTAGGTCACCGGCTCGTCGCTCCGGAGCAGCAAGAGGATGGCCTCGAGCGCCTCCTCCATCATGTCCCGCTGCCGAGCGACCTCGATCCCCATCATGTAGGCGTCCGAGGGCAGCGCCCCGGGCCCGACCCCGAACATCACCCGGCCCCGGGTCAGGTGGTCGAGCAGCACCATGCGGTCGGCCAGCATCAGGGGCTGGTGGTAGGGGAGCGAGGACACGCCGGTGCCGAGGCGGATGCGCCGGGTGCGCTCGGCGGCGGCGGCGATGAACACCTCGGGCGAGGCGATGATCTCGTAGCCGGCCGAGTGGTGCTCGCCGATCCAGGCCTCGTCGAAGCCGAGGCCGTCGAGGTGCTCGATCAGCGCCAGGTCGCGCTGGAGGGCGAGGGTCGGGTTCTGCCCCACGGGGTGGAACGGGGCGAGGAAGATCCCGAAGCGCTGGGGTCCGGTGGTGGGAGCAGCCATGGCCCGGGAGCCTGCCCCACGGCGGCCCCGTCCGCTCCGCTCAGCGCAGGACGTCGAGGGCGTGGCGGGCGAAGGCGTCGCGACGGGCGGTGACGAGGTCGAGGGTCAGGTCGGGGCGGCCCTGGGCGTGGAAGTTGGGCAGCCACAGGGCGAGGTCCGGCGGCGAGGCCAGCACCGCGACCAGGTCACCCCGGGCCACGACCTCGGGGGCGAGGGCGGTGCCGGCCGCCTCCTCCCACCCCCGGACCACGTCGTCCTCCCCGCCGCCGCCGAGCACGGCCAGGTCCCAGCGCAACGACCCGAGGTCGACCGTCGGGTGGCCGACGCCGGCGTGGTCCCAGTCGAGGGTGCCGACGTGCTCGCCGTCGTCCCAGAGCGTGTTGCCCTGCCAGAGGTCGCCGTGGACGAGCCGGCGCGGGCCGTCGGGGGCGGGGGTGGCGGCGACGACGGCCCGGACCTCGGCGACGAGGTCGGCGCACGCCGCGGGCACCGGCAGCGTGGCGAAGGGGACGGTGCCGAGCGACGACGCCCGCACCGGGAGCAGGTCCGACGGCGCCAGGTCGACGGCGTGGATGGCCGCCGCCACCCGCCCCAGCTCGCGGCCCCGCGCCGGATCGCCCGGGCCGGGGACCCGGCTGTTGCCGCTGATCCACGTCTGGACCAGGGCGGGCCGCCCGACCGCGGACCCGTCGGGGTCGGCGGCCACGACCCGGGGGGCCGGCAGGCGGTGGGCCATGGCCACGTCCAGCGCCGCCACCTCGGTGGCGAGCCCGGGGTCGCCGGGCTCGCCCAGGGCCAGCACGACCCGGGGCGTCAGCCAGGGGGTGGCGTCGTCGCCCAGGTCGAGCCGCCAGGGCCCGGCCTCGTCGGTCTGCGGGAGCGCCGACCAGCCGACGACGGGCGCCCGCAGGATCCCCGTCAACCAGGCCAGGACCTCGGGCGGCGGTGCGCTCACCGGCCGGGGTCAGCCGCCGGCGGCGACCAGCTCGGCGATCTGGACGGCGTTGAGGGCGGCGCCCTTGCGGAGGTTGTCGTTGCTGACGAAGAAGGCGAGGCCCCGGTCGTCCGGGATGGTCTCGTCGGCCCGGATCCGGCCCACGAAGGTGGGATCGGCACCGGCGGCCTGGAGCGGCGTGGGGACGTCGCTCATCGCCACCTCGGGACCGGCCGCGGCCAGCACCTCGGCGGCCCGCTCGGGCGTGATCGACCGGGCGAAGCGGGCGTTGATCGACAGCGAGTGGCCGGTGAAGACCGGGACCCGGACGCACAGGGCCGAGACCAGCAGGTCCGGGATGGCGAGGATCTTCTTGGTCTCGCGACGGAGCTTCTGGTCCTCGTCGGTCTCGCCCAGGCCGTCGTCGACGAACGAGCCGCACTGCGGGATCACGTTGTAGGCGATCGTCTGCGGGAACTTGGAGCCCTCGGGGAAGGCCACCGCCGAGCCGTCGTGGGTGAGCTCGGTGGCCTTGTCGCCGGCCGCCGCGACCTGGGCAGCGAACTCCTCGACGCCCGCCAGCCCGGCGCCCGAGGTGGCCTGGTAGGTCGAGATGACGAGGGCCTCGAGCCCGGCCTCGGCGTGGAGCGCCCGGAGCGGGGCCATCGCCGCCATCGTCGTGCAGTTCGGGTTGGCGATGATGCCCTTGGGGCGATCGGCGGCCGCGGCGTCGTTGACCCCGGCCACCACCAGCGGGACCTCGGGGTCCATCCGCCAGGCCGACGAGTTGTCGATGACGACCGGGCCGGAGGCGGCGATCTGCTCGGCGATGGCCTTGCTCGTTGCCCCGCCGGCCGACATCAGCACGATGTCGAGGCCGGAGAGGTCGGCGGTGGCGACGTCCTCGACCGTGATCTCGCCGCCCTTCCACGGCAGGGTCGAGCCCGCCGAGCGGGACGAGGCCAGGAACCGGACCTCGTCGGCGGGGAAGGCCCGCTCCTGCAAGATGTTGCGCATCACGCCGCCGACCTGGCCGGTGGCTCCCACGATCCCGATCCTCATGGCGAGCCAGGCTACCGGCGCCCCCCGGCCGCCTCCCGGTCGGATTCGGCGCCCGGGCTCGGGGCCGCCCTCGGGTGGGTGCTCGCCCTCGACGAGGCGGTCGCCACGTCGCCGGCTGACGCTCAACGCCACGAGCGCCCGGCCGATGGGGGCGGTGTGGAGCAACCCCCGCACCCTGTCGCGCTCTGGGTCCGCTGGGACGTGCCGGGCGACGCCCCCTTCGTCGACCACCTGGCGGCGGTGGCCCTCCGCCAGCAGTCCCGGACGGCCGACCCGCCGGTCCGACCCGCCCTGCTCTACGCCCTCCTCGGCGCCTTCACCCTGATCGTGGTGGTGGCGGCGTGGCCGGTGGGGATCCTGGTCCCGCTGCTGATCGGCCTGATCCCGCTCTGGACCAAGGTGTTGGGACCCCGCCAGGTGGCGAAGGCCCTCCGGCGCCAGCCGGTCGTCGCCGACCCCTACACGGTCACCCTCGACGCCGAGGGGCTGCACAGCGTCGGTCCCAGCGTCGCCGACCACGTCCGCTGGCGGGTCTTCGAGAGCGCCACCGTCGACGAGGACGTGCTCGTGCTGCGCCGGCGCGGGGCGCGGCACCTCCTGGTCATCCCGCTGGCGACCCTCGATCCTGGGGTCGACCGGGCCTGGCTGGCGGCCGAGGTCGGGCGGGCGATCGCCGCCGACGCACCGGCGGCGGCGTCCTAGGCGGGGGCCTGGTCGAGGCCGAAGGCGGCGTGGAGGACGCTGACGGCCCGGTCGAGGTGCGGCTCGCGGACGATGCACGAGATCCGGATGGCCGACGTCGAGATCATCTCGATGTTGATGTCGTTGGCGGCGAGGGTCTCGAAGACGGTGGCGGCCACGCCCGGGTGCGACTTCATCCCGGCGCCGACCAGGCTCACCCGGCCGATGCCGTCGTCGGGGGTGATGACCTCGGCCCCGATCTCGGCGGCCAGCGCCTGGCAGACCTCCTGGCCGGCGGCGAGGTCGGCCTTCGGGAGGGTGAAGGAGATGTCGGTGCGCCCGGCCTCCGACACGTTCTGGACGATCATGTCGACGTTGACGTCGCGCCCGGCCAGGCTGCGGAACAGCCGGGCGGCCACGCCGGGCTGGTCGCGCACGCCGGCGATGGTGATCTTGGCCTCGGAGGCGTCGCTCACGACGCCCGACACCATGGCCTGCTCCATCAAGGGGTCCTCCTCGTCGATCCAGGTGCCCAGCTCCCAGGTGAAGGCCGAGCGGACGTGCACCGGGACCTTGTGGGTCCGGGCGTACTCGACGGCGCGCATCGCCGGCTTGGGGCAGCCGCAGGCGCACATCTCGAGCATCTCGTCGAAGCTGACCCGCGCCAGGCGCCGGGCCTCGGGCACCACGCGCGGGTCGGTGGTGAAGATGCCCGACACGTCGGTGTAGAGTTCGCACACGCCGCCCAGGGCCTGGGCCAGGGCGACGGCGGTGGTGTCGGAGCCGCCCCGCCCGAAGAAGGTGACGGTGCGCTCGGTCGACACGCCCTGCGACCCACCGACCACCGGGACCCGACCCTCGTCGAGGGCCTGGCGGATGCGGTCGGGCCGGACCTCGAGGATCTTGGCGTTCATGTGGGCGGTGTCGGTGAGGAAGCCGGCCTGGCTGCCGGTGAAGGACTCGGCCGGGACCCCGACCTCGTGGAGGGCCATCGTCACCAGGGCGGTCGCCTTGCGCTCGCCGGCGGTGATGAGCATGTCCATCTCGCGACCGGCCGGGCGGGGGCTGATCTGGCTGGCCAGGTAGAGCAGGTCGTCGGTCTCCTTGCCCATGGCCGAGACGACGAGGACGACGTCGTCGCCCCGGCGCTTGGTGCGCGCCACGTGGTCCGCCACCTCACGCATGCGATCGGGGTCGGCGACCGACGTCCCCCCGAACTTCTGAACCACGAGAGCCACGGCTCGACCCTACCGACCACCCGCAACCCGGCCCCAGGCGGTTGCCCGCCCGCCCCTCAGCGGGGCTTGCGGCGCAGGGCGGCGGCGATCCCGGCGACGGCGGCGAGGAGGGTGACGACCCCCGCCACCCGGGCCGTGGTGCTCGCCGCCGGGTCGACCGTGGCCGTCACCATCGCCGCGGCGGCGGCCACCGCCCCGCCGAGGGCGAGCCGGATCGTGACCACCTCGACCCCGGTGAGGTCCGGGTCCTCGGTCACCGCCGTCGCCGTGGCCCCGTCGCTGCGCAGCTGGCTCTCCAGCCATCGCACCGGGGCGGTGACGGCGACGACGACCGCTGGCGCCCAAGCCAGCACGATGCCCGCCAACCAGGCGTCGTCGGCCACCGAGAGGGTCGGCGTCCCGTCGACGGCGGCGGCCGCGGCGAAGGCGGCCATCGCCGTGGTGAGCAGGGCGAGCAGCGCCTTCACGTAGCGGAGCACGATCACCTGGATGCGCAGCACGTGGCGGGCCAGGCCGTGCTCGACCTTGGCCACCTCCTCCAGGAGCCCGAGGGGGTGCGAGGCGGCCAGGGCGAGGAGGGCGTCGGCCCGGTCCCGGTCGCCACCGTCGTCCCGGTCGAGCCCGTAGACGGCCAGCCGCCGGTCGACCCGGCCCCGGGCGACGTCGTTGGCCGGGACCAGCAGCTCGACGGCGGCGTCGGTGCCCCGGGCCCGCTCCAGCTCGGCGGTGGCGGCCGGGCCCAGCTCGTCGGCCGGGAGCCGCAGGGCGGTCAGGGTGAACCGCGGCGTGAACGTCTCGCCCCGCCCCTGACGGAGGTGGTTGGCGTGGAAGTAGAACTGCGTCAGGTCGCGCAGGAGGAAGGCCAGGGCGACGAGGGGGACGGCCAGGGTGGCGCCGAGGGCGACCACGAGCAGGGCGTCGGAGGCCGAGACCGGGCCCCGCAGGAGGGCGTGGGCCACGTCGACGACCGCGTCGCGGGCCACGGCGGGGAAGACGACCAGCAGCCCGGCACCCGACAGCAGGGCGCTCGCCACCCGGTGGATCGTCGACAGGCGGACGTCGCTGCGCTGGAGGTAGGCCCGGACCGCGGCCCGCTCGTCGCTGGTCAGCGGGGGCGGTTCGGCGGCGTCGCTCATCGGGCCACGATCGTCAGCCCGGGGGCTGGAGCGGCCGGACGAGCGGGAAGTAGATGACGTCGCCGATGTCGTCGGTGCCCGTGAGGAGCATGGCCAGGCGCTCGATGCCCGGGCCGAGGCCGGTGGTCGGCGGCATGCCGTGCTCCATGGCCTCGATGAACTCGAAGTCGAGCGGGTGGGCCTCGGCGTCGTCGGCCTTGCGGGCCTGCTCGGCCTCGAAGCGGCGGCGCAGCTCGACCGGGTCGTTGAGCTCGGTCCAGTTGTCGCCCTGCTCGGTGCCGCCGACGAAGACCTCGAAGCGCTCGACGAAGCGGGGGTCGTCGCGGGTGGCCTTGGCCAGCGGGGAGATCTCGACCGGGTGGCCGTGGACGATCGTCGGCTGCACCAACGTCTCCTCGACCTTCGCCTCGAACAGGGCGACGAGGGCGTGGCCGACGGTGGGCTGGGCGGCCACGCCGTGGCTGGTGAGGATGCGCTCGGCCTCGTCGAGCGTGGTGACGTCGCGGAAGTCGACGTCGCAGGTCTCCTTGACCAGGTCGACCATCGAGACCCGGCGCCAGTCGCCGGTGAGGTCGACCTCCTGGCCCTTGACCGTGATCACCGGCGAGTCGATCACGTCGGTGGCGAGGTGCTTGTAGAGGGCCTCGGTGAGGTCCATGTTGAACTCGTAGCCGTGGAAGGCCGACATGGTCTCGAGCATCGAGAACTCGGGGTTGTGGGTCTTGTCGATGCCCTCGTTGCGGAAGTACCGGCCGATGGTGAAGACGTCCTCGAAGCCGGCGATGACCAGCCGCTTCAGGTACAGCTCGTGGCTGATGGCGAGGTAGTAGTCCCGCCCCAGGGCCTTGACGTGGGTGGTGAAGGGGCGGGCCTTGCCCCCGCCGTAGAGCGGCTGGAGCACCGGGGTCTGGAACTCGAGGAAGCCCCGCTCGTGGAGGAACGCCCGGATGCCGAAGAGGATCTCGGACACGACCTCGAAGCGGCGGCGCGTCTCGGGCTCGATGATCGACTGGAGGTAGCGCTTGCGGACGAGGGTCTCGGGGTCGCTGAGGCCGGTCCAGGCGTCGGGCAGCGGCTCGACCGCCTTGGCCAGCATCCGCACCTGCGACGCCATCAGCGAGATCTCGCCCCGGCGGCTGGTGGTGACCTCGCCGGTGATCTCGATCAGGTCGCCGCGGTCGACCAGCCGGTCGACGTGCTCGAAGGAGAGCGAGCCGGTGGCCGGGTCGGTGCCGCCGAGGAGCGAGACGTCGAGGATCGACTGGAGCCGGCCGGCCGCGTCCTGGAGGTCGAAGAACATCAGCTTGCCGTGGCCCCGGCGCGCCATCAGCCGGCCCGAGAGGGTGGCCGTCGAGCCCTCGAGCTCGCCGTAGCGGTCCCGCACCTCCTGGGTCAGGTGGGTGCGGTGGGCGTCGGCCGGATAGGGGTCGACGCCCAGGGCCTTGAGCTCGGCCAGCTTCCGCTCCCGGTCCGCGCGGGGACCCGTCTCCGACGAGGTCTGGCCTGGCTCCATGGCGCCCGACGGTACCGGGACCGGTCGTCGCCGCCCCAAGCGTTCCGCCTCAAGGTGCCTGGCACCTTGAGGCGGTCAGGCGGGTCGGTCGGTGGTGCGGCGCTGCTGGCGGGCGGGGCGGGCCCGGAAGTCGGGCGGCGGCTCGGCGACCTCGGGCCCGTCGATCAGCACGCCCCAGGCCCGGAGCTGGGCCACCCCGGTGGGGATGTCGCCGCCGCAGAGCACGCAGAGCGACTTGAGGTCGTCGGCCCGCAGCGACAGGACCTTGCCGTTGAAGTCGCCGCGGGCCTCGATGATCGACTGGATGAAGCGCTGGACGGGCTCGGCGGTGTCGACCTCGCGCAGGGCCTGGAGGTCGAGCACCAGCTTGCGGCGGTCGGCCGGCTGGCCCCCGGCGGGACCGGTCTCGCCCAGCAGGACGCTGACCGGGACCCGGTAGAAGTCGGCCAGGGCCTTGAGCCGGGGGAGCGACAGGTTGCGGAACCCCCGCTCGTAGGCGCCGACGGCCGAGGCGCTCCAGCGCCCGCCCGACTGCTCCTCGACGTCGGACAGCGAGAGGGCTTGGGCCTGGCGGATGGCCCGGAGCCGCTGCCCGACCCGGTAGGCGAAGGCCTCCTCGTCGCTGATGGCGTCGGCGTGGCCCTCCTCGGCCGCGGGGGCATCGTCGCCCTCGCTCCCCTCGACCGCGCCCTCTTCGGTGTCCATCGACCCATTCTGCCGCATCGCGTGGCCGCGCGGCGACGCATCGTGCCCCGTCCCTGGTCGGGTACACGCTGGGTGACCAGCGCCACCGGGTGCCGAACGGGTACCTTCGCCCGCTGTGACATCGGCAGAGAAGCGTCAGAGGCACAAGACCGGTCACCGCTCGCGCATGGAGGAGGCCCGGGCCGCCGAGTCCCAGGCCCGGCGTCGCAACCGGATCGTCCGGCTCCTGATCGCCGTGCTGGTGGTCGGGGTGGCCGTGGCCGCCGTCGCCATCCTCGTCCAGGAGGACCCGCCCGGCGACGACACCGCCGACGACGGCAGCACGACGACCACCTCGACCGAGCCCGAGGACACCTCCAGCACCACCACCCCGGCCGAGCCGGTCACCCTCCCGCCCGGCCCCGCCGGCCGCACCCTGGAGGGCGAGACCCCGTGCCCGGCCACCGACGGCAGCGAGGAGCGGGTCGCCGTCTTCGCCCAGGCGCCGCCCACCTGCATCGAGGAGGGCCAGGCCCTCACCGCCGAGATCGCCATCGACCGGGTCGACGAGGCGGGCACGGCCACCGACGCCGGCACCATCACGATCGCCCTCGACAGCGAGGCGGCGCCGACGATGGTCAACAACTTCGTCGTCCTCTCCCGCTACAAGTTCTACGACGGCATCCCCTTCCACCGGCTGGTGCCCGACTTCGTCGCCCAGGTCGGCGGGAGCGGCGCCGCCGGCGCCGACGGCACCCCCGACTACGGCACGACCGGCCCCGGCTACGACATGGAGGACGTCGAGCACCCCGAGGGCGGTTACGCCACCGGCGACGTGGCCATGGCCCGGGCCGAGAACGTCTCGGGCAGCCAGTTCTTCATCGTCACCGACGACAGCGCCCTCCAGGCCCTCGACCAGGCCGGGAACTACCCCCGCTTCGGCACGGTGACCGAGGGCCTGGAGCTGGCCACCGAGATGGCCAACAGCGGCGACGCCGCCAGCAACGGCACCCCCACCACCCTCTACGTCATCCGCTCCGTCACCATCACCGAGGCCTGACACTCGCCAGCTCGAGGCTTGCCGGGGGCGCCGGGTCAGGCGGGGAGGTCGGCCAGGGTGGCGGGCTGGCCGCCGACGAAGACGGCGGGGGCGACGGGGCCGACGCCCCGCCACGTCCCGTCGGGGTCGCGCACCAGGGCCGAGCCGGCGTGGACGCCGACGATCACGGCGCCGGCGGGCGAGAGCGTGCGGGTGCGGTGGACGACGTCCTCGGACCACGTGTCGAAGCCGGGGATGACCGTCACCCCGGCCAGCAGGCCGAGGCCGACGGTGAAGGCCCCGCCCCGGGGATCGACCATCGGATCGCAGAGCACCATGGCTCCGGCGTCGGTGCCGGCGAGGGCCGCACCCCCCTGCCAGGCGGCGACGATCGCCTCCCACACCGGGGTCTCCTTGAGCACCGAGCGGACGTGCATCGGCGAGGCGCCGGCCAGGTACACGACCCCGGCCTCCCGCACGGCGGCGGCGTTGGCCTCGTCGACGGCGTCGCGCCGGCCCAGCACGTCGAGCCCCCGGGCGGTCACGCCCAGGTCGGCGAAGCGGGCCACGGCCGCGTCGACCAGCCGCTGCGGGTGCTCGTAGGCCGAGCCGGTCGGGAGGACGACCACCCCGGCGTCACCGGCGGCGGTCGCCAGCTCGGCCTCGACGGCGGTGTCGGCGTGGAACGGGGAGCCACCCACGAGGGCCAGGGGTCCGGGCATGGGGGTCGACCGTAGTCAGGCCCCGGCCCCGTCGGCGCGGCGGGCGGTGGCGGCCAGGCGGACGGCGACCCCGACCAGCAGGACGGCGAACAGCGCCGCCGACACCTCGGGGTCGAGCCCGAGCGAGAGCCGCGACGCGGCCACCGCCGAGGCCACGCCGGCCAGCCCGACCACCAGCCCCGGGCGGAGGGCGGTGAGCCCCGAGCGCCGGTTGCGGAGCGTGCCCATCAGCGCCGTCGGGATGATCACCGCCAGCGACGTGCCCTTGGCCAGCACCAGCGGCAGTCCGAACACGAGGGTGAGGACGGGGACGATGATGACGCCGCCGCCCACGCCGAACAGCCCGGCCAGGATCCCGGCGGCGAGGCCGAGGGCGACCATCCCGACGATCGCCGCCGGGCCGAGGTCGACGCGGCCGGCGCCGTCGGCCTCGCCCCCGGTGACCATCCGCACCGCCGTCAGCAGCATCAGCACCGCGAACAGCACCTGGAGGACCGGCACCGAGATGGACTCCAGCCAGCGGGTCCCGATCACCGCCCCGGCCAGCGCGCCCACGGCGACCAGGAGGGCCACGGCGCCGTCGACCTCGCCGGCGGTGGCGTAGCCGATCGCCCCCGCCACCGAGATGGGGACGATGGCGGTGAGCGAGGTGCCCGTCGCCAGCTTGGGCGGGAACCGGGCCAGGAGGGTCAGCGCCGGCACCACCACGATCCCGCCGCCCACGCCGAACAGCCCCGAGGTGAACCCGGCCAGCAGCCCCGCCGCGGCCACCGCCACCCACGGGACGGCGGGATCGTCCGGGACCGGGTCGGCGGCGTTCGTCACCCGCCCACGTTGGGCCGGGTTGGGCGATGCGCGCAACGTGGGCCGGCTCCGGCCGGACCGGCTGGTCGAAGTGCCCCCCGGCGTCTTGGGCCCGTTGGTTACCGGTCGGTAGCCTCGGCGCCCATGGCCATCCAGACCGTCGGCATCGTGGGCTCCGGGATCATGGGATCCGGCATCGCGGAGGTGGCGGCCAAGGCCGGCCACACCGTCGTGCTGCGGTCGCGGAAGCGGGAGACCGCCGACGCCATGGTCGCCGGGCTGGAGAAGAGCCTCGCCAAGCAGGTCGACAAGGGCCGTCTCTCCGCCGAGGACCGCGACGCCGTCCTCGGCCGGGTCAGCGCCACCGACCAGATCAGCGACCTGGCCGACTGCGACCTCGTGATCGAGTCGGTCGTCGAGGACCTCGCCATCAAGAAGGCCCTGTTCGCCGAGCTCGACGCCGCCGTCAAGCCCGACGCCATCCTCGCCACCAACACCTCGACCCTCCCCGTGGTCGAGATGGCCGTCGCCACCGGCCGCCCCGACCAGGTCGTCGGCGTCCACTTCTTCAACCCGGCCCCGATGATGAGCCTGGTCGAGGTCATCGCCCCGCTCACCGCCTCCGACGCCACCGTCGAGGCCGTCACCGCCTTCGCCTCGGCCTGCGG
>DASTYI010000055.1:0-6627 GCA_035765045.1 Iamia sp. | reverse complement strand
CCTCTACGGCGTCACCATGCAGCCCGGCGGCTCCAGCAAGGTCGTCAGCGAGAAGGCCACCGCCGACCGCTAGCGCGGTGCTCGCCCGATGCCCACGCTCACCTTCGGTGTCATGGCCGAGGCCGACCGTCACCTCTCAGCCGAGGACGTCCGGGCGATGATGTCCGACATCGAGCGGGCGGCGCAGGCGACGGGGTTCGATCTCGTGACGACGAAGCCTGGCCTGAACCGTCTGGCCGCCACCGAAGATCGGCTCCTCCTGCTGGAGGTCGCCAGTGACGACGACGGCACCCACCTCCACCTGAGCGGCTACACCCCCGCGGACGACCCCTTCGTCGAGCTCTACCGGATCACCGACGCCGCTCCCCCCGACCTGGCCGGGCGCACGTGGGTGTTCCCCGGGCTCGTCCCAGCGGTGACGGCCTGGCTGGCGCCCGGCGAGGCCCGGCAGGCCGACGTCGTCCGCACGGCCCTGGAAGAATTCCTCGGCTGGTTCGCGGCCACGGTCATCGAGAACGAGGCCCTGAAGGCCTACGTCGCCCACCTCGAGGGCGAGGTCGACCGTCTCCGGGCCGAGGGCGCACAGGCGACGGCGGCGCTGCGGGACCAGCTGGTGCGCTACGAGCAGCTCACGGTCCAGCACCGGCTGCTCACGCTCGAGAGCCAGAAGTCGCAGATCGACGGGGAGAGCAGCCGGGGCGGGTTGAAGGTGCTGACCCGGGTGGTCGCCGCCTTCCTGGCCGGGGCGCTGTTGACGCCGGTCGCCGGGGACCTGGCCACGGCGTGGGGCCAGGAGGTGCTGCCCTACCCGGATGCCGAGGAGGTGCGGCTCCGCTGCGAGCAGACGACCTACGTCATCGAGGGGGCCATCACCGAGGTCGAGCAGCCCTAGGACGTGAAGGGCCCGCCCCGAGGGGGATCGGGGCGGGCCGGTGGGTGTGGGGACGGCACGTCCGGGCGGCGGCACCCCGTTGCCGCGCGGCCGCCCGGACGCGATCTCAGTCGAGGAGCTCGGAGGCCTCGACGGTGACCAGCTCGTAGTGGACGGTGCTCAGGACGTCGGGGTCGCCGTAGGTGATGAGGCCGACCTCGCCGGGGGGCAGGGGGTCGTCGTCGGTGACGTCGGCGACGGTCTGGTCGTTGACGCCCATCCCGAGGCGCACGCTGCCGTCGTCGTTGTAGGCGCAGTAGGCCTGGACGATCGTCGACTCGGGGTCGAAGTCGGGCACGGTGAACGGCCCGGCCAGCGCCTCGCCGCCCGAGCCGTCGAACTTGTAGAGCGAGCCCTGGCCGTCGGCGCCGACGGTGAAGTCGTAGTAGGTGCCGGCGTCGGGGTCGGCGAAGCAGACCACGCCGCCCTCGGGGTTCCCGGCGCCGAAGGAGATGATTCCGGTCTCGATGGTCACGTCGTAGAGGGTCCGGCCCTCCCACTCCGAGTGCTGGTCGATCTCCTTCTCGCCGGCGTAGATGTCGGAGTAGAAGTGGCTGTCCTCGATCCCGGCGCAGCCGATGTCGTTGCAGCCGACGTTCCAGCCGGTGTCGGTGTCGAAGGTGTCGTCGAAGGTGTAGCGGGCGGTGCTGACCGCCTCGGTGGTGGTGGTCGGCGCCTCGGTCGTGGTCGGCGCCGTCGTGGTGGTCGTCGTCGAGGAGGTCGTGGTCGTCTCCTCGGCGGCGTCCGAGGGCCCGCCCTCGGCTCCCGACGCGGACTCGTCGCCGTCGCCGCCCCCGCCGCAGGCCCCGAGCAGGAGGGCGGTGAGGGCGAGGCCGGCGAGGGCCCGGCGGCGTCGGCGTGCGGTGGTGGTCATGCCGACACGGTGCGCCTGCCGGCCCCCGTGCGGCATCGGGGGAACCCCGTGTCGTCGGCCTAGGGTCCGATCCCGTGTTGGTCGGACGCCGCTACGACCTGGCCTCGGTGGGCGGCCTGCTCGACGACGTCCGAGCCGGCCGGGGGCGGGCGCTGGTGCTCGTCGGCCGGGCCGGGGTGGGCAAGTCGGCGCTGCTCGACCAGGTGCCGGCCCTCGCCCCGACGGCCCAGGTGGTGCGGGCCACCGGCGTCGAGTCCGAGGCCGACCTGGCCTGGTCCGGGCTGGCCAGCCTCCTCGACCCGTTGGTCGACGCCGAGGTGCTGGCCGGCCTGGCCCCGCCCCGGGCCGCCGCCCTCCGCCGGGTGCTGCTGCTCGACGACCCCGGTGGGCCGATCGACCTGCGCGCCGTCGCCGTCGGCACCCTCGACGTCGTCACCGCCCGGGCCACCCCCGAGCGCCCCCTGGTGATCGTGGTCGACGACCTGCACTGGCTCGACGACGAGAGCCGCCGGGTGCTCCGCTTCGTGGCCCGCCGCCTCGGGTCGGATCCGGTCGGGGTGATCGCCGCCAGCCGGGTGCCCGACGAGCTGCCCCAGCGGACCCTGGTCGACCTCGACGCGGCGTCGGCCGACGAGCTGCTGGGCCACGAGGGGGTCGTCCCCGCCGCCCTCCGCCAGCGGCTGGTGGCCGAGGTCGGCACCAACCCGATGCTCCTGGTCGCCGCGGCCCGGGCCCTCGACGCCGACGTGCGCTCGGGTGCCGCCCCGGCGCCGGCGACGCTGCCCCTGCCCGCCAGCCTGCTCGACAGCGGTCGGGCCCGGGTCGAGGCGCTGGACCCGGCCACCCGCCGGGCCCTGCTGGTGCTGGCCTGCTCCCGGGGCGAGCCGCAGGCCGAGGTCGACGCCGTGGTCGCCGCCCTCGGTGGTGGCGGGGCGGGCTGGGGGGCGGCCCTCGCCGCCGACGTGGTGGTGGCGACCCCCGAGGGCCTCGCCTTCACCCACCCGACCGTGCGGGCCGCGGTGCTCGCCGCCGCCCCCGACGAGGACCGCCGGGCCATCCACGCGGCGTGGGCCGAGGTCGGGGCCGACGCCGTGGGCCGGGCCATCCACGCCTCGCTGGCCGCCCCCGGGCCCGACGAGGAGGTCGCCACCGCCCTCGACGGGGCGAGCGCCGAGCTGGCCCGCCGGGGCGCCCTGGCCACGGCCGCGGCCGAGCTCGAACGGGCCGCCGACCTGGGGGTCGACCCGGTGGCGGCGGCCCGGCGCCGGGCCCGGGCCGCCGAGTGGCGCCTCGCTCTGGGCGACCTCGACGCCGCCGCCCCGCTCCTCGACCGGGCCGCCGAGGGCGACGACGCCACCGCCGCGCTGGTCGAGCGGTTGCGGGCCCGGGCGCTCCACCTGGCCGGCTACGACGCCGAGGCGGTGGTGGCGCTGCGGACGGCGGCCGACCGGGTCGCCGCCACCGATCCCGACGCCGCCGCCTCGGCCCTGCTCGAGGCGCTGATCCCCATGGCCCGGCTGTCGGACCTGGGCGGCGTCGTGGCCGAGACGGCCCGCCTGCGGGACCTGGCCGACCGGCTGCCGCCGGACCGGGCGGCCGAGGTGGCGGTGGTCCTCGCCGCCGTCGACACCTTGGCCGGGGGCGATCCGGGCCCGTGCGTGGCCGCTACCCGGGCCCTGCTGGCCGAGCGGGGCCTCCACGCCGCCGGCCCGCTGGTGGCGGGGGCGGTCGCCCCGGTGCTCGGCTACGCCGTCCGCCACCCCGACGTCCTGGCCCTCCTGCGCGACCTGGAGCGCGACCTGCGCCAGTCGGCCGCCGTGGTGCCCCTCGTCTGGCTGCTCGGCGCCCTCCAGGTCCAGTACCACGGGCGGTCGCAGACGGTGGCGGTGGTGCTCGGCGACGAGGCGATCAGCCTGGCCACCGAGATCGGGTCGCCCCACCAGGCCTTCATCGCCGCCAGCGGCATGGGGGTGGCGGCGGCCAACGCCGGCGACGCCGAGGGGGTGGCCCGGGCCCGCGCCGTCATCGACGCCGCCCACGACGACATCGGTCGCTCGGCCGGGGCGGTGGCCGAGGCCACCTTGGCCCTCGCCGTCGGCGATCTCGACCGGGCCATCGACACCTACCGCTGGCTCCACCGGGAGATCGGCCTCGGCCGCCACGCCGTCCGCTGGGAGCCCGAGTACGTCGAGGCCCTGGCCCGGGCCCGGCGGGTGGACGAGGCCCGGGCCGTGCTGGCCGAGGCCGACGCCGCCGGGCGGGGCCGCTCGATCGAGCGCTTCGCCCGCTCCGAGGCGTTGCTGGCCGACGACCCCGACGCCGCCGTCGCCCTCCTCGGCCCCGCCCTCGCCGGGCTGGAGGCGTCGGGCCACCTGGTCGGGGCGGGGCGGACCGAGCTGGTCTGGGGCGAGGTCACCCGCCGGGCCCGGCGCCGGGCCGAGGCCCGCACCCACCTGGAGCGGGCCTGCGCCCTGCTCGGCGAGGCGGGGGCGACGCCGTGGCTCCAGCGGGCCCGCGCCGAGCTGGTGGCGGCCGGTGGGGCGGTGGCCGAGGCGGGGGCGTCGGGCCACGAGCTGCTCACCCCGCAGGAGCTGAGGATCGCCCGCATGGCCGCCGCCGGGGCGTCGAACCGGGAGATCGGCGCCGCCGTCTTCCTGAGCGAGCGGACGGTCGAGGCCCACCTGTCGGCGGTGTACCGCAAGCTCCCGGTCCGGGGTCGCCGGGGCCTGGCCGCCCGGGCCCTCACCGACCCCACCCTTCGCGAGCCGGCGACCTAGCACGGGGTCCCCCGGATGCGGGGCGCGCCGGTCCCGGGTGGGATGGGCCGATGAGCCATCCCCCGCCCGACCTGGCCGTGGCCGCCGAGCGCCTCCGCAGCTGGCTCGACGACCTGGCCGACGGGGGCGACGCCGACGACCTCCTCGCCGCCTGGCGCCAGGCCCACGGCCCGCACCTGATCGCCGCCGCCCTCGCCCTGGAAGCCCTCGCGCAGGGCAGACTCTGACCCATGAGCAACATGGCCCGACTGGAAGCGGTGGCGCTGGCGCTGCCCGAGGCCGAGCGGGTCGACGTCGAGGCGTGGGACGGGCACCCGACGTTCCGGGTCCGCACGAAGAGCTTCGTCTTCTGCGACGCCGAGGCGACGCACCTGTCGGTCAAGCTCCCGAAGGAGGAGGCGGCCGCCGTGGTCGCCTCGACCCCGGGGGCCGAGCCCGCCGGCTACGGCCTGGGTCGGCACGGCTGGGTGAGCCTGACGATCCCCGACGGGGTCGAGGGCGACCGCTGGGCCGAGGTGGTCGAGATGGTCCGCACCAGCTACGCGCTGGTGGCCCCCAAGCGTCTCGCCGCCCAGGTGGTGGCCGCCGACGCCGGCTGACCGCCTCAAGGTGCCAGGCACCTTGAGGCGGTGCTAGCGGCCGGCGCGGGGGAGGCCGAGGCCGCGCTCGGCGATGATGCCCCGGAGGACCTCGGACGTGCCGCCGTAGATCGTGGTGACCTGGCAGTGGCGGAAGGTGGCCTCGATCCAGCCGTCGGCCGGGGCCTCGGGCGAGCCGTGGCGGCGGATCCCGTCGGCGCCGAGCATGTCGATCAAGTCGTCGGCGGCCCGCTGGTAGTGCTCGGTGGTGGCCAGCTTGGCCATCGTCCCCTCGACGCCGGGGAGGGCGCCGGTCGAGGCCAGCCACGCCGCCCGCCAGCCGAGCAGGTTGGCGACCTCGTTGCCGATGGCGGCGGTGGCCAGCCGCTCGCGCACCGAGGGGTCGTCGATCCGCCCCGACTCCCGGGCCCAGCGCAGCCCGTGGGCGAGGAGCCGCACCGCCTCGCCGTACCAGGCCGAGTTCCGCTCGAAGACGAGGGCGGTCATCATCACCTTCCACCCGCCGTCGACGTCGCCGACCCGCCACCGGTCCGAGACCCGCACGTCGTCGTACCAGGTGATGTTGGTGCGCTCGCCGCCCATGGTGTGGACCGGCGTGATGCTGATCCCGGGGGTGTCCATCGGCACCAGGAACATGGTGAGGCCCTTGTGCTTGGCCACCTCGGTGTTGGTGCGGGTGAGGAGGAAGACGTACTGGCTCTCGTGGGCCAGCGTGGTGAACATCTTCTGCCCGTTGATCACCCACTCGTCGCCGTCGCGCACCGCCCGGGTGGCGCAGGCGGCGACGTCGCTGCCGGCGTCGGGCTCGCTGTAGCCGAGGCAGGTCAACACCTCGCCGGCGAGAACCTTGGGGATGATCTCGCCCTTCTGCTCGTCGGTGCCCTCGTACATCAGGGTGTGGGCGACGAGGTTGGCGACGCCGATGCCGTCGACCGGCGCCCCCGACAGGTACATCTCCTCGGTCAGGGCGTTCATCTCCAGCGGCGAGCGCCCCTGGCCGCCCCACTCCTCGGGCCACCCGGCCGAGATCCAGCCGCCCTCGGCCATGGCCCGGTGGAGGCCCCAGTCGTGGATCGTGCCCGTCTCGTGGGCCCGCTCGATCACGGCGTCGGTGACGTGGGTGGCGAGGAAGGCCCGGGCGTCGGCCCGGAACTCCTCGACCGCCGCGGGGAGCCGGAACTCCAAGCCGTCGAGCCGCTCGCGGTCGGGCCGGCGGTCGGGGGCCAGCGGGCCGAGGACGATCGACTCGGCGTCGGGCAGGGGGGCGCCGACCGGGCCGAAGCAGCGGTCGGCGACGTGGAGGAGGTCGTCGCGCGGGTCGCCGGCCAGCAGCCGCACGGTCTTGGCCCGGCGGAAGTAGAGCTGGACGTCGTACTCCTCCATGAACCCGTAGCCGCCGTGGACGTGGAGGCTGACCGCCGCCGCCTGCTGGGCGACCCGGCCGGC